>CAMOCC010000033.1 GCA_946610035.1 uncultured Verrucomicrobiota bacterium
TTCGGCTTCCACTACACGATGGCCGGGTTCGAGGTGTACTTCGGCGAAGTCATGGCATGCGTCATCGCGACGGCCTTCTGCGGCGCGGTGTGCCTTTTCCGCAAGCGGCTCGCCGCCTGGCTGAACACGATTCTCGCCGGGGTCTTCGTCGCGGGAGTCGCGGCGGTGTTCGTCGCGGCGCTCTCGCGCCACGAGGGAGGCTTCGCCGCGATGGGCCCCGCGTTCTCGCCAGAGGGCGGACACTTCATGCAGGTGATCCACATCCTCGCCATGATCCCGTGGGCGTTCGTCGGCTTCGAGGCGATAGTCCACTCCTCCGCCGAGTTCAAGTTCCCCGTCCGCCGCACGTTCGGAATCCTCCTCGCGGCGATCGCGCTTTCCGCGGCGGTGTACATCCTGCTGGCCCTGCTGCCGGTCGTCTCAATCCCGGACGGATACGCGAACTGGCGCGAATACATAGAGGACCTCCCGAATCTCGGCGGGATTGACGCGATGCCCGTGTTCGCCGCGTCGAAGAGGGCGCTCGGCGTCGCGGGGAAGTCCGTAATCGGAGGCGCGATGCTCGCCGCGCAGTTGACTGGCATCTTCGGCACTCTGATCGCCTCGAGCCGCCTCATGCACGCGATGTCGAACGGCGGGGCGATTCCGAGCTGGTTCGGGCGTCTCAACCGCGAAGGCGTGCCCGCGAACGCCGTGCTTTTCGTGACGTGCGTTTCGTTCGCGATTCCGTTTCTCGGTCGCACCGTCACCGGATGGCCAGTCGACGTCTCGAACCTCGGTGCAGCGCTTGCGTACTGCTACACCTCGGCCGCCTCCTTCGCCGTCGCCAAAAAGGAGGCCGGGCGCGCCGCTCGCGTAGGGGAGGCTCTCGGCATCGCCGGCGTCGTGATGGCGATCGGCTTCGCTCTCCTGATGCTCGTGCCGAACTACATATCGGGCGAGGCGCTTTCGGCCGAGTCGTATCTCGTCCTCGCCATCTGGTGCCTCGCCGGGTTCCTGCAGTACCGGCACGTGTTCCTCGTCGACTGGCTTTCGCGCTTCGGACGCACCATCGTCGTCTGGATCGGCATCCTCGTCTTGATCTTCTTCTCGTCGCTAATGTGGATCCGCCTCGCGATATGCGACGCGTCCGAGGCGGCGTTCGGCGCTCTCGTCGGGAAGACGGTCGATTCGCCCATGGTGGAGGGCATTCTCGGGCATGTGGGCGCAGACATGCTCGCGAAGATGTGCGTCGAGCTGCTGCTGCTCGTCTCGTCTCTCGCGATAGTCATCAACCTCTTCAACGTCCTGCGCAGGCGCGAGAATCGTCTTCTCAAGCAGAAGATAGAGGCCGAGGAGAGCGCGGGGAAGACGAGAAGCTACTTCTTCTCTACGATGAGCCACGATATAAGGACTCCGCTCAACGCCATCATCGGTTATTCCGAGATGATGAAGATGGGCTTCAGGACGGATGCGGAGCGTGAGCGGGCGGTCGACTCCATCCTCGTCAGCGGAAAGGCGCTACTGAGGCTCGTCGAACATGTTCTGGACTTCTCGAAACTCGAGTCCGGGAGTCTTGAAATCATACCGGTCCACACCGCGGCCTCGAAGCTGATCGGGGACATCGTCGAGTCGTTCAGGGCCGCGAACGCCAACCCGGCGCTTGAGATCAGGTCGCGTGCGGAGGGCCTTCCCGCGCTTATGGTCGATCCGCAGCGCATAGGACAGCTTCTTCTGAATCTCGTCAGCAACGCCGTAAAGTTCACGAAGGCCGGACGCGTCGAGGTCCGCGCCGCGTTCGATTCGCCGGGCGGCGCCTCCGGCACGCTGCGGATCGAGGTCGAGGATACCGGCTGCGGCATCGGCGAGGAGGACATGGAGCTTATCATGACCCCATACGAAAAAGTCAGCGCAAAGGAAGCCCGCCACGGCGGCACCGGGCTTGGCCTTGCGCTCTGCCGTCGCCTCGTGAAGGCCATGGGCGGCGAAATCACCGTTGCCTCCACGCCGGGGAAGGGCTCGACGTTCACCGTTGCGATCCCCGATGTGAAGATATCGACAGAGATGACGGACGAGGGAGACGAGACCGGCATGACTGGCGCGACAAGCATGGCGAGCGCATCTTCTCCCGTCCCGCCGGTCCCGCCAGTCCCTCGGTCCCCCGCCGAGCCCGCCCGCCGCCGCATCCTGATCGTCGACGACCAGAAGATGAACATCATGGTCCTCAAGGCGATGCTCAAGAAGATCGGAGACTTCAACGTCGTGACGGCGATGAACGGACGGGAGGCGCTCGACGCGCTCGAGGCTCCGGACGCAAAGGCGTTCGACATCGTCCTCACCGACATGTGGATGCCGGAGATGGACGGCGAGGGGCTCGTGAAGGCGATTCGCGCGCACGAAAAGCTGAAATCGCTCCCTGTCTATGTCGTGACGGCGGACGTCGAGATGCGGAAGCGATACAGGGAGGTGGGCTTTACCGGCATATTCATCAAGCCCGTCACTGTCGACACGGTGCGTCCTGTCGTCTGCGGGGCGGGAATAGGGAATGGCGGTGCGTCATGAACGGACTCAGAAAGAACCTCTCCTCGTTCGCAGTCTGGGGGCTTTCCTTCGGCTATGCCGTCCGTACTAAACGGCTTCGACGGCATAGTGCTCAAACCCGCAAACCTTGAGACCATCAGGAGAATCCTTCAATGAAAGCTACAGCAGTCGTATTTGCTGCAATGGCCGCGCTTGCCGCGTTCGCGGACGAGGAGACCTCGCCGGGAAACGGGGACTCCTTCGCCGATGAGCTCGGCAGAAGGCTTTCGTTCAGCGCAAGCGCCGACGTCGAGACCGCGTACATCTGCCGCGGATACGTCTGGGACTCGCGTCCGTATTCCGCGCAGGATGCGGCGGTCGAGGCGGATCTCGGATTCCTCGGGAGCGTCGCAGCGTCCGTCTGGACGTATTCCGCGATGTCTCGGAGCGGACACTCGGCGGAGATGAGCCGCTACGCCTATGCCGAGGCGGACTACCTTCTGCGCTGGTACTACGACATCGACCTTGCGGAAGGGTGGCGGCTCAGGAACGGACTCGGTCGGCAGTGGGTGACGAACCCGGGCTTCGCCGGAGGACGCACCGTGTGCGACTGGCAGGCGCTGCAGGTCCTCAAGACGCCGTGGGTCACTCCGTACTGGAGGCTCAGGCTTCTGCGCCGTCCGATCGACGAGACGTACTGGGTCGTCGGCGTGAAGCGGTCTTTCGACCTTATGGAAGATCTCTCCTTCACGGTTGACTTATTCGGCGACCTCGGCGACAGACGGCATTTCGCGAACCTCTACGGCGCGAAGCCGGGCCATCCAGGTTCGAGCTGGCGCGGCGGACTCCAGGCGCTGAGTCTCGTGCTGAGGCTGGACTACAGCCTGTCGGAACACGTGAGCCTGTTCGCGTTCGTCGGGCAGTTCTCGCTCGTCTCGGACGACGCGCGAGACGCGGTGAAGGGGATCAAGGCTCCGGAGGCGCGGCGCGACCTGGCGTACGGCGGCGTCGGAGTGTCGGTCGGCTTCTAGCCCCTGGGTGCGATTTTAATTCGTTGGGAAATCGTTGATGTTGCGGTTGCATTTGAGCGCAGGGCGCGTCTGTGGGCCCCGCCGTCAATATTGCCGTCCGACCGACAAATATGATAAAATATGCAATTATCAACTGAAAGGAATATTCGGATGAAGAAGATGAACATGGTCATCGCCCAGTCGGGCGGTCCATCGATGGTTATCAACGAGTCCCTCGTGGGCGCTGTCCTCGAGGCGCGCAAGAGCGACAGGATCGGCAAGATCCTCGGCGCAAGGCACGGAATCCTCGGCATTCTCGGCGACGACTACATCGACCTGAGGAAGGTTTCAGTCAAGAAGCTCGAGGCGATCGCCGTGACGCCGTCCTCCGCGCTCGGCAGCTGCCGCAGGAAGCCTGATGCCGCCGACTGCAAGGCGATATTCGAGGCGTTCAGGAAGCGCAACGTCGGCTACTTCTTCTACATCGGCGGCAACGACTCGGCGGACGCCGCGCGCATCGTCGCGGAGGAGGCTGAGAAGGAGAACTATCCGCTCGTCGTCTACCACATCCCCAAGACGATCGACAACGACCTCAGGAGCTGCGACCACACGCCCGGCTTCGGCTCGGCGGCCCGCTTCGTCGCCAGCGCCATCCGCGGCGACGACCTCGACAACCGCGCGCTCGAAGGCGTCAAGATCGACATCATCATGGGACGCGACGCTGGCTTCCTCACGGCGGCCTCCGCGCTCGCCCGTGCGCACGAGGACGACGGTCCGCACCTCATCTACCTCCCCGAAGTCCCGTTCACGGAGGAGAAGTTCGTCAAGGACGTGAAGGCGGTAATGAAGAAGTACGGCCGCTGCGTGTGCGCGGTCTCCGAGGGCATCCGCGGCAAGGACGGCGTTCCCATGGGCGCGAAGCTCGGCTCTGGCGAGAAGGACAGCCACGGCAACGTCCAGATGTCCGGCTCCGGCGCGCTCGGCGACGCGCTCGCCGCGATCCTCAAGGCGAAGGCCGGGGTGAAGCGCGTGCGCGCCGACACCTTCGGCTACCTCCAGCGTTCGTTCCCCGGCATCGCCTCGGCGGTGGACCAGGCGGAGGGGCGCGCGGCGGGCGAGGCCGCAGTGAAGGCCGCGCTCAAGGGCGAGCTCACGAAGGGCACCATCGCCATCGTCCGCAAGGAGGGCAGGAAGTACAAGGTCGCCTTCGCGCCCGTTCCGATCCAGAACGCGGCGAAGTACACGAGGAGCGTCCCGAAGGAGTACATCGCGAAGAACGGGCACGACGTGACCCAGGCGTTCCTGGACTACGTGCGTCCCATCGTCGGCGAGCTTCCTCCCTGCGAGATCTTCTGATCGCCGTCCGGGCATGCCCCTAAACTTTCCATAGCCAATCGGCGAGTGGATTTGGTATAATAGGGGCATGTTCGACTTCACCGATACACAACGCAAGACGATCGCGAGCGGCCTGACTGTTCTGGCGCTTGCGGTCGTCGTGTCTTTCGCCACGTTCCTGGGCTGGCTCGGGATCAAGGTCCTGGGCTATCTCTCCCCCGCTTTGACTCCGGTGGTGTTCGGGCTGTTCCTCTCCATGTTCTTCAAGCCCTACTACCTCCTCTGGAGGCGGCTTGTGCGCAACCCGGCGCTGGCGATGTCCCTCATGCTCCTTTCCGTCCTCGTGCCGATGGGCTTCCTGTTCTGGAACTTCGGCTCGTTCATTACGACCCAGGTCATAGACTTCCTCGCCAACGCCCCCGCGCGCGCGGCGCGGTTCATTGCGTGGTTCAACGACACGTTCCCCAATGCGCAGGCGAATGCGGACAAGCTGGGCATCCCGTACATGACGTGGTTCGACAATGCGAAGGGGGAGGTCGTAAGTACGATTTCGGGCTTCTGCGGTACGATGTCAGGTCTGCTGAACTGGCTCGTCTCCATCGTCTTCTTCGCGTACTTCCTCTCCCGTCCGAGCATGCACGGGCGCGACTGCGTGAAGCAGATGGCATTCCTGAAGGAGGACACGAAGGTCTTCATAGCGGAGCAGATAGACGCCTTCCTCTCCATCGTCGTGAGCTTCTTCCAGCGGCAGGTGCTGATCTGCCTCGTGGAGGGCCTCATGTACGGCTTCGGCTTCATGCTCGTGGGGCTTCCCTACGGCTTCCTCCTCGGGTTCCTGCTCGGAGTCCTGAACCTTGTGCCGCTGCTGGGTTCCTTCGCCGTGCTTCCGATGGCGCTGCCGCTCGCGTACTGGGGCGACGGCGGGTCCGCGCTACGCCTCTGCGGCGTGGGGGCGGTGTGGCTCACGGGGCAGTTCCTGGACGGCTACGTCATCACGCCGAGGATACAGGGTAACAAGACGGGCCTCGGCTATGCGGGCGTCATCTTCTCCTTCTTCTTCTGGGGGGTGGTGTTCCAGTCGCTTCTCGGGCTCCTCCTTGCGATTCCGCTCTCGGCCTTCTGCGTCGTCTTCTGGCGCGCGCTCAAGTCCCGCTACATCAAGCCGGTGATTTAACCTGACAAGCAGTTGAGGCCTTCCCGGGGTGGATTTTGAAGTTGTCGCGCAGTGCCCGTTCGGGTAATGACTTTGGACGGATGAATTTGATACAATAGAGGCATGAAAAACGCATTCCTTGTTGTGTCGGTCCTGTCCGCCTCGCTCTTCACGACGGCGGTGCGGGGAGAGAAGAACCCGGTAATGTGGGCCGATGTGCCCGATCCCGCCATCTGCTGCGACGGGAGGGACTACTACCTCTGTTCGACGACGATGCACTTCATGCCCGGCGTCCCGATCATGAAGTCGCACGACCTCGTCCATTGGGAGACGGTAAGCTACGTCGTGCCGCGCATGGACTACGGCGAGGCGTACGACCTCCTCGACGGGAAGTCCGTCTACGGACACGGACAGTGGGCGCCGTCGATGCGCTACCACAAGGGGAAGTTCTGGGTCTGGTTCGTGTGCAACGGACTCGGCCGCGGCTTCCTCTACGTCGCCGACAAGGCGGAGGGTCCGTGGCGCCTCTTCTCGCGTCCTCCCTACCGCCACGACGGTTCGCTCTTCTTCGACGACGACGGCAGGACCTACATCTTCCACGGAAGCGGCAGCATCACCGAGTTGAACGACACGCTGGACGACGTCCGCCCCGGCGGAATCGACGGACAGGCCTTCGTGCGCGACGCTGACGAGCAGGGGCTTCTGGAGGGCAGCGCCGTCTTCAAGCACGACGGCAAATACTACTGGATGATGATTTCCATGGACTGGTCCGTCCCCGGACGCCTCCGCCGCGAGGTCTGCTACAGGTCCGAGTCGATCAAGGGTCCGTGGACGAAGAAGGTCATCCTCGAGAAGGCATACGAGGGCTTCGGCGGCGTCGGACAGGGATCGATGACGCTCGGTCCGGACGGCAAGTGGCACGCAATCATCTTCCAGGACCGCGGCGCGGTCGGTCGCGTCCCGAACCTCATGTCCGTCGAATGGGTCGACGGCTGGCCCATGATCGGCGATCCGCATGAGCGCTTCGGCGACAAGTCCGTCGACGAAAGCCCCGTCCAGTGGGGAATTCTCGGTTCGGACGAATTCAACGATTCCAGGCTGAAGCTGCACTGGCAGTTCAACCACAATCCGATCGACTCCGCCTGGAGCCTCGCGGAGCGCAATGGGTGGCTGCGCCTCAGGACGAGCCGCATCGTGGACAATGTGATCGTCGCGCCCAACACACTCACGCAGCGCATGTGCGGACCTGGGTGCGACGGGACGATCCGCCTCGACGTCTCGCACATGAAACCGGGCGACCGCGCCGGTATATCCGCGTTCCAGAGCGACGCCGGCACGCTTGCGGTGGAGGCCGGCGAGAAGGGCGAAAGGCGGCTCGTCATGTGCCGCGAGGAGAGCGTCTTCGGCGGCAACAGGTCGGTTAAGTCCGTGAACCGCCGCGTCCTCGGCGAGGTCGAGCTGGAGGCGTCCCGCCTCAAGGAGGGCAGGGGATGCGTCTATCTCAAGTGCGCTGCGAATGTGAGCAAGGCCGAGGGCGGGGCGTGCTTCTACTGGTCGTACGACGGCAAGGAGTGGCGTCCCATCGGCGAGTCCGTGTCGCTTCGCTTCGACTGGGAGCGCTTCTTCGTGGGATCCCGCTTCGCCATATTCAACTATGCGACGAAGGAAGACGGCGGTTTCGTCGACGTAGACTGGTTCCGTTTCGCAATTGACAAGTAGCACTCATGTCAGGAATGCTGCACTGAAGACCTGTCACCTGTTTGGGTGATGACGTTCCGGGATGAAAAAATGATATAATGAAGCCATGAAAGCAAAGTACTTGTCAAACTTCGTTGCATTAACCTGTTTCTCTGCCGTCCTGGCCGCCGATCGAGTCTCGCTCGACGGGGCATGGCAGTTCGCCCTCGACGGCGCCAAGCCGCGCACGGTAAGCGTGCCGCACGACTGGTCCATCGAGGCCGCGCCGAAGGAGTCTAATCCGAGCGGAGGCCCAGGCGGATACTATCCAGGCGGAGTCGGCGTGTACACGCGGACGTTCGACCTCGCTGCAGGCGACATCGCCAAGGACCTTGAACTCGTCTTCGACGGCGCATACCGCGACGCCTCCGTCGAGGTCAACGGAGTCGAAGTGGGGAAGGGGACGTTCTACGGCTACACGGGATTCACCCTGCCGCTGGGCAAGGAGGTGCGCGCAGGCGAGAACACGCTCAAGGTAACGGTCCGCAACGAGCGCGAGCCCAACTGCCGCTGGTATGCGGGCAGCGGACTCTTCCGCCACGTATGGCTCGTGAAGTGGGAGAAGGGCAAGAAGGTCGATGACATTGCCGTCGCGACGGCGCTCGACGGTTCGGTGACGATTACCGGCACCGTAGGCGGCAAGCAGGAGAAAAAGGACTACAAGATCGAGAATCCTGTCCTCTGGACGCCCGAGACGCCGAAGCTCTACACCTTCGACTTCTTCGGCGAGGAGGTCCGCACCGGAATCCGCACCGTCGCCGTCGACAAGGACCGCGGCCTCCTTTTGAACGGCAAGTCGGTGAAGCTCCACGGTGCGTGCGTCCACCACGACAACGGGCCCCTCGGCGCGGCGAGCTATGACGAGGCGGAGATCCGCAAGGTGCGTCAGCTCAAGCGCGCGGGCTTCAATGCGGTCCGCACGAGCCACAACCCCGTGAGCGCCGCGTTTCTTGACGCGTGCGATGCGGAGGGGCTTGTCGTCATTGACGACATGTTCGACGGCTGGCGGTCCGCGAAGAACGGCGGGGACTATTCCAGCGTCTTCGCGGCGGAACACCTGAAGGACCTCTCGTGGATCGTGAAGCGCGACCGCGTCCACCCGTCCGTCTGCCTCTGGTCCATCGGCAACGAGATTCTCGAACGGACTAAACCGCAGGCCGTCGAGGACTCGCGCGGGATGGCCGCCCGCTGCCACGAGCTCGACCCGCAGGACCGTCCCGTGACGATGGCCCTCTGCTGCTGGTTCGGGGAGGGCGAGTGGCTGGGCGAGGACAAGCTTGCGGCGACTCTTGACGTCGCCGGCTACAACTACATGGAGCACATGACGGAGAAGGACCGCGAACGCTGTCCGGAGCGCGTCATCGTCTACACCGAGACGTATCCGAAGGACGCCGTAAACGTATGGCGGCGCATCCAGAAGCACGGCTACGTCATCGGCGAGTTCGTCTGGACTGGAATCGACTACCTCGGCGAGTCGGCCATCGGACGCGCCTACTACAAGGGAAGGGAGCCTGATGGCGAATCATGGCAGATCAAGGCCTGGCCGCGCCACGGTGCCTCCTGCGGAGACATCGACCTCACGGGCTGGCGCAAGCCGATTTCGCACAAGCGCGAGACGCTCTGGAACCCTAAGGCGCCGACCGTCCTCGCCGTCCGCGAGCCGAACGGCTGGAAGGGCGAGATCAAGACGACGATGTGGAGCGTCTGGCCCACATGGAGGCACTGGACGTTCCCTGGCTGGGAGGGGAAGACCATCACTGCCGAGGTCTACTCCAGGGCGGACAAGGTTCGCCTCGCGTTCAACGGGAAGGTCATCGCCGAGAAGCCGAACAGCGCGGAGAACGCCTGGACCACGACCTTCGAGCTGCCCTACCAGCCCGGTGAGCTCGCCGCCGTGGGACTGTTGTCCGATGGGACGCTCAAGGACTGCTCGGTGCTGAAGACGGCGGGCGCGCCCGCAAGTGTCCGCTATACGACCGAGACGATCGGCAGCCTTTCCTGGGTCACGGCGGAGGTCGTGGACAAGGACGGCGTCGTCTGTCCGTGGGCGGAGCAGGATGTAACGTTCGAGGGCAACGTCATCGCGACGTGCTCCGACGACCTCCGGGACACCGTGCGCGCGACGAGCCGCACGCGTCGCACGAGCCACGGACGCGCCCTCGCCGTCGTCAGCAGGACGCCTGCCGCGCGTGACGGGATCCCCGACTTCCACGACTGGGCGAAGACGCCTCCGATGGGGTGGAACAGCTGGGACTTCTACGGTACCTCCGCGACCGAGGCGCAGATGAAGGCCCAGGCCGACGCGCAGGCGGAAAAGCTGCTCAAGTTCGGCTACGATACCTGCACGCTCGACATCACCTGGTACGACGACACCGCCGGGCAGACCCACGCCTACAACGACAAGGCGCCGCTGGAACTCGACGAGTACGGACGCCTCATCCCCGGTCCGAAGCGCTTCCCCTCGTCCGCCGGCGGCAAGGGCTTGAAGCCGCTTGCGGACTACATCCACTCCAAGGGACTCAAGTTCGGCATCCACATCATGCGCGGCATCGCCCGTCAGGCGGTGGAGAGGAACTGCCCTGTCAAGGGTGCTGACGGCATCCGCGCCAAGGACATCGCCAACACGTCTGATACGTGCCCCTGGAACCCCCACATGTACGGCGTGGACATGAAGAAGCCCGGCGCCCAGGCGTACTATGATTCGCTTCTCGAGCTCTACGCCCAGTGGGGCGTGGACTTCATCAAGTGCGACGACATCGCGCGCCCCTACAGCCCTGCGCAGACGCTCGAGATCGAGGCCCTGCGCAAGGCCATCGACAAGACGGGCCGTCCGATCGTCCTTTCGCTCTCGCCCGGCGACACGCCGCTATCCGCGAACGGACACGTCGAGGGCCATGCGAACATGTGGCGCATCTCCGACGACTTCTGGGACCGCTGGGAGCCGCTTCACGGAATGTTCGGACGCCTCCACAAGTGGGAGGTTTCGCGCGTTCCGGGCGCATGGCCGGATGCGGACATGCTGCCGTTCGGCAACCTCGCCTTCGGGCGGAAGTGCGGCTTCACGCCGGACGAGCAGCGCACCTGCATGACGCTGTGGTGCATCGCGCGCTCCCCGCTCATCCTCGGCGGCGACATGACCACGTTCGACGATGCGACGTACAAGCTTGTCGCGAATCCGGATGTGCTCGCCGTCAACCAGAAGGGCGCGAATCCGCGTCAGCTCTCGCGTGACGACAATGACCGCATCGTCTGGGTCTCGGACGCCCCGGACGGCGGCAGGTACGTCGCCTTGTTCAACGCCGCGTCGAAAGCTGGCGAGGGTCCCGCCAGCGTCTCGGTACGCCTCGCCGATCTCGGGATCTCCGGCCAGGCGTGCGTCCGCGACCTCTGGTCCGGTCGCACATTCAAGGCGCAGGATTCGCTTTCGGCGGACCTTCCCTGCCACGCTGCGGCGCTCTTCCATGTGAAGTAGCGCGCGAAGTTGTCGGAGAGATGTGGCTTAAGCCTGAAGAGTCTATTGGTGGCATTTAGGGTCGGTTAGGGTCTGTTAGGGTCACGGCCACAACTGCCGACTACCAACTACTAATATCTTTGCGCGACACAGAGAAGTGTCATGGCGAATCCCTTGCTTTTGACAAACGCCATTGCGCCAATGGGGTGAATGCGCTAGCCGCATATTGCGGCTACGCAATATGCAATATAAATGTCGCGTTATTGGAATGATGGAGGAGGCCTTAAAATGCGATAATGTAAGGCATCAAGGAGATAAAAGCCATGAAAGCATTCGCAATAACAGGTCTCAGGGAAACAGGTTTCGTTGAAAAGCCGGAGGCGGCCGTCGGTGCGGACGATGTACGCCTGCGCGTCGACTACGTCGGATTCTGCGGCAGCGACCTCAATACATACAGGGGGCTCAATCCGCTCGTCAAGTTGCCGCGCACGCCCGGACACGAGATCTCGGCCACGATAGTCGATAAGGGCGCGAACGTCCCGGACGCCTGGAGGATCGGCCAGGCGGTCACCGTCTCGCCGTACACGAATTGCGGAATGTGCTCCAGCTGCCTCAAGGGCCGTCCCAACTGCTGCCGCCACAACGAGACGCTCGGCGTCCAGCGCGACGGAGCGATGACGGAGTCAATCGTCGTCCCGTGGACGAAGCTGTACGACGCGGAGGGCGTGGAGTCCGCGCACATCGCGCTCATCGAGCCGCTGACCGTCGGCGGGCACGCGGCAGACCGGTCGGCGGCGATGGAGGACGACGTCGCGGTCGTGATCGGATGCGGGGCGGTCGGACTCGGCGCGGTGCTGGGACTTGCGCAGAAGAACGCGCGCCGCGTCGTCGCGGTGGACGTGGACGACTCGAAGCTTGCGCTGGCGCGCGAGTTCGGCGCGACGGACGTCGTGAACAGCGGAACGGTCGACCTCCATGCGGCGCTGCAGGAGCTTACCGGCGGGGAGGGTCCGAACGTGGTCATAGAGGCGGTGGGCCTTCCCGCCACGTTCCGCGCCGCAGTCGACGAGGTCGCCTTCGCGGGGACCGTCGTCTACATCGGCTACGCCAAGGCGCCAGTGGAGTATCAGACCAAGCTGTTCGTGCAGAAGGAGCTCGACATACGCGGCAGCCGCAATGCGACACCGCAGAACTTCCGCCGGGTCATCGATTTCGCGAGGCGCGGAATCTTCCCGATCGGCAAGATGCTGACGAAGTCGTGGGCGTTTGCAGACGCCGGCAGGGCGCTGGCGGACTGGGACGCCGCCCCTGGCTCAGTGTGCCGCATGGTCGTCAAGTGCGCGTAGCGGGGATTCCTTCGCCTGCATTACACTTTTGGGGAATGTCAAGCCGGGCTTTTTTTCGCTATAATACTTGCATCCTTTCACAAGAATAGAGGTGCCAGTATGAATAAGACATGCATTATGGCGGTATGTGCGGCTGTCGCCGCCGCCGCGGAGGCGAAGACGAGCGTGGAGTTCTATTCGCCTGAGATAGTGCGAGTCGTCAAGTCGGCGGACGGCACGGCGCCGGCGAAGCTTGCGGACATCGTGACGCTCGCCCCGGAGAAGGGCGCGGCGGAGAGGGCGGCCTTCAAGGTCGAGGTCGGCGAGGGCGGCGTCGTCACCTTCAAGACGCTCGACGGGAGGGTTCTGCTCAGGGAGAAGGGCCCCGAGGAGATCGTGCCCGTCAAGTACGCCAAGACCGAGACGTTCACCGCAAAGCAGACGTTCGTCCTCAAGGACGGGGAGTCCGTCTACGGCCTCGGCGACCTCGAGAACCTCAAGCTCGACCAGCGCGGTACGAGGAGGGCGCGCCTCATGCCCGGGAACGTCGGCGACGGAGTCCCCTACCTCGCAAGCGCGGAGGGGTGGTCCATCTACTGGGACAACACCTCACCCGTCTGGTTCGACGACACGGCGGACGGCATGAGCCTCAAGAGCGAGGTCGGCGACGCGGTCGACTACTACTTCATGTACGGCGGCTCGGGCGACGGCTGCGTGAAGCTCATGCGCAAGCTCACCGGCGAGGTGCCGATGGTCCCGAAGTGGGCATTTGGCTTCTGGCAGTCCAAGGAGCGCTACAAATCGCAGGAGGAGACTGTCGAGGTCATGAAGCGCTACCGCCGCGAGGGCATCCCGCTCGACGGCGTCGTCCAGGACTGGCAGTACTGGGGCTCCAATCCCTTCTGGAACGCGATGGAGTTCACGGGCGAGACGTTCGGCAACCCCAGGTGGATGATAGACACGATCCACAAGGAGCACGGGAGGCTGCTCATCACGATTTGGCAGAGCTTCGGTCCGATGACGAAGGGCTACCGCGACATGGACGCGAAGGGCTACCTCCTTCCGTGGGGCACCTGGCCGGCCTCGGCGATCGGGCACGTCTGGCCGCCGCGCAAGGACTACCCCTCGGGCGTCAAGCTCTACGACTGCTACAACGCCGAGGCGCGCGACATCTACTTCGACAACCTTAGGCGACTTGTGGACCTCGGAATCGACGGATGGTGGATGGACTCGACCGACCCCGACATCTACCTCGACAACGACGAGGACTGGGAGCGCAGGAACTCGCTCGGGCAGACGATGCGCAGCGTCCGCGACGCCTTCCCGTTCTACTGCACGAAGGGCGTGTACGAGCACCTGAGGGCGACGACGGACAAGAAGCGCTCCTTCATCCTGACGCGCGGCGCGTGCGCGGGACAGCAGCGCTTCGGGACGACCGTGTGGTCCGGCGACGTCCAGTCGACATGGGACATGCTCAGGAAGCAGATTCCGGGCGGACTCAACTACTCGCTCACCGGCAACCCGTACTTCAACTGCGACCTCGGCGGCTTCTTCGCCGGGCGCTACGGACACGGCGAGAGGGGCGCGAAGAACGACTGCTACCGCGAGCTCTACACGAGGTGGATGCAGTTCGGCGCGTTCATGCCGATGATGAGGAGCCACGGAACGGACGTCCCGCGCGAGGTGTGGCTCTACGGCGAGAAGGGAGATCCGATCCGCGAGGCGCTCGAGGGCGCCATCAGGATGCACTACCGCCTCGTCCCCTACATCTACTCCACGGCCTGGCAGGTGACGAAGAACGGCGAGAGCTTCATGCGCCCCCTGTGGTTCGACTTCCCCGCCGACGAGCGCGCGAGGAAGGACGTCGGGACGTACATGTTCGGCCGCTCGCTGCTCGTCTCGCCCGTGACGAAGGGGCTCTACACCGGTGAGTCCAACAAGGTCGAGGGCAAGACGGACGACGGCTGGAACAGGGGCGGCTCGACCGCCGCAGCTGCGACGGGAGTCGACTTCACGGCGAAGAAGCCGTGGGAGACGTACCTCCCGAAGGGCGCGGTGTGGTGGGACATGGAGACCGAGACGCGACACGAAGGCGGAGCGACCGCGGTCAAGGAGACGACGATCGCCTCCATGCCCGTGTACGTGCGCGGCGGCTCGATAGTCCCGTATTCGCGTCCGCTGCAGTGGACTGACGAGAAGCCGCAGGACGACATGTCCGTCGTCGTCTACCCCGGTGCGGACACCGCCTTCACGCTCTACGAGGACGAGGGCGACGGCTATCAGTACGAGAAGGGCGTCTTCACTGAGATCGACTTCAAGTGGGACGACGCGGCGAAGACCCTCGTCATCGGTGCGCGCAAGGGGTCCTACCCCGGCATGTGCGAGAAGCGCGTCTTCCGCGTCCGCCTCGCGGGCGGCGCCGGGCGCGAGGTCGCCTATGCCGGCGAAGAAGTCAAGGTCGACTTAACTTCGGTTGGGCAGTCGAAACAGTAATTTGATATAATATACGGGCCTGCGAAAGGTCGGCCGCTTGCCGCGTCTCCGGGTGGGGACGCGGCGTTCGGTTGCAGAGATGACGTCATGACAATCAACTAATTCCTGGCTTCCCATGTCTTTTCCTGTAGAAGAGAAGATCGACGAGATAAGGCGTTCGCTTGCCGCGAACAGGACGGTCGTGCTCACCGCCCCGCCCGGAAGCGGCAAGACCACTTGCGTGCCTCCCGCTCTGCTGGAGGAGCCGTGGCTTAAGGGCAGGAAGATCGTCATGCTCGAACCGCGCCGGCTTGCGGCGAGGACTTGCGCGACGTGGATGGCGAGAAGGCGCGGCGAGGAGGTCGGCGGTACGATCGGGTACCAGGTACGGCTGGAGCGCAGGGTCTCAGCCGCGACGCGGCTTGAGGTCGTCACCGAGGGGCTCCTCACGCAGCGGCTCGTATCCGACCCCGAGCTCGCCGACGTCGGGCTTGTCGTCTTCGACGAGTTCCACGAGCGCTCGCTCGCGTGCGACCTCGGCTTCGCTCTCGCACTCGAGGTTAGGCGCGCACTGAGGGACGACCTGCGCATCCTCGTCATGTCCGCGACGCTGGATGCGGACGAGGTGGCGGCGCACCTGGGCGATGCGGACGTCGTCCGCGCGGAGGGCAGGATGTTCCCGGTCGAGACGAAGTACCTCGAGGACATGACGATGGCGGGCGCGATTTCGCGCGCGATGAAGGAGACGGACGGCAACATCCTCTGCTTCCTGCCCGGCGAGGGCGAGATCAGGCGCACTGCGGAGTCCGTGCCCGGCGCGCTCCCGCTCTACGGGTCGCTTCCGAAGGAGGAGCAGGACCGCGTCTTCGCGGACGACGGACGGCGCAAGGTTATACTCGCGACTTCGATCGCCGAGACGTCCGTGACGATCCCCGGCATATCCGTGGTCATCGACTCGGGGCTCATGCGCATACCGCGCTTCTCGCCTTCCACCGGGATGTCGGGGCTCGTCACCGTCCCGCTTTCCATGGACCGCGCGGAGCAGCGGCGCGGGCGCGCGGGACGCGTCAGGGCAGGGACGTGCTACAGGCTGTGGCGCGAGGGCGAGAACCTCGTGCGTCCGAAGAGGATGACGCCGGAGATAGTCGACGCCGACCTGTGCCAGCTAGTCCTCACGAGCGCGGCGTGGGGCGCCCTGCGCCGCGAGGACCTCCCGTGGATGACTCCGCCGCCTGCGAGCGCGTGGGACCAGGCGGTCGGGCTGCTGAAGCTTCTGGGCGCGCTTGACGCCGACGGACGCATCACGCCGAAGGGCGAGGTGATGGCGAAGATCCCGATGCACCCGCGCCTTGCGAACATGATGTGGAGCGGCTGCGCCGTGGCGGCGGAACTGGCGGCGATCGTGGAGGAGGGCGGCAGGTCGCGCGAAACGGACATCCGGAAAATCCTGGACGAGGTGCGCGAGACGCCGAACCGCCCGTATTCGAGCCGTGTCCTTCGGCTGGCCAAGAGGTTCGCCTCCTCCGTGCGCCACTGCGCGCCCATGGAGGTCTCCGAGGGCGCGCTGCTTGCGCTCGCATATCCCGACCGCGTCGCGAAGAACCGCGGCAACGGGACTTTCCGCATGGTTTCGGGACGCGGCGCCGCGGTGGAGCAGTCCGACCCGCTTTCGAAGTCGCCGTATCTCGTCTGCTGCGAGCTGGACGACCGTCCGGGCGACGCGAAGGTGTTTCTTGCATGTCCGATCGACGAGGCGGAGATCATGGGCCTTTTCGAGAGCCGGATCTCCGAGGAGCCGTTCTGCGAATGGGACCGCCGCGAGGAGCGCGTGAAGAGCGTCGTGAGGCGGAAGCTCGGCGAGATGGTCCTGAACGAGAAGCCCGCTGCGCCACGGGCGGACGCTGGCGGCGGGAACGATGCCGTCGTTTCCGCGCTGATGGACGGCGTCCGGCTCAAGGGCGTCGGAAACCTTCCGTGCTGGACGAAGGAGACGCTTCAGCTCAGGGCGCGGATCAATTTTCTCCATAAGGTCCTCTGCGGCTCTGCGTCTCAGCGCGAGGAATCCGGCTGGCCGGAGATAACCGACGAAGCCGTCCTGCAGGCGCTTCCCGGCTTTGCGCTCGGAATGACGAAGTGGCGCGATCTCGAAAAGCTCAACATTGCGCAGGTCCTTGACGCGATTCTCGCCGAAGCCGGACACGACAGGCGCGAGCTGGACCGTCTCGCGCCGACGAGAATGGAAGTTCCGAGCGGAAGCAACATGCTTATACACTACGAAGGCGACGAGCCGACCGTGGAGGTTCGGCTGCAGGAGTGCTTCGGGCTCATGGAGACGCCCCGCGTCGCCGGCGGACGCGTCCCCGTTGTGATGACGCTACTTTCGCCGGCGCAGCGTCCGGTGCAGGTGACGAAGGACCTCGCCGGGTTCTGGAAGGAGGGTTACCAGCTCGTCCGCAAGGACATGCGCGGACGCTATCCGAAGCACTACTGGCCGGAGGATCCGTTCACCGCCGTCGCCACCCGCCGCGTCCGCCCCCGCCAACCATCCTCGTGACTGGCGGGGAGATGTGGCAAGGGCGCCCCCGCCCTTGCAGCAAGGCCGAGGCGGCCTTGCCACATCGCACTTCTGCTCCATTGCGGTGTATGGGTGAAAATGATATAATTTACCTAAAAAATCTTATGGGGTTCGTAGATGAAGAAAAATCCATTTGAGGCGAGGCTGGCGGCGTTCGCGGCGAAGGTCGCGGAGCGGAAGCTGGACGCAGCGGTTGTTTTCAACGAGGCGAACATAATGTCCCTGACGGGCGTCAAGTGCGACAATGCGTGCCTTCTCGTTCCGGCGGCGGGGCGCGGGAAGGGGGAGTGCGTCTTCTTTACGGACTTCCGGTACGTCCCGGCCGTCGAGCGCGAGGCGCCGTGGATCAAGGTGGCGGAGATCAAGAAGCTCGACGGGAAGAAGCCTCTGAAGGTCGCCGGAATCTCCTTCGGAGGCGTCGGGTACGAGTCGTCCGTTACCCACGCGAAGTACCTCTCGCTCAAGAAGGTGTTCCCGAAGGCGAAGTTCAAGGACGTCCTCGCCGACATACGGGAGCTGAGGGCGGTGAAGACGGCGCAGGAGCTTCAAAGGCTTCGCGCGGCGGAGGCGCTCAACGACGAAATCTGGGACGAGGCGCAGAGGCGTTTCAAGCCGGGCATGACCGAGAGGGACATGGCGAGGGTGATCAAGCACCTCATGATAGAGCGCGGGGACGGAGAGGCGTTCGAGACGATCGTCTGCGTCGGGAAGAACGCGGCCGAGTGCCACCACGTACCGGACGGGACGGTGTGGAACGGACGCGAACCGGTCCTTGTGGACATGGGCGTGAAGCTGGACGGCTACTGCTCGGACATGACGCGCAACATCGTCCCCAAGCGGGCGTCGCGCCTGTACAGGAAGGTCTACGACCTCGTTTTGCAGGCGAACAAGCTCGGAATCGCGTCCGTAAGGCCGGGGATCACGTCCGGCCAGCTAGACGGAATAGTCCGTCGTTTTCTCAAGAAGAACGGCTTCGGGAAGGAGTTCGGCCATTCGCTCGGACACGGCGTGGGCGTGGAGATACACGAGGCCCCGTGGGCGGCGAAGAGGCAGAAGACTGTTCTCAAGCCTGGGATGTCCGTCACCATCGAGCCGGGCGTCTACCTTGTCGACAACCTTGGCGTGCGCATCGAGGATCTTGTGCTCGTGACGGACTCCGGGTGCGAGGTCATATCGCATTCTGCGAAATAATCTCTACGGTCGACGCATCAAAAATTCCTTCTCCCCGCTGACGCGGTGTAGAACGAATTTTTGATGCGTCGGAAGTGTTTCAGCAGCCAACAGCCGTATCCCCCGACGAGCGAAGCGAGGAGTCGCCGAAGGCGATGTCAATCAGGGGTTCGATGCAGTCGCCTTGAAGTCTTCTTCCCGCCCTATGCCGCCGCCATCAGCTTTAGCAGCTTGTCGTCGTCCCATGCGAGTTCCCTTCGCTTCACGCGTGTTTTGCGAGCGTTGCCGGGTCCATGTGTTTTTTTCTCCTTTTGCGCCGAATTTTTTGATTTTGCCCTCTTGAAGTTTCTGTGCTGTTGTGTTATAATCATGTTGTCCAACGGGGGACAGCATGGAACTAGGTTCTTGCAGAAGCGAGATACGACTGTGCGCGGGCTAATGCCCATGTGGCGCACTTTCCTATTTGTCTTTCTGCAGTGGCTCTTGGCGGTGCCTCTGAAAGACGGAATTCCGGGAGTGCAGAGCTTTTGGTAAGGCGACGCCTCCCGGCATCGAGGAGCCGCCAGCCCTGCGGCGCCGCGATGTAGACCTAATGTTGGGCTTGCTAAGGATGAACAAAATGAAGAAACTGATAATGGCGGTAGCCGCAGTGTGCGCTGCAAGCTGTGTGTGCGCCGACGAGGACGGAGTCCCTGAAGGCGTCAACAAGGTTATTCTGAAGATTGCGTCGGTAGAGACGCCGAGCACGCGCGCTGAAAAATGGAATCCCCCGCAGGTTCCGGTGTCTGCAAAGGCTTTGCCGTTCAGTGAGTCCGACATACAGAGCGCATCTCCGGAGGAGGCGCTCAAGATGGATCGTGCGAATCGCCAGACTAGATATGAGAACAACCGCATGATGGCGGAAATCGGTCTGAGGCAGTATCGGGACGCCATGGCTCATTTCAAGGGCACGAAGGCTAAGCTTGAGGGTACGGCTTTCGGCCGTCAGATTCTGATGGCGGTGGACAAGTTCGCAGGTGCGGCTGGAGAGTGTTTTGACCCCGACTGCATCGAGTTCTTCCACAATATGGACGCTGTCGGCGAGTCCGAGGAGGCGTTGCTCGTATCCGGAAAGAAAAGCGAAGAGGATTTGATGACTGCCCCGTACTTCATCAAGCTCATATTCGACGATCCGCAGACGAAGGTCATGCAGGGTCATGTCGCAGGAACGGAGATGAAGAGAACCACAGTCACCGTTGGCCTGACCTATCAGGTCCAGGCCCTGAGCGGCAAGATGATCACTTCCGGCAACATCAAGAAGGAGAAGTCGGAGCGCGAGACGAGCATGGGCGGAGTGGACGAAAAGGCTCTTGTGGTGGATGCGATCGATGAAGCGCTGAAGGAGGCTGCAAAGCGCATTAATGCGCACTTTGTCGTTAAGACCAAGATCAAGGTCATTCCTGCGAAAAAGGACAAGGAGTTCGATGCAGATTCCGCTACGCTCGAAATCGATGGCGTTTCCTGCGAAATTGGAGATGAAATCTCTCTCATGAGAGGTCGACACACCATCACCGTCGACCTCGACGGCTACAAGCAGGTTGGCTCGATCCGCTTTGACATAAAGAAGTCTGGAGAAATCAAGATCAAGGTAAAGAAGGTCGAGGAGAAGAAGGATAAGGAAGAGGAGTGAGTCGCTTTATACACTAAAAAGACGATAATAAGAGCAAAGGAAACATAATGAACACAAAACATTTTTTCGCCGCCGCATGTGCGGCCGCCATGCTGACGGGATGCGTGTCCTACACCGGTCAGACGCTTGACGCCGATGAAATGGCCGACCAGGACAATCAGTCCTTCGCCTCCGAGGCGCAGAAGGCCTTCGTCGCGCGCATGAAGGCACCGCCGCGCCCCGTGGTAGTCACGGAAGCGCCCGAGATGGGCATATTCCTCAATCCTTCAGGCAGCATATTCAGTGGGCATCCCCTCTGCAACGACATCTCTGTTCGCAAGGAGGCCGCCCTCGCGTTCAAGGCCCAGCTCCGCCAGAAGGTTTCGTCGATCAAGGACTTCAAACTCGTCGAGGAGGCGCAGGCGATGGTGTCGGTCGGCGACGATGTCACTGCTTCCCAGAACTACCGCATGACATACAACATCACGAGTCTCGCGCTCAGGGAGAGCACTACGGGCTTCATCAGTTCCGGAGCGTTGACAACCGAGCTCACAAGGGGGCCCAGGTCGTCCTACGAGAAGTACTGGGACGGGGTTGCCACGGTGGAGGTTCGTCTGTTCAAGCCCGATGGGACGAGCCAGATATTCGCGTTTACCGGCGAGGGAATTTGCACCAAGGTCGAAACGCCTACGACCCCCCTCGACAAGACGATCCTTGCCGACGCGGTCAAGGCTGCGGCCGACAACGCGATGGACAGGTACGTCAAGAAGTTCGGTCCGCCGATTTTCGTCACCGAGACCTGCCAGGGCGGTCAGTTCGCGAAGCTCAACATCGGTTCGAAGTTCGGTGTCCAGGCCGGACAGCGCGTGGAGTTCTTCCGCAACAAGGTGCGCACGGGCCTTGACGGAAACACCGAAGTGTCGCGCGTGGTCGTCGGCAACGGAATCGTTGGCGAGAAGAACGCCCCCGTGGAACCTGACGGCGCCTGGGTTTTCGTCGAAAACTTCGATCCGCTCACGAGGTCGGTCTTCCGCTGGACTTCCGCGCGCGTTATGGAAACCGACAACCGTTCGCAGTTCGACAAGATCAAAATGACATTCCAGTAAGCACAAGAAACAAACACAAGAAGGGGTATCGCAATGAAGAAACTTGTATACGCGCTTTCCGCGCTCGCGCTGTTCGTCTCTCCCGCCTGGGCCGAAGACGACGAGGATGAAGAGGCGGGTCCCGACCCCCGTCCGTTCGTGTCGATCGATGCCGAGCACATCGAGAACAAGACCGACAACAAATCCGCCAACTTCTCGAGCCTGATCGACCGGCTGAACAACGCCTTGACGGAAACGGGTCTCTGGCGCGTGATGGACATGAAGGACATGGCCGACGCGATAAAGAAGAACGACCAGCTCGCGCTGGCGGCGAACGCCAAGAAGCTGGACGACTTCGAGACTCCCGGCTGGATGATCAAACTGGCTATAACCACCTACGGAGTAGCCTCCGCGAAGAGCCAGGATGCCTTGATGGGCAATGTCACGAGCCACGAGCAGGGCAAGGTCGAGCTCATCCTAAGGGTAGTTGACCAGAAGGGCGAGACGCTCAAGTCCAAGAACATCACCGGTCAGAGCTACGGGAACGCGGCCGCGGCCGCGAACCTCAAGGAGCAAGTCCTCCAGGACGCCAACAAGAAGGCCTGCAACTTGATTGTCGCGGCGCTGATCGAAATGACGCCGTTCTACATCGCCGACATTGAAGACGGGGTTGTGAACGTTGACATCGGCAAGCCTACCGTCAAGGTCGGCCAGGTGCTGCGTGTGATGAAGCAGGGGAAGGGCAAGAAGAGCAGGCGCACCGGCAAAGTCACGAAGACCGAAAAAGAGGTGGCTCGGATTCAGATCATATCCGCTACGGACGAGCTCAGCCAGGCCAAGATCATCGGCGGCGAGATCAAGCCAGACGAAGATGACGAAGACGATCCGTACAAGAAGTACATCGTTCGCTTTGTCGATCCTGAGCAGGACAAAAGTAATGTTCCGCCCGCGACTCCGGCTGCTCCGGCTACTCCGGACGATGGTGGTGCTCCGTTCTGATACCCATGGCGGTGCATGACAACAGGTGCGGGATGCGGCTTCTGTCGCATCCCGTACCTGTTTTCTGCTGGAAGATTCGGTAGACGCGGTTGGCCTTACGACTTCGGTTGCATCTCCCGCTAAGTGATGGCTGGAGAACTTGTGCGCAATATGCGGCATGCAGAACCGTGCCGGTTAGTGATGTTTTAGTATGGCGTGGCACTGAACCGATGACATCAAGTCTGTCACCAGGCATATTGAGCGGCGAAACGAGCGGTTCAAGACGGACGAAAGCTGGCTCCCGACATGGAATCGCTGCGTACGCTGTCCGAAATGCGGCGGGGACAGGTTCGTCCTGTCTTGGAAAACCAGTCTTTAGCCTCGATTTTGCAGACTGAAGGACGAATGCGTAAGAATCATGAACTCACCTCTCCGAGGAGCGGGATGGTTGTGAATGTCTTTCGTCTCTTGCGTTCCGCTGACGACGGGAACGTTCCTGCTGGCGGTGATAGAGAATCTTCCCCATCGACGACCGAAGACGCTGCGCTTCGGTCGTCGCCTCCTCGGCGCTCTTGCGCGCCTCCGTCGCCGACTGCCGGGCGGCGATCGCCGAGCGCTCAGCCTGGGCCGTCTGGGCGTGCGCAAGGAGTCCGTAGGCACCTGCGCCGAGAACGGCAAGCAACGCCGCGAGCGTGCAGGCGGCGGCGATCGGATTGCGGCGCGACCACATCACGAGCCGGCGCGGCAGGTGCGGCGGACGCGCCCGGACCGGCGCACCGCGCAGGTATTCCCGGAGATCCGTCTCGAAGTCTTCGATCTGGTTGTAGCGTGCGGACGGATCATAGGCCGTAGCCTTGGCGAGCACGGCCGTGAGATCGGCATCGGCGGAGAGGCCGTTCCTGCGCAGGAGCTCGATCAGGGTGACGCCGAGAGCGTACTGGTCGGACTTTTCGGAGGCCTCGCCGCGTTCGGTCAGTTCGGGCGCCATGTAGCGAGCCGTGCCGCTTCGGTCCGGCCGCGCCGCGTCGCGCGCCTCCTGGACGAGTCCGAAGTCTCCGAGCTTGGCCGTGCCCGCCGCGTCGCGGAAGATGTTCCCGGGTTTGACGTCGCGGTGAAGCAGACCTTCACGATGCGCATGGGCGAGCGCGGATGAGATGGCGATGCCGAGGCTGACGACCTCGGGAGCGCTGGCGAAGACCTGGTTGTCCGCCGTTTCGCCGTCCATCAGCTCCATCGCGAAATAGCCGCGTCCGCGGACCGTTCCGGCGGCGATGACCTGGACGATATGCGGATGGTGGAGCCGCGCGATGGCGCGCGGTTCGATGTCGCCGTCAAGCATCTTCACGGCGACCCGGCGTCCGAGGGAAAGCTGCTCCGCCTCGTAGACCGCCCCCATGCCGCCGCGTCCGAGCAGGCGGAGGGGGCGGAAGTCGGTGCCGTCGAGGTCCGGCAGGGCGTCGTCGTCCGGACCGGACGCGGGCGGGCCTTCAAGTTCGTCCAGCTCAAGCGCGAGCGCACGCAGCGATTCGGGGATGTCGTTTAGTTCCGAAAGCATGAGAGCTCCATCAGAAGGGCTTTGAGCCGTGTGAGCGCGCGCACATATCGCATGGACGAGACCTTGGGTTCGAGGCCTAGGACGGCGGCGCATTCGGCATTGCCGAGTCCGTCGAAGTTGCGGAGTGTCACGATCTGCCGGTCTGCCTCATCGAGCCGTGCGACGGCCTGGCGAAGGAGCCGGTGGCGTTCGGACCTATCGACGCGCGAGACCGGCGTCGTCACTTCGCCTGGAAGCTCGGCATCAAGTTCGCCGACCTCTTTGTGGATGTTGCGTCCGGCGGCGACGAGATGCTGGCGCTCAAGGTCCGTCAACGTCTGAAGGAGGATCGTTCGCAGCTTGAAGTAGAGCGGTACGTCGGGGCGGGATGTGAAGTACTCCTCGCGTTTGAAGGCGTTCTCGAACGCGCTCTGCACGACGTCTTCAGGCGACAGTCGCCTGAGAAGAAGCGGATTCATCCGTTTCTTCGCCAGAGCGACCATCTGAGGCCGATGCGCTTCACACTGCTCCTTCCACACGATTAATCCATTATAGCACAGCCTGAAAAATGCGTCAATAGACCAATAAGACAAGAACGGAACGCTGAACAGAAAATTGGCTGTGGATTTTTCCCGCTGATTTCGTTTATAACAGGTGAAAGGAACTCAGGATGAAGACGATGTCTATCAAACAGGTTGTATTTGCGGTTTCCATCGCGTTTACCGCAGGTTTGGCGGTGGCGGACGCGGAATGCAGCGACGGCATTTGCGTGCTGCCGACGGGGGAGCCGAACGGATCGTTCCCGGTTCTCTCGCCGATTCCGCAGTCCGCCGTGCAGCCGGTCGAGCAGGCGCCGCGCCTCAAGACGCTGGAGGGGAAGGCGATCGCGCTCGTCGGCGGCAGCTTCATGGCGTCCGTCACGCACGGCGAACTGAAACGACTGATCCTCAAGGAGTTCCCGACCGCGAAGGTGTATCTGCTGAGCGAGATCGGGTCCGCCGGCGTCTATCCCCAGCCGGGCGTCGTCCGGCGCGAGAAGGACGAGTTCCAGCTCAAGCTCAAGGAGTTCAAGGTCGACGCCGTCATCTCGGGGAACGGCGGGTGCGGACTCTGCACGCCGAAGGAAATGGGCTCGTGCATCGCCGCCGAGGTGATCGGCATCCCGTCCGTCATGGTCGCTGGTCCCGGCTTCGTCGACCAGGCTCAGGCGACGGCGCACGCATGCGGCGTCCGCGCGGCGCGCATCGCGGAGTATCCGGGCGCGTTCGCGTCCCACACGCGCGAACAGCTCGAGAGGAACGCCCGCGAGATACTGTGGCCTGCCGTCAAGAAGGGGCTCACCGCGCCGATCACGAAGGCCGAGCTCGACGCGGGCGTAGAGAAGCCTGCCGGGAACGGCATCGTGATGACCGGGACAATCGCCGAGGTGCTGCGGACGTTCGAGGATTCGGGCTGGACGGACGGACTTCCAATCATGCCGCCGACGGAAGAGGCAGTGGAGGAGTTCCTGAAGTTCACGGACCTCAAGGCGGACCATGAGATCGGCGTCATTCCGCCGGCTCGCCGCGCGGTCACGGTGCGGCACGTCGCGGTCAACGGCGTGATGTCCGGCTGCAAGCCCGAGTTCATGCCGCTTCTCCTTGCGTTCGTAGAGGCGATGAAGGTCGGCGACTTCCGCCGCACGCTCGTCTCCACGCATGCGTGGACGCCGTTCTGCTGGCTGAACGGACCCGTGGCGCGCCAGCTCGGATTCGATGGCGGCCAGGGCGAGATTTCCGAGCCCAGGAACGTGGCGCTCGGCCGCTTCATCAACCTCGCGATGATCAATCTCGGCGGCTATCGCGTGAAGCTCAACCGCATGGGCACGTTCGGCTACCTGATGCCGTTCACGATGGTTGAGGACGACAAGGCGGCGGTCGACGTCGGCTGGAAGCCGTACCACATGCAGCAGGGTTACGACATCGACGAATCGACTCTTTCCTGCGCCTCGGCGATCAACTGGGGCAACAATCTCGTGCCGGCCTCGAGCGATCCCGAAACGATCAAGAACATGATTGCGTGGGACGCCGTCGAGAAGCAGCAGATGGCTGTCGGCAGCGGCATGCCGCGCGTCTACCGCACGTTCCTGCTCACGCCGGATGTGGTGAAGGAACTGGCGAAGGCGTACAAATCGAATGATGCGCTCGAGGCGGCGCTCATCAAGACGGCACGCACGCCATTGGCGATGCGTGCGTACGCGAACTACTACGGCAACCCGGGAAGCGCATTCGACCCCGCGACGTGTCCGCTCTCGGCCCAGGAGAAGATCCTCGGCGAGACGGAGATGGCCGAGGAGACCGAGACGCCGCCATGGCTTGCCTGGACGGGCAAGAAGACCTGCGTGACCGTGCCGGTGATGCAGGACGGGAAGAACGTATTCCTTGTGACGGGCGATCCCGCCCGCAACAAGGAGCAGTGCGTCCCGGGCGGCGCTTCAGTCTGCGTGAAGATCGAGCTCCCGAAGGCGTGGGACAAGCTGATGACCGAGAAGGGCTATGAGCCGCTCTCGAACTTCAAGCTGAAGTCGGATCTTCGTCCCGACATTCCGAAGCCGCGCGTCCGCGGCTATGACCGCCCCGGAGTCCGTGCAGATCGCGGCAATCAGATCGGTCGTCCGCGTCCCGGAATGGGACAGGGCGGCATGATGCGCCGTCCGCGACCTGGGCAGGGACAAGGAGGTAGACGTCGTCGTCAGGGGGAGAGGTGAATTAGCAAATAATGGGCAGTTATGAGCCAGTATTGTACTGTCCGAGTATGTTTGATATAATACAATCGTAATTTGACATGATAAATGGCAATGGAAATGCACAAGGGACAGATGCTTCAGAAAGCAGGGAGCGATGATGCCATCGCGCCGCCTCTGTCGCTGATTTTACGAAAATGCTGTAATCTTATATGAGCGGGATGTCCAAGGGAACGGTCGACTACATTGCGATGATCGAGGAGCTGAACGCGTCGTCTGACAGGCGCAAGGGCATCCTTGAGGAAAAACGACGGAGCGCCGCCGCCGCCGAGCGGATTTCGGCCGACATCGCGACGCGAAAGAAGGCC
>CAMOCC010000034.1 GCA_946610035.1 uncultured Verrucomicrobiota bacterium
TGTCGCCGTACGAGAACCCGGAAATCGCCGTGGAAAGTCGCACCGGCACGGGAAGACCCGAGATGCTGCCGTCGGACTGCGCAAAACGAGACGAGTTGACGGTCATCGTCAGCTTCTTCGCGTAGTCGGCTGTCGAGGCGCGCGCGGATGTGAAAATGAGCGCGGCGAGGAATGTCGCAGCGGCACAGATTAGGTTGAATGACTTCATTTTCATGCACTCCTTCTGCATAGAGTTGTTTGCTACATGGGGAATATTACCATATTCGCAGCGAAATGCAAAGGATATCGCAATGTCTTTCGGACAAAAATTTAACGACTATTTGGACAATCCTATTCAGCAACCCGTTGCGCGAACAGCTCTATTGCGCTATAATTTAACCATGAAAACGAGGCAGCGCAAGATTCTGGTGGCTATTCCGACCAACGGTCCGGACGGACGGCTGCGAGTGGCGGGAGTCCTGAAGTACGCGAACACGCGCACCAACTGGGACCTGCGCATAGTCAGCTCGCGCACCGCGTTCAACGACGACGAGGTCCACGAGCTGCTTGGCAGCGGACTCGACGGATGCATCCTCGCGGCGTACACTCCCGCCGTTGACGAAATCCTCAGAAGGCGCATACCGACCATACTCGCGCTGGAGAACATGCACCAGGAGATCGGCGAAAGGCCGAACTGCCTCTCGGTGCTGATGGACAACCACGAGATCGGACGCATAGCGGCGGAGCACTTCAAGTCGCTCGGACGCTTCGCCGCGTATGCGTTCATCCCAGCGCCGCCCAAGATCCCCTGGTCGCTCGAGCGCAAGGCCGCCTTCTTCGAGAACGCCGACAAAAGGTCGGAGTTCTTCGAGTACCCGGAGTCGGACTTCGAGATGGTCAACATGACGGGCGAGGCCGGAATCCAGGTGCGCACCGAGGAGCTCGTCGAGTTCCTCGGGCGCCTGCCGCGCCCCGCCGCCGTCTTCGCCGCGAACGACCTCCTCGCCGTCCAGGTGATAAAGGCCTGCCGCGAGGCGCGCATAAAGATCCCGACCTCGCTGGCCGTTGTCGGATGCGACAACGACGAGCTGCTGTGCCAGGGCGAAAGGCCAGCGCTGACGAGCATACTTCCCGGATTCGAGAAGGCCGGCTTCGCCGCCGCCCGCGCGCTCGACGCGCTCATCCACGGGAAACCACCGGCCTCGCACGTACTGCGCATCCCGGGCGCGGCGCTTGTGCCGCGCTCCTCGACCACCACCCTTCCGCCAGCGGTCGCAGTCGTTAACGCGGCGATGGACTTCATAAAGACACACGCGCTCGACGGAATCAGCACCGCCGACGTCATCTCGCACCTCAGGATATCGCGAAGCCTCCTCGACCTGAGGTTCCGCCAGCTCAGGAACGAAAGCGTGATGGACGCCATCCTCGGAATCCGCCTCGCCGCCGTTCGCGAGCGCATTGAGAAGACGGACAAGAAGTTCCTCACGATAGGGGCGGAATGCGGATTCCGCAATCCCGACTACCTCAAGCGCCTGTTCAGGAAACGCTTCGGCATGTCCATGCGGGAATGGCGCGACTCCGCTCGCAAATGACCACCACCATTTCTGGCACAACCGGGCATTCGACTCGGTGTTCACACGCGCCTGCAACCTAGCGCGGAACGGCGCCATGCAAACTGGTTCGATACCTGATTTCCTGGGCATCTCCCACGACACCCTCGACCGGATATTCCTCGCCCGAACGGGCAAGACCCTTCATGCATGGCGCCGCTCCACGGCTTGGCATCCAATCCCCCCGACGGACGCAATCAGCCTTTGAGAACGGTGGCGCTGCGCCACGCGTAGTAGTCCTTGAGCTTGAGCTTGGAGGCGGCATCCTCGTCGCAGAACACCCACGCGTCGTTGTGCGCCTGAAGCGCCGAAGCCGTGCAGAACTGGCTCATGCCGCCCTCGACCATGCCCTTGACGGCATCGGCCTTGCCCTTGCCGAAGGCGAGAAGGACGACCCTCTTCGCCTCGCAGATCGTCCCAACGCCCATCGAGAGGGCCCTGGTAGGGACCTCGTCGAGCTTGCCGTGGAAGAAGAGCCTTGCGTTGTCCTTGATGGTCGAAGGAGTGAGGTAGACGACGGACGTCCTGGACTTCAGCGAGGTGCCGGGCTCGTTGAACGCGATGTGTCCGTCGGACCCGATGCCGAGCACCTGGAGGTCGATTCCGCCCGCGCGCTTGATCGCGGCCTCATACGCCTTGCACTCCTTGACGGGGTCCTTGGCGAGTCCGTTGAGGACGTGCGTGTTCTTGATCTGGATGTCGATCTTCTTGAAGAGGTTCTCGTTCATGAAGTAGCGATAGCTCTGATCGTGCGTCGGGGCGAGTCCGTAGTACTCGTCGAGGTTCCAGGTCTTGACCTGCCTGAACGAGATCTTCTTCGCCTTGACGTCCTTGGCGAGCTCGCCGTACATCAGCACGGGCGTCGAGCCGGTCGCAAGCCCAAGCACGCACTTGGGATTCCTCTTGACGAGCGCGGCGATCATGTCGGCCGCCTTGCGGCTGGCCTCGGCCTTGTCCTTGCACACTACTATTTCCATGTTTTACCCCCTTTTTGATTTTTGTTTTGTTTTGGTTGAACCAAGATTCTGCGGGAAAGTCTCCCCGTCGACGAATGCGGCCGCGAGTTCCGGCCGGACTGGTGCGTCGTCTCCGCGGAGGAGCGCGAGCACGTAGTCGGAAAGTCTCTCGCCGTTCGCGTAGGGATCCATCTCGAGCCTCGAGACGTCCTTGACGTACACGGGCGCGAGCCCCTTGTTCGACCATGCCACGACCCGTACGTCGTCCGGCACCTCCACCCCCGCGACTGCGAGGTAGAGAAGCCCCGCCTCGGCCGCATGGTCGTCGGTGAAGTATATGAGGTCCGGCAGAGGCATCCCGCGCGCGAAGTACCTCTTGAAGAACCCTATCGTAGCCCCCTTCACCGATGCGATGAGGCCCTCCTCCATGTTCGGCGCGGGGACGTAGACCGTCTCCACCGAGACGCCCGCCTCGGCAAGCGCGTGCGAGGCGTCCGCAAAGCCGTATTCGAACCCGATCTGGAGCACCTTCTTCACCCCGGCCGCAAGGCACCGCTCCACGAGCGCGGGGATGCAGGTGTCGGACGAGAAGCGGACGACGTTCGACTTGCCGTAGTCGAGGCTCGAGTCGCGCGCGACGACTACGGACCTCGCCCCGGCCGCGGAGACCGCCCGCGCGACCTCCGGAACGCCGAACATCTGCACGACCATGAGCCCCGGGTCCTTCAGCCGCTGCTCCAGCTGGTGGAGGTCGTACAGCCCTTCGCGGCCCCTTACGACCGTTATCTGGCTGAAGAAGTACCTTGCGGCGAGAAGGCGCCTGCGGAGGATGTCGCCGACGACGTTCACCTGGTAGCTGTCGTTGCGGTCAGGGACGACGAAGAGCACCCTTCCGAGCCACATCGGCGTCTCCGGACCAAGCACCTCGCTCCCGACACCGGGATGCGGGAGGACGAGCCCCTCGTCCGCCAGGCGCTTGAGCGCGCCGCGCGCGACGATGAGGCTCACCCCCAGGCTGGACGCCATGGCCGTGAGCGGAGGCAGGAGGTCGCCCCTCCTGTAGTAGCCGGAGGCTATGGCGGAGCGGAAGCCCTCGGCCGCCTGGTTGGTCAGGCTCATCTTGTCCGAGCGCGACAGCGAGAATGGAATCGGCTTCGTCTTGGACACCATGGTCCGCTCCTTTGAGTTGTCCGCGTTCGGCGCCATCGAGTCAGCGCGCGGACGCCGTCTCGCGGACGATCCGCTCGTATTCGTCCCTCTGCGCCTCCATGGACTCGACCATCTTCAGCTGCGTGCGGCAGCGGACGAGGTTGTGGTCCGCGTAGGCGGTGCGGAAGTACGTGTCGCCGGCGAGGTAATCCGTCAGGAAGCGGATTCCGATAGTGAGCGTGATGAGACGCCCCGAGAAGGCGAGCGCGTCGAGCTCCGCCGCGTTGAGGAACTTCGCGTCCTTCAGGTAGCCCTTGACGAGAGCCTCGAAGTACTCCTTCCTGGAGAAGACCTTCGAGAGGTCCTTCTCGTCCTCCGCGGCGGCGGCCGTCGAGGTGCGCACCATGTCCCCGAAGTCGTAGAGCGCCGACCCCGGCATGGTCGTGTCGAGGTCGATGACCGCGACGCCCTCCTGGGTCACGTCGTCGAGCATCACGTTGTTGATCTTCGTGTCGTTGTGGGTGATGCGCTCGGGTATCTCGCCGGAGGCCATGGCGTTCACGATCCTCCCGGCCTCCTCGCGGCGCGCGTTGATGAAGTCCATCTCGCGCGAGACGGACGCGAGGCGGCCCTTCACGTCCGCCTTCGCCGCCGCGTCGAGGAGCGCAAGGCGGTTCACCGTGTTGTGGAACTTCGGCAGTATCTCGTGGAGACGGGGCTCCGGGAGGTCCGCAAGCGCGTTCTGGAACTGCGCAAAGGCGTTCGCGGCGAGGTACGCCTGATTGGCGTTTTCGATGAGGTCCACGGTGCGCGCGCCGGTGATGAAGGCGTAGAGGCGCCAGGGCTTGGCGTAGCCCAGCACCTCGAGCGACCTCCCGCCCTTGGAGCGGATGTGCTCCGTCACTCGCTTGATGTTGCCCATCATCGCGTCGGGGTCGGGGAAGATGTCCGTGTTGATGCGCTGCAGGATGTACGAGACGCCCTTCGCATCGTCCGCCTTGAACGTGTCGTTGATGTGGCCGGAGCCGTAGCGCGCAACCGCCACGACGTCCTTGACGCCGAAGCCGGCGAGCACCGTCCTGAGTTCTTCTTCCGTGTAGTTTCTGTTTGACATGGTGGTTGGTAGTTGGTGGTTGGTGGATGGTGGTTGGTGGATGGCGGCCTAGAACAGCTTCGCCGGATACTCGCCAGCGTCGACGAGCTTCTTGATCGCCTCGACGACGATCGGCTTGTCCTCGCGGTACGTGACGCCGAACCAGGACGATTCCGTCGGCAGCACCTTCGCGTCCGCCGTGCCGTCCTTGATCATGTCGTCCACGACGAACGGGATGAACCACTCCGTCTTCGGCTGCGTGCCGTTGGCGGCGAGCCACGAGGGGAAGCGCTTCTCGAGCTCCGTGAAGAGCTCGGGCGTGAAGCCCCAGAGGTTCATGGAGACGCGCGCGTCGAGCGGAACCTCCACCGGGTTCGCCGGATCTTCCTCGTTCCTGGCGACGGACCCCGCCTTCGCGAGCTTCGTCATCTCCTTGACGCCCGTGAGGTAGCCCGCATCGTCGATGGAGCAGACGCCGCGAGCGACCGTGCCGTGGTCGGAGAGCGTGAGGGCGAGGTTGTAGCCGACCATCGCGAAGTGGAGCCTGGAATCGGACTTCGGCTCCTTGAGGAATGCGCCGAGCCTGGCGAACGCGTCCCTTCCGTAGAAGTCGTCCGCATTGATCGCGGCGAAGGGCTCCTTGACGACCGAGCGGGCGCTCCTGATCGCGTGCGCCGTGCCCCAGGGCTTCGCGCGGCCTTCCGGGACGACGTACGGGGCGGGAAGGTCGTTCATGTCCTGGAAGCAGTAGTCCACGGGAACGACGCCCTCGTACTTCGCGCCGACCTTCGCCTTGAACTCGGCCTCGAAGTCCCTGCGGATGATGAACACGACCTTACCGAATCCCGCGCGGACGGCGTCGAATACAGAGTAGTCGAGAATCGCCTCTCCGGACGGACCCACGGGATCGACCTGCTTCAGTCCGCCGTAGCGTGACCCCATGCCGGCCGCCAAAACAACCAATGTAGGCTTGACTTCACTCATGTTACCTCCTTATGTTGTCCTGTTGTTCGCTTTCGAAACACTTCTGTATTTCAAAATACATCCACATTATACACTATATACACGATGGTTGTCAATGCGGAAAAGGTGAGAAAAATCGCCCGAAGCGTGCGCCTTGCGGCGCGGCGAGGGAATATGGTATAATTCACCGCATGAAGGACACCAAGATAAAGCTCCCCCTGCCGACGATCCGCCGGTATCCGATATACCTCCGCGCCATCAAGGCGAGGATCGCGCGCGGCGAACTATCCGTGTCAAGCGCCGTGCTCGCAGAGGAACTCGGGCTCGACCCAGTGCTTACGCGCAAGGACCTCGCAATGTCCGGCGTCTCCGGCAAGCCCCGCCGCGGCTATCCCGCCAAGGAGCTGTGCGGCGCGATAAACCGCGCGCTTGGGTGGGACAGCGAGACGGACGCCGTGCTAGTCGGCGTGGGGTCGCTCGGCCGCGCCCTTCTTGGCTACACCGGCTTCGAGGAGCAGAACCTCTCCATCGCCGCCGCCTTCGACAACAACCCGGCGCTCAACGGGCAGACCATCCACGGCGTGATGGTCCACCCGATGTCCGAACTCCCCTCCCTCGTCGCGAGCCTCAACGTGAAGATCGGCATCCTGACCGTCCCGACCTTCGCCGCGCAGACGTGCGCCAACGAACTCATCGCCGCGGGCATCAAGGGGATATGGAGCTTCTGCCCCGTCCAGATCGACGTGCCGAAGGGAGTGACGGTCCAGAACGTCGACCTCGCCCAGTCCCTCGCCGTCCTTTCCCACATCGTAATAAAGAACGGCTAGCCGGCCCTGTAGTCGCCCCTGTCCACGACAAGCCTGTAGCCTATCGACTCCACCCTCCGCCGGAGGCAGAAGCGGCACTGCGCCGACTCCTCGCCCGTGCATATCTTGTTGTCGTAGAGTTCGTACTTCCTCCTGACCGCCACCGGAGAGAGGTTCGGCATCACGACGTTCGCGCCGGAGAGGATCCCCTTCTCGCGCCCCTTCGGATCTATCGTCCCGAGCGCCGTCGTCGCCGGGAGGAGGACTCGCGGATGCACCAGGCGTATGACGCTCAGGAGGAAACACGTCATCTCGACCGTGCCGCGCGGCTCGGACGCGAAAGGCGTCGCGTGGTGCGGGACGAAGGGTCCTATCCCGCACATCTCCGGACGGAAGTCCCTGATGAAGGCGAGGTCCTTTGCAAGCGTCGCGGACGTCTGCCCGGGCGAGCCGACCATGAAGCCGCAGCCGACCTGGTACCCGAGCTCGCGCAGATCGGCAAGGCACTTCATCCTGTTCTCGAAGCTCATCTCCTTCGGATGCAGCCTCGCATAGTGGTCCGCGTCCGCCGTCTCGTGCCGCAGCAGGTAGCGGTCGGCTCCCGCCTCCCTGAGCCGCGCGAAGCTCTCCCGCCCCCTCTCGCCCAGCGACAGCGTGACCGCCACGTCGGGATGGGACGACTTTATGGCCTTTATGACGCCTTCCAGCACCGCGTCCGTGAAGAACGGATCCTCCCCGCCCTGCAGCACGACCGTGCGGAAGCCAAGCGAATACCCCTCCTCGGCGCACTCGAGTATCTGGTCCGGCGAGAGCCTGTAGCGGTCCGCCGTGGCGTTGCCCGCCCTGATTCCGCAGTAAAGGCAGTTGTTCCTGCAGTAGCTCGATATCTCGACGAGCCCGCGCACGTATACGTCATTCCCGTAGACGGACTTCCTCGCCTCGACAGCCGCGCGGCGCAGCCGCTCCCTGCTCTCTGCGTGCTCCGGTTCGAGTCCGTGCGCGACGAGCGCGGCGAATTCGCCCTCGTCGAGCGTCTCGCCGTCCGTCAACCTTCCGATTATATCATCTACTTCAGACATGGCGTGGATCATGCAAAATCGCGGCCGCTCCCCCTACGCGCGGAGGAGGCCGAGCTCGTATGCGCGCGAGACGGCGCCCGCCGTGTTCGTCGCATCGAGCTTCGCGATCAGGTTCTTCGAGTGCGTCTTCACGGTTTCGAGCCCGATGCCGAGGATTATGGATATCTCCTCGCGCGTCTTGCCCAGCGCCATGTAGCGAAGTATCTCGCCCTCGCGCTCGGAGAGCGGACTCGGCGGAGGCGCGAACTGCTCCTCCACGAACGCGTCCGGCTCGGACACCACATGGCGTATCGCCGCCGCAATCGCGCCGCGCTTGGCGCTCTTGGGGAGGTAGCCCGACGCGCCTGCGGAGCGGGCCTCCTCCTCCTCCGCCTTGAGCGGCATCCCGGCGAGGAGGAGGACCTTGACGGACGGGAACTCTCGCTTAACGCGCGGAAGGAGTTCGAGGCCGGTCATCCCCGTCATGTGGATGTCGCTCACCAGGACGTCCGGCGCGCCGTCCTTCCTGCATAGCGCGAGCGCCTCCTCGGCGCTTTCGGCGCTGGGGCGGATCGAGAACCCCTTTTCGCTCGCCAGCATGACCTCCAGGCCCTCCCTTACGACGGGATGGTCGTCGACTATCATCACATCAATCATTTTTTCCTAGCTCCGTATGGAATCCTGACCACGACGATCGTGCCGTGTCCCGGTTCGCTCGTCAATGAAAGGCTACCGTCGAGGCTGCGCACCCGCGAGCGCATGCTCCTGAGCCCGAGATGCCCGACGCCCGAGTCTATGGACGCCGCATCGAATCCGCACCCGTTGTCCCTGACCGTCACGACCAGGGCGTCCGCGCGGAACGAGAACCTGACCCGGACGTCCGACGCCGCGCCGTGCCTCAGGGCGTTGCCGACGGCCTCCTGGAGTATCATCAGCAACTCGCCGGAAAACTTGTGCGAGACGCGCCTCTCCTCGCCGGAGAAGGTGAAGTGGACCTTCCCCGCCCAGTGCGCAAGGCGTCCGGCGGCGTACTTCACAAGGCCCGAAAGCGCCTGCGGACCCTCGCTCTCCTCGGTCATGGACCAAAGCGCCGCCCTGAGCCCCGTCTGGGTGTGGTAGAGCGAGTCGCTCACCTTCTCCAGCTGCTCGCGCGCCTGGTCCGCCCCCTCCGGCAGGTAGTTCATCGCCGCCTCCAGCCTGAACATGCTCCCCGCCAGAAGCTGCTGGAAGCCGTCGTGCAGGTCGTGGCTGAGCCTGAGCCGCTCGCGCCGCACGGCGTCCGCCCGGGCGCGCTCGCGCGAGCGGACCCAGAACACGACGACCACGGCCGCCGCGACGAGCGCGGCTATGAGCCCCAGGAACTTCGCGGGCGTCCAGAACGGCGCCCTGGAGAGGATGACTAGAGACTCCGAATCGGCCGTCATCACCGTCGGATTCTCCATCGAGGTCGTTTCGCGCGTGTAGGGGTCCTTGACGATCGTATACACGTACAGGCCCGTGACGCGGACCTTCGCTCCGATCTTGAGGTCCTCGGGAAGCTGCTTCTCCAGCCTGTGGGGGACGACGGCGAGGACGCTCGACTCGGAATCGCCTACGATGATCTGGAGGAACGTCTGCCGGCGGTTCACGTCGCGGACGACGCCCTCGACTTCCACAAGCCGTGCGTACCTGTTGCTGGCGGTGGGATCCGCGACCGGGTCGCGCACCAGCTCCGAAATGCCAAGCCTGGCCGGACGCGGGATGTCCTCCTGCGCGTGGCCGACGACGTCGACAGACGCCGCCTTTATGCGCTGCGAGTAGCTCGCCTCTATGACGTCGCCCCTGACGGACACCCTGTCGCCGGCGGCGACATGTATGATTTCCCTCGGACCCTGTATGCGCCAGACCTCGCCGGCGTCCGTCTGCATGAAGAAGTACGGATCCGGCCTCCTGGCGAACGTCACGACGCCCGCAACGTCCACCGGCCCCGTCCACGCCAGTGTCGAGGCGAATGCGGCGATCAACAGCGCTGCGATACGTTCCATGTCCGTCAGGGAATTGCGAGCATCGCCTCGATGGCCCTGCGGGCGCGGTTCGCCACGTCCTCGGGAACGGTGACGCGCGTCTTCATCTCAAGAAGCGCCTCGCGGAGGTTCTCGAGCGTCGTCTTCTTCATGTTGGGGCAGACGAGCGTGTCGGACACCGGGACGAATGTCTTTCCGGGGTTCTCCTTGCGCAGGCGGTGGAGGATGCCGACCTCGGTGCCGACGAGGATCGTCCGGGCGGGCGACTCGCGCGCGAAGCGGCACATGCCGCCGGTGGAGAGCCGCTCGTCCGCCGCGTCGCGGACGTACTTGGGACATTCGGGGTGGACCATCACGGGCGCGCCCGGATGCGCCGCACGGGCGTCCTCGAGCATCTTGACCGTAAGGCGCGCGTGAGTCGGGCAGTAGCCGGGCCAGAGGACGTAGGAGCGCCCTTCGCGTCCGGATATGTGCGAGCCGAGGTGCTGGTCGGGCACGAAGAGTATCTCGCGGTCGCGCGGGATCGTCGCCATTACGCGGTCCGCATTGCCGCTCGTCACGCACAGGTCGCACTCGGCCTTCACCTCCGCCGTGGAGTTGACGTAGCAGACGGCGATGGCTCCCGGGTGCTTCGCCTTCAGCTCGCGCAGCTGCCCGCCGGTTATCATGTCCGCCATCGGACACCCCGCGGAGGGGTCGGGGATGAGGACGGTCTTGTCCGGATTCAGGATCGCCGCGGTCTCGGCCATGAAGTAGACCCCGCAGAAGACTATGACGTCCGCATCAACCATCGTCGCGCGGCGGGCGAGCTCGAGCGAGTCGCCCGTGTAGTCCGCAACGTCCTGCACCTCCCCGCGCGTGTAGTTGTGCGCGAGTATGACTGCGTTGCGCTCCTTCTTGAGCCTTTCTATATCCGACACTATTTGCGTGTTCATACGGAGTATTATATCAAATTTCCGCGCACCCGTGCCGCACAAGCGGGGCCGAATTTCAAACAACTACCTCTAGGGGGGTTGCGCGCTTTGGGAAATGAGTATATAATATACATTAACCATGCGGATTACAAGTATAGCGACGGCTTGCATTCTCGCCGGCGTGGCGTTCTGCCACGCCGGGTGCTTCCGTCTGCAGCGCGCGAAGATACGCTCCACCGACCAGGAGCACGTCCTCGTGACCAACTACGGCTGGTACCTCTTCCACTTCATCCCCGTAGCGTGCGGCAACGCCAGCTTCAACGCGTGGACGCCGTGGGTGGCGTTCAGGAACGACGTGACGCTCGACAAGATCCAGTCCAGGTTCATGAACTACGCGAACGGCGAGGAGTGCGACGTGACCGACCTCTCCTACACCGTGAGCGACTCGGTCATGCTGAACATACCCGGGGTGGGCCTCCCCCTCCCAATCCCCTACCTCCTTACATACCGCGAAGTGCAGCTCTCGGGCGTGCTGTCGAAGCGCAAGGCCCCGCCGCGGGACGAGTCCATACCGAACATCGCCCCCATCGACCTGGAGGCGACTGTGGAAACGGAGGACGTGCAGTGAAAAGGCTCCTTCCCCTAGTCGCCGCCGCCGCGACGCTCCTCTCGGGCTGCGCCACCGTCTACTACAGCGACGAAGGCGGCAAGTCCACTGTCGAGATCTGCAACCGCGGCTGGTACCTCCTGAACCTCATCCCGCTCGCGTCCGGCGACCCGGACGCGCCGAACGACTGCAAATGCCGGATGTTCACCCAGACGACGACGCTCGCGAACAACGTCCGCATGCTCGACTGGGCCGCCACCGAGAGGAATGCGACAGGCGTGAAGGACGTTACTACCTTCACGACAGACGAAAGCGTCCTGTTCATCCTCTTCAAGCGCCACACGATCCACACGAGCGCCGAACTGATACTTCCAGACAGGAAAGAGAAATGAGAATCACAAGATCCGTCCAGAGGCTCGAAGCCTACGTGCCGGGCGAACAGCCCAAGTCAAGGCGTGTAGTAAAGCTCAACACGAACGAGAACCCGTATCCGCCCTCCCCGGAGTGCGCCAAGGTCCTCAAGGGCTTCGACCTAGACGCGCTGAGGCGCTACCCGGACCCCGAATTCGCCGCCCTCCGCGCCGCGATCGCAAAGCGCTTCAGGACGACGAGCGACCGCGTGTTCGTCGGCAACGGCTCCGACGAGATACTCGCCCTCTCCGCGCGCGCGTTCGTCGAGGACGACGAGCTGATCGCCTCCCTGGACCCGAGCTACTCGCTCTACAAGACGCTCGCCGCGATCCGCAACGTCGAGTGGATCGGCCGCCGCGAGGGGATGCGCCTCGATCCGAAGACGAGCCTCTTCCTCTGGACGAACCCGAACGCGCCCACGGGCGTGCTCGCCCCGGTGGACGAAATCGCCGCCTTCGCGAAGTCCTTCAGGGGCGTCGTAATCGTGGACGAGGCGTACGCCGACTTCGCGCGCTGGAACGCGATGGACCTCGCGACGGCGGACGCGAACCGCAACGTCATAGTGATGAGGACCTTCTCGAAGAGCTACTCCCTCGCGGGGCTGCGCGTCGGGTTCTGCGTGGGGCCGGCGGACCTCATTGCCGCCCTCTACAAGGTGAAGGACTCCTACAACGTCGACGCCGTCGCGCAGGCCGTCGCCCTCGCCGCGTTCAAGGACCGCGCCTACCACGCGAAAACCGTCAAGGCCGTCGTGAAGACCCGCAAGGCGTTCGTCAAGGAGCTGGAGAAGCGCGGATGGGACGTACTCCCGACGGACTCCAACTTCGCCTTCGCGAAGCCGCCCGCGCCCCTGAAGGCGGCGGACGTCTTCCGGTACCTCAAGTCGCGGGAGATATACGTCCGCTACTTCCCCGGGCCGCTGACGGGCGAGCGCCTCCGCATCACGATAGGGACTGACGGACAGATGGAGACTCTGCTCAAGGCCGTCGACGAGCTATGAAGGACTTCTTCAAAGGCGTGCGCCGCCACATCGGCAAGCTCGACGCGGACCACCTCCGCACCGAGTACGCGCGCCTTGCGGACGAGGCGGTCTCGCTCGACACGCTCTTCATGACGATAGCCCAGGGCATCATCGTGCTGGACGAGAACGGCGAGATCGTGAAGTCAAACCCTGCTGCGCACGACCTCCTCGGCATGGACCCCGCGGACGCGCTGGGCTCGCTCGCCGTCCCGCTCGGAAAGGCGTCGAAGCGCGAGATGGACGTCACATACCCGGAAAAGCGCGCCCTTGAGGTGCAGACCGTCCCGATGGACTCGGGGACGCTCGTCTACCTGAGGGACATCACGTCAGAGCGCGAGCGCACCGAGGAGGAGCTTCGCGCAGGCGCCACGCGCGCCGTCCGCGACCTCGCCGCCGGCGTCGCCCACGAGATCGGCAACCCCCTGAACGCCCTTTCGCTCAACCTACAGCTCCTGAAGCGCTCGCACGCCGACGACCCCGAGATCGAGGAGTGCATCCGCCAGGTGGACCGCCTCGGCAACATCCTCAAGGGCTTCCTCCAGGCGCTCAGGCCATCCAAGCCCAACCTCGCCCCGGGCTACGTCGCCGAGCCGGTGAAGGGATGCCTCGCGCTCATGAAGCAGCAGCTGGAGCAGCGCAGCATATCCGTGACGCTCGACCTCCACGGCGCGATACCGCCCGTCGCAATCGACAAGGAGCAGATGGAGCAGGTCTTCTTCAACCTCGTGAAGAACGCGATGGAGGCGATAAGGGACGGCGGGGCGATCGACATCGACATTTCGTCGGACGACAACGACGTGATCGTGCGCCTGGCGGACGACGGACTCGGCATGGAGCCTGAACAGGTCGCCCACCTCTTCGAACCGTACAGGACAACCAAATCCCACGGCACGGGACTCGGCCTCATGATAACCGCACGCATCGTCCGCGACCACGGCGGCGACATCGCCGTCGAGTCCCGCCCCGGCGAGGGAACGACTTTCACAATCCGCCTGCCGCGCCTCGAGCGCCGCATCCGCGCACTGAACTGAAACCGACATGGCGAAACCGAAGATACTCATAGTCGACGACGAAAAACCGACGAGGGACGCGATGGCGCGGATCCTCTCGGGGAGCTACGACTGCATCACCGCGCCGGACGCCGAACAGGCGCTCGCCGCAGTGGCGGCGAACCCCGACCTCGCGCTCGTGATGACGGACTACAAGATGCCGGGCGAGGACGGCGTCGCCCTCATCAAGAAGGCGAAGTCCGCAAACCCCGCGCTCGCCTGCATCCTCATCACGGCCTTCGGCGAGATCGAACTCGCGGTCGAGGCGATGAAGGACGGCGCCGACGACTTCCTCACCAAGCCCATCACCGACATCGGCCAGATGGAGATAAGGGTCGCGAAGGCCATTGAGAAGAACGCCCTCCATCGCAAGGTCGAGGACCTCGAGCGCCGGATAGGCGACGTCAAGGCGATAGACGCCTTCACCGGCAGATCGCCCTCGATGGAGAAGGTCTACCGACTTATCCGCAAGGTCGCGCCGACGGACGCGACGGTGCTCATACAAGGCCCCAGCGGCTCCGGCAAGGAGCTGACCGCCAGGGCCATCCACGACCTCTCCCGCCGCGCGTCGGGTCCGTTCGTCGCCGTGGAGTGCGCCTCGCTCCCCTCCTCGCTCCTCGAAAGCGAACTCTTCGGCGCCGTCAAGGGGGCGTACACGGGCGCGCTCGACCGCGCGGGCTGCTTCGAGACGGCGGACGGCGGAACGCTCTTCCTCGACGAGATCGGCGAAATCGACCAGAACGTCCAGGTGAAGCTCCTCCGCGTCCTCGAGACGCACACCTTCCAGCGCGTCGGCGAGACGAAGGACCGCAAGTCGGACTTCCGCCTCATCGCCGCTACGAACAAGAACCTAGCGCGCATGGCGGCCGAGGGGAAGTTCCGCGAGGACCTGTACTACCGCCTGAATGTAATCGAGATCAAGACTCCGCCGCTGAGCGAACACAAGGAGGACATCGCCCCTCTCGTCGCCAGGTTCATCAAGGAGTTCTCGTCCGAGAACGGCGGCGCGGTCAAGGGCATCGAGCCGGATGCGATGAAGGTGCTGGAGGGCTTCCCGTGGCCGGGCAACGTCCGCCAGCTTCGCAACGCCATCGAGCGCATGGTCGTCCTCTCCTCCGGCGGCAAGCTGACCATCGACGACATCCCCGACGACATCCTGCACTACTCGCCCGCCGCCGCGCCACAGCCCGCCGCGCTCCAACCTGCCGCCGCGCTCCAGCCCGCCGCCGCGCTCCAGCCCGCCGTCGTGCCCTTTACGGCCGCGACGGCAGCTCCAGCCGCGCCCCAGGAGCCGACGCTCGCCGACGCCGAGAAGTCGCAGATACTGGCCGTGCTGGACGAATGCCGCGGCAACAAGTCGGAGGCCGCCCGCAGGCTTGGAATCTCCCGTCGGACACTTCACCGCAAGCTCAACGAATGGAGGCTAATATGACGACAGCATGCATGATCATCGCAGTATCCTTCCTTCCGTTCTTCGAGGCGAAGAACACCGTTGCGAACTACATCGTCGAACCGCCCGGGGAGGGCGCCGAGAGGGTCGACGCCGTCAGGCCCGACCTCACGGTGACGGAGAAGTGCCCCGCCTGCATGGGCAAGGGCGAGATCACGCTGGAGGAGCAGGACTTCGGACAGGCCACGGGGCGTCTCGGCGGCCTCAGGAAGAAGCATCTCAAGTGCCCCGTGTGCAAGGGGGCGAAGAAGATGGAGGCGTACGCCTCGCCTTCAAGCCTCGCAATCGACGTGACGAGGGACCGCGAGAAGTTCCAGTCCGAACACCTCTCCAAGGGCGACGTCCCCGTGGGCGAGGCGTTCATCCCCCGCGAGAAGTACGAGGAGCTGACGGAGAGGAAGGACAAGGAGAGGCTCAAGCTCGTAAAGGAGACTTTCGGCCAGCCCTGCAGGACCTGCAACTGGACGGGGATCGAGCCGTGCAAGAAGTGCGACGGCAACGGCTTCATAAAGTGCCCCAACGACGACTGCAAGGGCGGCTGGGCGGTGACCAAGACGACGACGAGCTACTCGCGGACCAAGTCCGGCGGCGGGCTCAACGGCGGCTCAGGCAACTGGCGCTCCTCCAGCGGATCGCGCAGCATCAAGCGCAAGGAGGAGAAGGTCAGCGTCAACGTCTGCCCCGACTGCGGCGGTGCGACCACCGTGCCGTGCCCCGTCTGCCTGGGAAGGCGCGCGGCGCCATGCAGGAAGTGCAACGGCGTCGGGTCCAGGAAAAAAGGATACTGACCGATGATCGTGAACCCCATAGACCTTCAGCTTCCCGACATCCGCCTGATGAACAAGATAGGCGAGGGCGGGATGTCCGCCGTATGGAAGGCGATGGATCTCTCGCGCAACCAGGTCGTTGCAGTGAAGATACTCAACCCCGAGCTCACGTCAAGCGTCGTCGACCTGGAGCAGTTCAAGGCCGAGGAGCAGGCGATGGAGCAGATAGACCACCCGGGCATCGTCAAGAGCTACGAGATGAGGTGCACGGACGGCCTGTGGTACTACATCATGGAGTACGTCGACGGCTACAACTTCGGCGACCTGCTGACGCGCAAGCAGCACCTCCAGGAGGTGGACTGCCTGCTCATCTGCGAGTCCGTCGCATCTGCCCTCGACTACGCATGGAACGATTACGGCGTGGTCCACTGCGACATAAAGCCGGACAACATCATGATCAACACCGACGGCATCGTGAAGCTAACCGACCTCGGGCTCTGCCACACTTTCCAGTACCTGAAGAACGGGCAGCAGGACATACCCGACCACATCATGGGAACGCCGGCCTACATCTCCCCCGAGCAGGTGTACGGAGACCTGGAGCCGGACTGCCGCGCGGACATCTACTCGCTCGCCGCATCCCTCTACCACCTGGCCACGGGGCGGGTCCTATTCCCGGGGCTCAGCAACGAGGACATGATGCGCGCCCACTGCAGCGAATCATGGCAGGCCAAGGACCCGCGCGCCTACAGGTTCACCCTGTCCGAGGGCTTCTGCCAGATGCTTGAGGCGATGCTCGTCAAGAACCGCGACTACCGCATTCCGACATGGGCGGACGTCATCGAGATGTGCCGCGCCGTCGAACGCGGCGTCGCATTCAAACCACGCGCCACGCCCGGCGTCTCCTCGCTCCACCTGGGCGAATGATCCATGAAAGAGAAATACAGAATACTCGTCATAAACCCCGGCTCTACCTCCACCAAGGTGAGCCTTTTTGAAAACGAGACCTCCGTCTTCGAACACAGCCTCTTCCACGAGGCGTCCACCCTTCTCGCGTTCCCGCACGTGAACGACCAGCTGCCCTTCCGGCGCGACGTCATCCTCGACATGCTGAAGTCCGAAGGCGTCGACCCCGCTTCGATAGACGCCTTCGTCGGCAGGGGCGGAGGGGCCTGCTCCCAGCCGGGCGGCATCACAAGCGTCGACCAGAGGATGTACGACGACACGAAGATCGGCATGGACGGCTCGCAGCACCCCGCCAAGCTGGGCGTCATGCTCGCATGGACTTTCGCCAAGGAGTACGGGAAGCCCGCCTTCACGCTGAATCCGACGAACGTGGACGAGTTCTGCGACTACGCGCGTCTCACCGGCATCAAGGGCGTGTACCGATTCCCCCACTCCCACGTCCTCAACCAGAAAGCCGTCGCCGAGTTCCACGCAGGGAGGCTCGGCCGCCGCTACGAGGACTGCAACTTCGTCGTCGCGCACATCGACGGCGGCATCACCGTGTCCGCCCACGACCACGGACGCATGGTCGACGGCAGCATGGGAGCGGACGGCGAGGGCGCCTTCACGCCGACGCGCATCGGGTCAGTCCCCGTCCTCCAGCTCCTCGACTACATCGAATCGCACTCCGTCGCCGACGTGCGCCTGCGCTGCTGGCGCGCCGGCGGATTCGTGGACCTCTTCGGGACGTCCAACTCCGACATCGTGCATGGACTCGTCGAGGATGGCGACCGCAAGGCGACGCTGGTCTGGAACACGATGATTTACCAGATCTGCAAGATGATCGGCGAGATGTCCGTCGTCCTCTGCGGCAAGGTGGACGCGATACTCCTTACCGGCGGACTCGTCCGCTTCCGGGACATCGTCGACGGCATAAGGCGTCGTTGCGGATTCATCGCCCCCGTGGAGGTCTACCAGGGCGAAATGGAGCAGGAGGCGCTGGCGCTTCCCGCCCTAAAGGTGCTGCGCGGCGAAACCGTCCCGCACGCCTACACCGGGAAGAACGTCTGGCAGGGATTCGGGGATATAGGACTTTAACCATGTCGTTGATAGAGAAGATCAGGGCCAAGGCCAGGAACAGCATGAAGCGCATCGCCCTCCCAGAGGGCGACGAGCCCCGCACCGTCGCCGCCGCGAAGATCGTGGCGGAGGAAGGAATTGCGGACCCGGTGCTCATAACGCCGGCGTCCATAGCGGACCCCGCAAACGCATCGCGCCTCTCCGCCTACGCAAGGGCGCTGTACGAACTCCGCAAGGCGAAGGGACTCACCGAGGAGGCCGCCGAAAGGCTCGTCCGCGACCCGATGTACTACGGGATGATGATGGTCAAGTGCGGCGATGCCGACGGCCTGGTCTCAGGCGCGGTGCACTCGACGGGCGACATGCTGCGCCCCGCCCTCCAGGTCATCAGGACCGCGCCGGGGATGAAGCTGGTGTCGGCGAGCTTCCTCATAGAGTGTCCGGACACTTCCATCGGCGAGAGCGGACTCGTCGTGTACGCGGACTGCGTCGTCAACCCCTGCCCGGACGCCGAGGGGCTCGCCAACATCGCCGTCGCGACCGCGAAGACGGCCAAGGGCCTCTGCGGAATAACCGAGCCCCGCGTCGCAATGCTATCCTTCTCGACAAAGGGAAGCGCGGAGCACGAGCTCGTGGACAAGGTCCGCAAGGCAACCGAAATCGCCCGTTCCCTCGCCCCCGGCCTGCTCATCGACGGCGAGCTCCAGTTCGACGCGGCGCTTCTGCCGGAGGTCGCCGCGATCAAGGCGAAGGACAGCCCCGTGGCCGGACGCGCGAACATCTTCATCTTCCCCGACCTGCAGTCCGGCAACATCGGCTACAAGATAACCCAGCGGCTCGGCGGCGCGGCGTCCTTCGCCGTCCTCCAGGGCCTAGCTTCGCCCTGCAACGACCTCTCCCGCGGCTGCTCCGTCGACGACATCGTCAACACAATCGCCGCAACCTCAGTCCAGGCGTGTATACCAGAATGAAAACAATGCGCTGAAATATGGGCAAACAGACAGCTATTGAAAGGGCCCATTAGAGGGGGTTCCGTCGCTCCGCGACGGAACCATATGAAGCGACCGAATAGGCGCTTTTATTGCGCTCTACATCGTTGCGTCGCGTGATTCGCCTGCGCCGAAGGCGTCAGGTTGGCCGACGAGCGAAGCGAGGAGCTTTGCGAAGCAAAGTCGCAAGAGCCCGAGCGACGCAACACACGTAGCGACGCACTCCCGCATCGGCACCCGTCAGTCGGCGCGCGGGAGGGCGACGCGATTGCCGGGGAAGAAGCGGACGCGCCCCTTCACCCGCAAGGCCATGCAGACTGCATTCACCTTCATCGCCGGGAGCCCCGTCCGCTCTATCAAGGCATCCACCGAAACGCCCTCGGCGTCCACGTGTTTCATCACCATCGCCTCCTCTATGCTGAACGGCGGCTTCGGACACGGGGCGGGGCGCGGCGGGGGCGCGGGTACCGCCGGTGCCGAATCGGAGGCGGCCGGGTCGGCGCGGCGCGAGGCGGCGGACGGCGTGCGTCCGCCGGATTTGGCGTCCGCCTTCAACGGCATGAGCTCGCTCATTTCCTCCTCGACGTCGCGGGCGTTGCGCACAAGCCGCGCGCCCTCGCGGATCAGCTTCAGGCATCCGGCGGACGAGCGGCTGTCGACCCGCCCCGGAATCGCCATGACGGTCCTGCCGAGGTCCGCCGCGATTCCCGTCGTTATGAGAGTTCCGCTCTTGACTGGGCACTCCACGGCGACGACCCCGCGCACGAGCGCGGCGACGACGTGGTTCCGCTGGGGGAAGGTCTGAGTATCGGGGGTGCGTCCGAACGGAAACTCGCTGACCACGGCCCCGCCGCTCTTGACGATTTCGCGCGCGAGGGCGCGGTTCTCCTCGGGGTAGAACTGGTCGAGTCCGGACCCCAGCACGCCGACTGTTGCGCCGCCCGCCTCCAGTGCGCCCTTGTGCGCCTCGGCGTCGATGCCGAGGGCGAGGCCGGAGACGATGCACCATCCGGCGGCGGCCAGGTCGCGTCCGAGCTTGAACGCCTGGTCCGTCCCGTAAGGCGTCGTCCGGCGCGTCCCCACGATGGCCAGCGACGGCTTGGAGAGCGAGGCGGGGTCGCCCTTCACGTAGAGGCACAGGGGGCGTCCGGGCGCATCCCTGAGCTGCATCGGATATTCCGGGTCGGCGGGCGTGAGGATCGCAACTCCGAAGCGGTCCGCCTTCCTGAACTCGGCCCGCCAATCAACTTCACCGCCTGTGCGGGACACCTTCTTGGGCCACGCCTCCCATGCGGCGGCGACGGACCCGTACTTCAGAGTCAGGTCCGCAACCTTGACGGACCCTATCTGCTCCGTCAGGTTGAATGCGACATACGCCTCTTTTTCGGTCATTTTCCCACTTGATTTACAACGGCCAGATATGATATACTATCCACCGTTTTTACGGCCCCATCGTCTATCGGCTAGGACACGAGCTTTTCATGCTTGGTAGAGGAGTTCGACTCTCCTTGGGGCTGCCAATTCCCGAACCTGAAATGAAGATTGAAAATGGATAATGGCATCGGCCACTTTCCATCTTACATTCGTCATTTTTCATTCTTCAGCGCCTGCGATACTCTGAGCATGCGTTCCGAGAGGTCCTCGAAGCCGACATCGGTCGAATAGACGTCCTTGTAGTACTGATACGCCTTCTCAAGGTCGCCGGCGGACTCGGCGCAGAGTCCGAGCTGGTAGACGACCTTCTTCTTGAGGTCGTCCATGGTCGGGATGGCGTCGCGCGCCGTCTCGAGCTGCATGACGGCCATATCCGTCTGGCCCTTCTTGAGGAAGCACATTGCGAGGTAGTATAGCGCCCAGAGGCGGTCCTTCGGGCTCCTCTGCGCGAGCTGGAGGTGTTCGAGCGCCTCGTCGTAGTACTCGTAGGTGTAGTACTGGAGGCCGAGCTCGTAGCGGAGGTGGAGGTCGTTCGGATAGCGCTCGACGCGTGAGGCGAGGTCGTCGAAGACGAACTGGTTCTTCTGGTTCTCGAGCTCGATTGCGTTGGCCTCGTCGCCGGCGGCGCGATACGCCTCGATCTGCTGTTCGTAGTACTGGACGGTCGTCTGCGAGAGCATGCGGTCGAGTTCGGGGTCCATCGAGCCGGACACCTCGATCGCCTTCTGGAGGCATTCGATCGCCTCCGCGTAGCGCTTGCTCTGCACGTAGAGACGTGCGAGGGCGCGGCGGAAGTTCATGTTCTTCGGCTCCTTCTCGATCTGGGCGATCTTCTCCTGGATCAGTGCGTCCGCGTCGTCGCCGGTTATGACCGCCTTGTTCGCCTGGTCGAGCTTCCTGGCCTGCTCCTTGTTGGCGATGAGGTTCTGGAAGCCGCCCTTCTTGCCGGCGGTCTGCTCCCATCCGGCGTTCATCGTCGCCTGCGCCTCTGTGTTCTTCAGGAGCTGCATGATCCTCTGGTCGCCCGGACGCGCCTCGGCGAGCTTCTGGTAGGCGTCGCGCGCCTTGTCCCAGTTCTTCGCCATCTGGTAGTACGTCGCGACGCGCTCGAGGAGGGCGGGATCCTTGTTGCTGCACTCGTACGCGGCCTCGACCGAGATGGCCGCGTGGTCCGTCTTGCCCGCGGCCTCGGCCGCCTTCACTGCGGACTCGATGTTGTCCGGGTCGAGCGGGTTCTTGCAGAGGAGCCTTTCGGCCTCCATCATCGCCTCGTTGTACTCGCCCTTCTTGACGAGCGCGGCTATCTTGTTGCGGTCCATCATGTAGCCGAGCTTCGCGCCGAAGCCGGTCTTGCCGTTCTTGCGGAAGTTCGCAATCTGCGCGGCCCTGAGGAGCTTGCGCGTCTCCAGGACGTCCGGCGCCGCCGAAATGGCCTCCATGAGCATGTCCACCGCGAGCTCGTACCGTCCCGATTCCAGGGCCTGGCGTCCGCGGTTCGTGAAATTCTGTGCCTTCTGGGCGAGATCTACTGCCATAAGAAACCTCCGTTTCGCATATAAGAGTTTAGTTGCCGTGTCCGCATCAGGGGGAGACCGCAAGCCTCTCGTCCTCGCCGAGGTTCGCCCCGACGCCCTGCGCCTTGTACGTCTTGAGCATGAAGTGGGTCGCGGTGGAGAGGACCCCGTCTATCGTCGAGAGGTCCTGCGCGACGAACTGGGCGACGTCCTGGAGGCTGTCGCCCTTCACGAACACGAGCAGGTCGTATCCGCCGGACATGAGGAAGCAGGCGTCGACCTGGTCGTAGCGGGCGACCTTCTCGGCGATCTTCCCGAACCCGCAGTCGCGCTGCGGGGTTATCTTCAATTCGATTACGGCGTGAACTTCTTTCATGTCTTGACCTTTCACTGTTTCCTCACCACTTCAAACCGACGGCATCGTCGACGATCTGCCGCGCGATGTCCTCCGCAAGGCGCCCCGAGGCGTCCCTCTCACCGGTCAGCACGTCGTCGTTGACGAGGAATGTCGTCTCGGCGGCGTACCTGCGGTTGTCGACGAGGATTCTGCCGGACCTCTTGTCGATGAAGCTCACCACGGCCGTCGCCGTGAACCTGCGTTCGCGCGAACGCGCACCCGTGCGGCGCTCGTAGGCGACCGTCTTCGAACCGGCGTTCTTGATCTCGCCCTGCACCTCCAGCGCGGCGTCGTCGAGCGACGCGACGGAATACGTCCCCTCGCGCTGGAATTCGCGGAGCGTCTGACGCGCGACGACGGCCCCGAGCTCGGTGACGTCGCCGCCGTTCCTGAAGACGGGGACGGCGACCGTGCGGAATTCCTGCGGGACCGACGGACGCCACGAGTACGACGCGCAGCCGGACGCGAGCATCAGGAGCGGCAGAACGAGCCCGAGAGCCTTCATTTGGCCCCCTTCCCCGCAAGCTCGGCCTGCAGCTCGCGAAGACGGTCGCGCGCCTCGTCCGCATGCGAACTCGCGGGATACTCGGCGAGGAACCTCTCGTAGGCGTTCATGGCGCTCCTCTTCGTCCTCGTCCGCGAATCGTAGAACTTCGCGGAGGCGAACGCCTCGTCCTCGACGAGCGAGACCGCCTCCATGCGCCACTTCTCGAGATTCGCCTTCAGCGCGGGGTCCTTCGTCGACGTCGCCGCGAGCGACAGGAAGTCGATCGTGTCCTGGCAGCGGACGCGGTTGTACTCGTGCGCGTGGAGCAGCTTCATGCGCGTGCGCGCCTCCTTCTCGAGCGCCTCCGCCGCCTCGTCGGAGTACGGGTGGAGGTTGCGCAGCGTCTCGTAGACGCTGATCGCCTTGTCGGGGAGGCCCTCGTCCTCGCGGAGCTCCGCCACCTTCAGAAGCGCGGCGGGCGCGAAGGAGGCGCCGGGCGCGCGCAGGACCACGCCCTCGAAGGCGCGGCGCACGTCGACGGTGTTGGCGAAGCGGAAGAACACGATCGTCTTGCCCTCGCGGTGCATGGCGCAGGCGGCGTCGTAGAGGCGCTTCGCCACGGCGTCGTAGTCGCAGCGCGACGGGTAGAAGTCGAGGAGGTACTTGTACTCGGCGAAGGCGTCGATGTAGTCCTTCTCCTTTGTGTACAGCATGTCGGCCAGCGCCTCCTGCGCCCTGGGCGCCTCCTCGGACGACGGCCACTCCGCCACGAGCGCGTCGTATTCGTCCCTCGCGTCGCCGTAGTCGCCCTCGGCCTCGAGCTTGCGCGCCAAGGCCAGCTGGTCCGCCGGGGTGGACATCTCGGGGCCGCTCCACCACGAGAAGAACCCGGGCTCCTTCCTCTTCGTCTCGAGGATGTCCGACTCCTTGTCGAAGGCGGGGTACGCGTCCGTGGCGTAGCGGGCGCCGATCGGGGCCGCGGCGAACGCCCCGCACGCTAGCGTCGCAAGCGCGAGGGCGGAAACAGACTTCTGGAATATCCTATGATTCATTTGTGTGTATTATATCACATCTTGGGCGCGGGGGGAAGACGTCCGTTGTCCATGAGATCGCGGACGATCATCTTGACCTCCGTGTCGAAATCGCCCTTCAGCATCCATCTGAGGAAGTTCGGCTCGTTCAGCATGAGCCTCTTGAGCGGTTCGCCCTTCTTCTTGCCGAAGTTGACGGTTAGCTCGCCGTCGCGCCAGCGAAGCATTCCCATGCGGTCCGCATTGAGCGGATCGTGCGGGACCAGGTACTCGTCCATCTCGCCGACCGTCTGCGGGAGGTCGGCGTACCTCGACATCTGGGCCTTCAGGACGTCGAGCGTGGCGCGCGCGTCGGCCTCCGCGCCGTGTGCGCCCGTGTGGTCGCGGTCGAGGTAGAAGCGGACGGCAGCCGAGAGGTCGCGCGGCTCCTTCTTGTGGTAGATGCGCTGCACGTCCACGTGCTTCCTGGCGGACGGCGCGAAGTTCATCCCCACGCGGGCGAACTCCTCCTCAAGGCACGGGATGTCGAAGCGGTCGGCGTTGAACCCGGACAGGTCGCACCCGTCGAAGAATGCGAATATCTCCTCGGCTTTGTCGGCGAACGTCGGACAGTCCTTCACGATTTCGTCGGATATCCCGTGTATGGCCGTCGTCTCGGGCGGTATCTTCACGCCTGGGTTCATGAGCCAGCACTTCGACACCTCCGTCCCGTCGGGCATCACCTTTATGGCGGCAAGCTCGATGATGCGGTCCCGCCTGGGCAGGACCCCGGTCGACTCTATGTCGAAAACAACTAACGGTCTTTCAAGTTTCAGCATGGAGGGTATTATACCAAAATTCCGCCCCGGCTGTCACTCCGCGACATCCGCGGATCATCCGCGAACCGGGTCCTGTGGCCGGGCGGTCGCCGCCTTTGCGGCGCGCTTCTGCCTCAGCCACCAGACGAGCGCACCCGCCGCGGCAAGCAGCGCGACGCCGAGGACAGGACGGTAGAAGAGCCATGCCACGGCTATCGTGACAAGCGCGCATACGAGCGCCAGCACGCCCGCGACCAGACCCGCGCCCAGCTCCACGATGTCGCCGAGGATCGGCAGGACGTCCGCAAGGACGGACAGCGGCTTCAGGACCATGGAAAGCCCTATGAACATCATCAGGGACCCTCCGATCCTGATCAGCCAGCACATCGTCGTGTTTGCGCTCTGGGCGTCCGCGAACATCTCCGCCGCGTCCTTCACGCCGTCCGACAGGAGCGCCACCTTCTTGCCGTTCCTGGCGGTGTAGGGGACGAACGAGTCGCCGTGCTGCTTGTAGACGAGCGAAATGTCGTGCGGCTTCACGACCGAGAACCTGACGCGCATGTCGCCGATGCGGGGCTGCGCGACGACGTCCCGCCCGTTGAGCGGATTGCTGCGCGTCTCGGCGTTCGGGACGTACACCCAGGCGCCGTTCCTGACGGTGTGCTCGACCGGGCAGACCCAGTTCGTCGGGAAGGCGTAGGGACGCTCCGCGCCGATGCGCTTGATCTGACCCTCGGTGAGTCTGAACGCGCCGAAGGTCACGTTGTCCGCATACATCTCGCCGCCCTCGAACTCCATCGCGCCTGGGTTGGCCATCGTCTGCCCCTCCTCGGGATGGGACGGGGAGTCGAGGACCTGCGACGACCACACCATCTTGTGGGTGTAGACCGTCGTCGTGGTCTCGCTTCCGCCGAGGTTCTTTTTCTTCTTCTCGTGCGACTCCTCGTTCCACTGGTACATCTCGACCTCGCGCTCGAGCTTGATCGCCGTGTCGGAGACGCCGAACTGCGCGTCTGAGAGGACGTCCTTCGTGTCCGCCCTGCCCGTCATGTGGACGAGCAGCCCCTCGTTCTCGGGGTTCACCTCGGCGACGGACTCGACGGCCACGCACGCGCCCTCGCCCTCCTCGAGCGCCTTGCGCGTCTTGACTGTGTTGCCCTCGTTCCAGAAGAGGACCGGAAACCCGCCCACGAACAGGGCGAGGCCTATGAGGACTCCCCTGATCGAACTCCCGAGACGGGAACCCCACGACTGCGTCGTTGTTTCGGTAACTGCCATTTCAGCGCCTTCCTTTCATTTGAGTCTACGAAACCGTTTCAGCCGAACTCGGCGAATCCGCAATCCCCCGCATGCCGGACTCCAGACGCTCGAGTATGCTCTCCACCGGCGTCTTCGCCTTCTTCTCGTTGTTGCACGCCTTGCAGCACGGGACGCAGTTCGACTTGACCGACCTCCCGCCGCGCGCGACGGGGACGACGTGGTCCATGGTGAGGTTCGCCGCGCCCACGTTCCTTCCGCAGTAGTGGCACACGCCCTTCTGCAGCTGCGCGCGCCACCAGTCCGTCTTCCTCAGCGCGCGCGCCTTCTCGCGCTCGCGCTTCACGTGTACGGGGTCCGCCTGTATGTCGATCCAGTCTGGCATGGTGGTTGGTGTTTGGTGGTTGGTGGCTTCACTCTTAACTCTCAACTCTTAACTTCCCCTGCGTGGTCCTTTCCGATGAACTCGCAGGGGGCCTTCCTTGCGCAGAGGCCCTGGAGGAAGCGGACGCCGTAGCAGACGTGCGTCGCGAAGACACCCGCCGCCGTGAGAAGCCACGTATGGAGCCTTATGGTGAAAGTCGTCGCCAGCACAAGCGCGAGATACAGCGCCAACGGCGCGGCGGCGGCGACGGCGACGAGCGCCCCGTGCTTCGGCGAAACCGCCGCGACCGCGCACTCGACGACGGCCAGCGCTGCGAGATACGCGACGAACAGGCTCGGGATGAAATAGGAGAGATGGAGCGAGTTCGATGGATAGCGCTTCACGAAATACCCGCGATGGAAGGCGTAGCGCCCGAGCTGCCTAAGATGAGCTCCGAAGATCGCGCGGCGGTGGTGGAAGACCACGACCCACGGATCGTACACGATGCGCCGACCGGTGTCTACGATGTCCTTGCACAGGAGCGTGTCCTCGCCCGGCCAGAAGTCGGTGCGGTAGC
>CAMOCC010000035.1 GCA_946610035.1 uncultured Verrucomicrobiota bacterium
TCGCGCAACACCGGCATCGACATGGCGACAGGCGAGTACATCATCTTTCTCGACGGCGACGATACGATTGCCGAAGGCTCCCTCCAGCGCCTCCACGACAAGATCGCCGAGCGACCGGGGGCGGACCTCTACCCGTGTGCGATAAGGGTGCACAACGACATGACGGGGAAGGACGAGGAGCTGCGCGACAACTACCCGCCCGACTTCAACGGCGAGCTTGCCGGGCCGGAGGCGATACTGACGACCGAACGCTTCACAAGAAACACCTGCCCCATGCTGCAGCTGACGGTATTCCGGCGGCTATTCCTCGTTGAGAACGCGCTCAAGTGCATCAACGGGCTTCGCCGGCAGGACAGTGAATTCTCGCCGCGGGCGCTTTACCTCGCCAAACGCGTCGTCCCGCTGCACGACCCCTTCTACCTCTACCGCATACGGCCGAACGCCGTTGGCACCTCGACCAGGGGGCCGGGCTATTTCCACGGCGACTGGGCGATAATAACGCGTTCCCTCCTTGCTTTCTACGGCAAGGTCTCCGCCGAACCCGGCTTCGACCGCCGTCTCGACGCCGTCCTGGGTCCCAAATGGTTCGGATGGATATTCTACTACTGGTTCAGCCCGGGAAACGTCCGCGCGATTCCGCGGGCGCGCCGCGTCGAAACGCTTAAGGCACTCTTCGCCGAGGGGTTCGGCGACTTCAACGCGCTCATGCGGAAAATGCCGCGCGCCAGGCGAATCGCCGGATGGTGGGTGCGGGCTTTCGTGCGCCATCCGATGATGCGCATGGCGGCGGAGCTTTTCTTCAAGGCATACTTCCGCCTCGCGGCAAGACAGCACACCGGAGATGCCCAGTGAAAAAAGTACTTCTCTACTACAGTTTCAGCTTCGCGCTCGGCGGCGGCGAATACTTGCCCCTTTCGTTCATCGCCGCGTTGCAGAAGACATGCGACCTCACCGTTGCAGTCGATATCGCGGGCAATTTCGAGCGCTCGTATGCGGCTTTCGGGGCGGGCCTTGACATCGACCGCTCAAAACTGAGGCTCGTACAGGTAACACCTCCCGGCTACGACCCGAAACGGCACAGCGGGCGCACCTCCCTTTACCGGTTCAGGAAGCTCAAGAATCTGGCGCGAAGCGCGGACGTATGCATCTCCACTGCGTGCATCATGGACTTCGGAAAGCCCGCCCACCATTTCATCAATATGATCGACTTCGGCGATGACGCCTTCACGGCATTTGCCCTCGGCGAAGCGGCAAAAGTCAACGACGGACTGATCAGCCGCGCAAAAAGATTCGCCTCCGACAGGATCATAAGGCCGCTTCTCGGAATGCGCTCGAAGTGGAGCATAATCCGCGACAGCCGCCAGCACATCTATCCGAACTCCAGGTTCGTGGAGAAGCTCATGACGGCTTACTACGGTCCGTTCAACAGCACGATGTTCTACCCGCCGACGCTCTTCGAAGCGCATTCGGACGCTTCGGACGAATATGATCCACTCAAGGTCGTGTACATCGGACGAATCGTCCCTTCCAAGCGAATAGAGGAACTGGTCGAAATCGTTGAAAAGGCGCGAAATCTTTCGGGGAAAGACTTTACGTTCCATATCGCCGGGCGGCTTGACCAGACCCCCGCCTACGGGAAGAAACTCGAGTCACTCGCCGCGGAACGTCCGTGGCTGAAACTCCGTGGCGCGCTTTACGGAGAGGAGAAGGAGAGGTTCCTGACGTCCGCCTCGTACGCCCTGCACGCCGAGCGCGACGAGGCCTTCGGCATAGCCGTGGCAGAATACCTCGTTTCCGGGCTCATCCCAATCGTCCCAGACGAAGGAGGTACGACGGAGATCGTAAACTCCGCCGAACTCGCATACCGCACGCAGGATGCCGCGGCCGACATTCTTGCGCGACTTTCCTCCGACGTAAGTTTCCGCGAACGGATGTGCCGACATTGCGCAGAACGGGCGAAGCTATTCACGCGCGATGCGTATTTTGAACGACAGCAAATGCTACTCGACCGCATCGTGGGCGACGCGGGCTAACGCCGTCTACGCAGCTTACCGATTATCTCCCTGACGTCGTCCTTGAATGCGACGAACATGCCCAAAGAGATCACCACGAACGCAGAGACCGCCTTTGCGAATACGCCGGGAACCCCTTCGACCGGAACAACGTAGGCCGCAAGCCAGGCGGACACGCACAGGGCGACAGTGAACGCCGCGAAGCCGACATGCGCGCGCCAGTAGGCGCGCGACTCCGCCCTGCCGAAGAAGTTCGTGAACATGACGTGAGACTCCCACGGGACCTGTATCAGCACGAGCCCGATTATCGTCGAGAAGATGACGCCGTCGAGCTTGTAGGCGTCCGGCAGGAACAGAACGAAAAGGATGTTCGTCACCAGGTTAACCGCGCCGGCCACGATCGGCTTCCACCTGTCCTGGCGCCAGAGGGAAGCGGCGGACTTGAACGCGAGCAGCACCTGGCGGGACTGCACGATGTAGAAGAACAGCACCATGAGGACCGGCGTGAGCGCATGTCGCATAAGCGCGGGGTCACCCTTCACCCACACAACCATGAAAGGCTGATACATCGCGATCATCATCGCGGAGCAGAACACGATCACGGACATTGAGAGCCGATTCATCCGCATAAAAAGGCGGAAGTTCTCCTCTTTCGACTCGGTGTAAATCTTGTTTCCGAATCCGCCGGTCATGGACGAGTAGACGACTTCGACGATTCCGGCGACGGACGACATGACATAATAGTAGTTCCCGTACGAAGCGACGGCGACGAGTCCGAGAAACGCGGAAATAACAAGATTGTCCGTTGAGTACGTGATGACACCGCCGACCTTGTGCATGAAGATCGACTTCACGTCGGAAATGACCCTGCGGCGTACTTCCGGCGAAAGCGCGCCGCGCGGCTCGATGTCGGGGAAAAGCCTGCGCGACGCCGTAACGAGCAGCACGTTCTGCACGACGGTGAACACGACGGTCGCGAGGATGTAGTGGTAGTAGTTGCGCGTTACGAGGAGGATGAGGAACACGGTAACGTACTGGGCGATGGAAACCCCTGTCCGAATGTTCGTTATCACGTCGTTGCGATGGTGCGCGCCGAGCACCACGCCGCGGTAGGCGAACAGGAAGTAGCTCGCGGCCGTGTTCACTAGATGGATCGAGTAGAGTATGTGAAGATCCACGTCCGGCGGCACCGTGCCGTGAACAAGCTTGTTGAGGAACGGAAGAAGCGAAAGCCCAATGATGAATATCGCCGCTCCCACGCAGCGGTAGACTTTCCGATAGAACCCCAGATACGCGCAGAGCAGCTCCCGGTCGTCGTCCGCGACAGGCTTGTACATCGAACAGACGACGGCCTTTCCGAAGCCGAGCTCGGCAAGCATGAGAACGCCGAGAATTGAGCCGAAAAGCCCGTTGAGGCCCAGGTACGCGGGGCCGAGGAGCCAGAGGAACAGCGTGCGGTTGAGGAACGGGAACAGCAGCCGGATGCCGCTCGACGCGGCATTCGCAGCCATGTTGCGCATTACGTTCTTCTTGAAGTCGAGCTTCATGTCACCTGAAGATCCTGCGCTTCAGCTTCATTGCGCGCCAAACCCAGGGGGCAGCCGGCGCGAGCATGCGGAATAACGGCCACCACTTCCGCCGCAGGGGAAGCGGCACCTCGCTGTACTTCACGACGCCCTTCTCGACAAGCCATTCAACCGTCCTGTACGCCTCTTCGCGGAAGCGCAGCGCCCAGGAATTCCACATCTGCCAGGGCTTGGGATTGTAGCCGAAGTGCAGGTAGTAGCGGCTTCTGTCTACCTTGCCGTCGAACTTGTACTGTTCGGAAACCCTCGGCGCGTCGACGCCGAAACAGAGCAAGCTCGCAAGTACGCTTTCATCCGTCTGGTAGTAGGCCGACCCCTTCTTCATGAGTATTTCCACATCGGGCGGCAGAACTCTGTTGATCTGCGAGTCCCACGCGGCGAGAAACGGGCGCCACTTCCTGTTCAGGAGTATCACGCCCGACTGGACGCGCGTAGGGTAGCGGCTTTCCTCAAGCGCACTTCCGCGGAAACGCGCGACGTCGCTCTTCCATGTCGCCAGCGTCTCGGGCGTGAAATCCGGAGGTGGCGGATTGCAGCGTTTAATCCGCATCTCGTCCACATCGTCGCCTGAAAGCCACTCGCTGCAATCGCCCACAAACAGACCATCGGCGTCAACCCAGCAGACCCAGTCGGTCTTCACCGCATCGCACCCCATGATTCGCGGTTTCTGGCAGGCGAGGCACTGCCGCGTCTTCGCGATATCCTGAACCGTCACGCCGCCAAGCGCACGGATGCGGCGCTTCTGATCCTCGTTCCAGTCCATTGCCCAGACGAGAACCGGATGCGGCATCCCGTTTCTGCGCATACTGGCAACCAGCATGAGCGCGCCCCAGGCATACGCCCCGTCCCCAGCCGTCACGACAGTCGTTGAAATCTCGTTTTCCATGTTCACTCCGTTTTCCGCTTTAACGTTATTCACCATCAACCGTCAACTTCCAAAGCCACTCCGCAATGAATTATGGCCGCTGCAGGGGCCTGGCGGCGCGGTTGGCGAGGCGGCGTGTCTGTGGCTATCGGTCTCATCAGCATGTATTATACCAAAAAATCGGAGCAACGCCTACGCCCTCCCGGCAGACGCCCATCCGCCTCCATCACACCTCGCCTGCGAAAAGCGCCGTCAGCCTCTCTATCGTCACCGGCTTGAGGAGGAGCGAATCGAAGCCCTGCTCCTTGTAGGTTTCGCGCGCCTCGACATCCGCAGTCACGGAGCATACCTTGAGATGCGAGAGCTTGGCGTCCTCGCGGATGTTCTTGATGAGCCCGGTGCCGTCCATGACCGGCATCCACATGTCGGAAAGCACCCAGTCGAACGCCGCATCCCCCTTCAGCTTTCCGAGCGCGTCGCCGCCGTCGACGGCCAGCACTATGTCTTTCACGCCGAGTTTCACGAGAATCGCCTTCAGCACCGTGCGGTTGACCGGCGAGTCGTCGACCACAAGGACGCGCTTCGGCAGACCGCCCGCGGCAGCCTTGGGAGCCGAAACGGCCTTCCCATCGTCCTTCACAGGCGGCGCAAGGGCAACCGGCACCTCGGTGCAGATGGAGAATCCCTTGCCGGGCGCCGTTTCAAACGAAATCCTTCCGCCCGCGATCTCGACGAGCCTCTTGCAGACGGCGAGGCCGAGCCCGCTTCCTTCCGCGCGGTTCTTGATGTCGGCCTGGACGAAAGGCTGCATTAGGAGCTTCGCCTTCTCTGACGGAACGCCCCTTCCGTTGTCGGCGACCGTCGTCTTGAACCAGCCGTCCTCGTAGGCGACCGACACGCGGATCGTGCAAGGGCCGGCGTACTTGACGGCATTGCCTATGAAATTGAAGAGAACCTGGCGGAACCGGATCGGGTCGACCATCAGGCGCGGCATTTCCGGTATCTCCGCGAAGAGCGTCTGGTTTCTGTCCTTCGCCTGCGGCATGAACATGCCAACCGTCTCCCGCACGAGGTCGCCCATGTTCGACGGCTCCTGATGGAACTCGAACCTTCCATGGTCCATCTTCGAGATGTCCAGGACGTCGTTCACGAGCTGCAGAAGCGTCTTTCCGCTCGACACGATCATCTTGAGATTCTGCTTCGCCTCGTCCGGCGGCACACCGCCCGCCTGCAGAAGCTCCGAAAAGCCTATTATGGCGTTGAGCGGCGTACGGATGTCGTGCGAGACGGACGTGAAGAAGTAGCTCCTGACCTTCTCGGCCTCGATCGCGCGGTCGCGCTCCGCCTTGAGGCGGGCTTCCGCGGAATTGCGCTCGAGCGCCAGGGTGAGCACGTCCGCCGCAGTCTTGAGCGAAGTCCTGTCGTAGTCTGATATCCTGCTTTTCCGGTTCAGGTAGTGCAGCGCTATTCCGCCCCACGGCTTTCCGTCCCGGTTGACGACGGCCACTTCGAGAGACCTCGCCGGGCATTCGTGCGGGATGGAGGCTGCGCACTGCCCTTTCGTGTCGGCAAGCTCTATGAGGGAATCGGAATCGGCCACGGGCGGAATGTTCAGCTTGTAGAACGAACACGCCTGGCAGCGCCCCGGGCAGCAGTCCAGCACGCCGTCGGGCTGAAGCATGAGGTGGTCCCCGTCGACGGAATGGAGCGCTATGTAGTCGCATTCCGTCAGTTCGAGGAGTCGGCGCAGCATCATGTCGATAAGCCCCCGCAGGTCTTCCTTCCCGAACGCGAAGGCGAGCGCGTCAGCGCGGAACTGCTGATGCTTCTGCAGCATCTCTATCGTCCCGGCGTGGCGCTCGCTCGCCTCGGCGGCCTCCTGCATCGCCATTTCGTGGTCGCGCAGCCTGAAGCACGCGAGCAGAAGATCCGCCGCCGCATGGACGCTGTAGACGATGTGGTCGGGAAACGCCGGCAACGCCGCTTTCAGGAAGGCGAACCCCGCGAAGCCGCGTATCATGCCTTCGCCGTCGACGAGCGGCGCCGCTATCAAAGACTTGACGCCCAGCCTGGAAAGCCTGTCGCGCGAGCCGGAGTCGACCGCCGAGCTCCCGGTGTACATGTAGTCGCGCCCGGAGGTTATGCAATCGTTGAAATCGCCGTACGAGGCCAGGTCGCGCGCCTCTCCCTCGCTGACCGCCGGCTTCACGCCCTCCGCGCACCACACGTGGGTTTTTGCGCATACGGACGACTTGCCCGGCTCCAGGAACATGCAGACGAACGCGCGGTCGGCGCCGACGTTCGCGCCCATCGCCTCGAGGACGCAGCCTGACAAGTCCTCGTCGGGCGCGGACTGCACGATGCGCCTGAAAAGAGAACTGAACAGCGCGCGTTCTCCGCGCACGGTCTCGACAACCATACCTTCCGGCTTGTCCTGCATGTTGTACTCGTTGTCCTCCATGTAGCGCATTATACTCTTTACCGCCCTTCCGTGTCAATCCCCGAGCGCGGTCAAAATTCCGTAATCGGTCAGTGGGCTGCGCGGCGGCGCAGCTCGCCCACCAACCGAATTGAGGTTGCGCCCGCCCGGTCCGCAGTGGCGGGCGTCCCAGGGCGAAAACGAAAAAATTCAAGTTTCGCGGCCTTAGCGGCGAAGGGAAAGCCATCTTCCTGTAAGGGACGGGGCGGAACCCGAGAGGAAGGCGGCGAGGGCGTCGAAGCCCATGGGCGGGGCGGACGGGTCGCCGGGAGCGGCGACGACGGGGTCGGAGCCGTCGGAGCCCAGGAGCATTGCGGCTCCGTAGCCGCCGCCGGTCTCCTCCGCATAGACGAAGAGCGCCGGGAGCGGGCCGGACAGCGCCTCCAGAAGCCCCGCCTCGATCGTGCCCTCGCCAGACGCCACCGCCGTGTAGGCGGCGCGGTTGCGCTTGAATACGCTCCACAATCCGGGAGCCGCGTTGTAGACGGACGTGCTGAAGCGGTGCGGGGAGACCGAGCCGTCTCCGTTGAAGTCCTCGACAAGCCGGCGCGTGAGCGAGTCCTCGCCGTCGCGGCAGGCGAAGACGGACGACTCGTACGGCACCGTCCCGACCTTTGCGGCGAGCGAGAAGTATATCCTCTGCAGCGGCGAAAGTCGACGCCTCGTCATGGGCGGAACGAACGCGACGTCGTGTTCGCAGCCGGGCGGCTCGATTGCGTACTCCAATATGCAGACCGGCTTCTTCATCCGCGTTTGAATATCAGGGACGTGTTGACGCCGCCGAAGGCGAAGTTGTCGGACATCGCATACTCCGCCGAGAAGGAGCGTCCGCCGCCTGTAATGTAGTCGTTCGCCCCGCACCTCGGATCGGGATCCTCCAGATTCAGGTTTGGAGCATACCAGTCGTTGTTCAGCATGGAAATCGTCATCGCGGCCTCGATGGACCCGCATGCGCCGAGGGTGTGTCCGGTATAGCTCTTTATCGTGCTTACCGGCACCTTACCCGCGCCGAACACACGCTCCGTCGCAGTCCCCTCTGCGATGTCGCCGAGCTCGGTCGCAGTGCCGTGCGCGTTCACATACCCTATCGCCTCCGGCGGAAGTCCCGCGTCTTCAAGTGCGAGCCGGAGCGCGACGGACATCGTCTCCGAATTGGGCTGCGTCACATGGCGGCCGTCCGTGTTGGTCCCGAATCCGACGACCTCCGCGAGTATCTTCGCGCCGCGCGCAATCGCGCGGTCGCGCTCCTCCAGGACGAGCGTCGCCGCACCGTCGCCGAGGACGAGCCCGTCCCTGTTCACGTCGAAGGCGCGTGGCGTCGCCGCCGGTTCGTCGTTCCTGCGTGACGTCGCAAAGAGCGTGTCGAAGACAGCCACCTGCGTGACGCTGAACTCCTCCGCGCCTCCCGCTATCATCACGTCCTGCCGTCCCGTCGCAATGGTCTCGTAGGCCTCGCCAATCGCAAGCGAACCGGAGGTGCACGCCGTCCCAGTGGGGAGTAGGCGGCCCGTTGTGCCGAAATGGACCGAGAGGTTGACCGTCGTCGTCTGCGGCATCATCTTTATGTAGGTGGAGCTGGTCACGTTCTTCACCTCGCGGTCGCGAACGACCGTGTAGAAGTCGGCGCAGGCGTCCACCCCGCCGGAGCACGACCCGTACGCGACGCCGGTCCTGCCGCCCTTGAGGACGGGGTCGTCGGCGAGCCCAGCCTGCGCGAGCGCCTGCTCCGTCGCATTCAACGCGAAGATCGAGACGGGGCTCATCGTCCTTGTCACCTTGCGCGTGTACGACGCGGGGCGCTCGAACCTCGTCGGCGCCCACAGGCACGTCTGGAGCCCCTTGTAGGTCTTGAGGTCCCCGGATACGCATACGCAGTTCTCGGGACGCTTCAGGCGCTCGTACGCCGACTCGATTGTGTTGCCGAGGGAGCTTACAATGCCCATTCCCGTGACGACTACTCTTCTCTTCAAACCATGCCTCCGTTCACCTGTATCACCTGGCGAGTCACATACGACGCCTCCTCGGACATGAGGAACTTGACCACCGCCGAAACCTCCTCGGGACGTCCGAAGCGCCTCATCGGGATGGCCTTCATCACCTCGTCCGCGAAGATGTCCTTTGTCATGTCCGTCTCAATGACGCCCGGCGCGACGCAGTTGACCGTAATCCCGCGACGGGCCAGCTCGACGGCAAGCGCCTTCGCCGCGCCGATGAGCCCCGCCTTCGCGGCGGAGTAGTTCGTCTGCCCGCGGTTCCCGACGACGCCCGAGAGGGACGAGAGCGCGACGATGCGCCCGCGCACATGCGCCTGCACCATCGGAAGGACGAGCGGCTTGAGGACGTTGTAGAAGCCGTCGAGGTCCGTCCTCAGGACGCGGTCCCACTCGTCGTCCTCCATGGCCGGGAATGCGTTGTCCGCCGCAATCCCAGCGTTGAGCACGACTCCGTACGGCGCGCCGCCCCTTCCCACCCACTCGTCGAGCGCGGACCTCGCGGCCTCGCGGTCGGCGACGTCGAACTGGAGGACCTCGCCGGAGGCGCCCAGGGCCTTCGCCTCGGATGCGACGGCCTCCGCCGCCTCGCGTCCGCGCACGCAGTGGACGACGGGATCGTACCCCGCTTGCGCAAGATCAAGGACGATCGCGCGGCCTATGCCGCGGCTTGAACCGGTAACCAGGACTCTTTTCAACGGTATTCCTCCAGGGTTTCTGAATCAACGTCTCCTTCGGGCTGGAAGGCGGTCAGCGTCCCCGAGGCGACTTCAGCGCCCGCCGAATCGGATATGGTGCAGTCGAACGAGCCGAAGGACTCGTCGTTGTAAATGCAGGCCGCACGGACGCCGTACGTCTCCCCGTTGCGGAAATGCGGGATTGAAACGGCGAGCCTCCGCGAACCGAGAAGGAAGCCGATCTTCGGTGGCAGCCCCTTCGCACGGCGGTAGAAGCCGGTCGCAAGCGCCATCGCCTGTGCCATGTACTCCAATGCCACGCACGACGGCACGCCGCCAATGTCTGCCTCGTAGAAGGCGGAAGAGGGCGTGATGGACACGAAGGCGAGGACGGAGCCGTCCCCGGCCGGCGGATCGTAGTCCGTCAGCAGGATCATCCCGTCGGCCTGCGGCAGCAGGTCCGCAAGAAGCGGTTTTACTTCGTCTTCCTTCGCGTCCATCGCATCCTGGTCAAATGAGGGATTTGTACAGCTTCTCGATGTCGGCAACCGTGCAGTCGCGCGGGTTCCCGGGGCGACACGCGTCGGCGTAGGCGGACTTCGCGAGGAACGCGATGTCCTCCCGCTTGAGGACGCCCTTGAGGTCCGCCGGGATGCCGACGTCCTTCGAGAGTTTCTCGACCGCGGCGATCGCCGCCTTGCGCACCTTGGCGAGGGGCATCTTGTCGGCGCCCTTCACGCCCATCGCAACCGCGATCTTGCGGTACTTGTCGCCGGTCTTCACGGCGTTGAACTTCATCGCCGTCGGGAGCAGTATCGCACACGCCTTGCCGTGGGGCATGTCGTAGAGCGCGGAGAGTCCGTGCGCCATCGAATGGTCGATGCCGAGGCCGACGTTGGAGAAGCCCATGCCGGCGATGTACTGCCCGAGCGCCATGCCCGCGCGTCCCTCCGGCTTGTTCGCGACGGCGTCGCGGAGCGAGGAGGAGATGAGGCGGATGGCCTCGAGGTGCATCATGTCCGTCATCGGACACGCCGCCTTCGTGATGAGCCCCTCGATTGCGTGGGTCAGGGCGTCCATGCCCGTGAAGGCGGTGAGGCCCTTCGGCATCGTGGACATCATCTCGGGGTCGACGAACGCGACGACCGGAATGTCGTGGGGGTCGACGCAGACGAACTTCCTCTTCTTCTCGACGTCGGTGATGACGTAGTTGATCGTAACCTCCGCGGCGGTTCCGGCCGTCGTCGGAACTGCGAGGATCGGCTTCGAGGGGTTCTTCGTCGGGGCGACGCCCTCGAGCGAACGGACGTCCGCGAACTTGGGGTTGGCCATGATGATGCCGACGGCCTTCGCCGTGTCCATCGAGCTGCCGCCGCCGATTGCGATGATGCAGTCCGCCTTGGCGGCCTTGAACGCCTTCACGCCGTCCTTGACGTTCTTGATCGTCGGATTCGGCTTGATCTCGGAGTAGACGGCGTACTTGACCTTCGCCACGTCGAGGATGTCCGTCACCTTCTTCGTGACGCCGAACTTGATGAGGTCCGGATCCGAGAAGACGATCGGCCTCTTGAGTCCGCGGCTTGCGAGCTCGGCGGTGATTGATTTCACGGCGCCTGCGCCGTGGTACGAGGTTTCGTTCAGTATGATCCTGTTAACCATGGTTTCCCCCTAGTTTGTTGTATGTTGTATCGTATTGTACCAAAAAAAGACACGACATCCAATCCTCAATTGATGAAACCCGCCTCGCGCAGCTTCTCCTCGGTGATGCCCGACGCCTCCTCGCGGCGCGCGGCGTACTTGCCGAGGACGTCGCCCTCCAGGTTCACCATGTCGCCCGGACGTCTCGTCCCGAGCGTCGTCTCCGCCGCAGTCGTCGGTATGAGGTCCACGGCGAGCCAGTCGTCGCCGAGCCCGGAAATCGTCAGCGAAACGCCGTCTATCGCGACGGAGCCCTTCAGGACGGACTCCGCCGCCAGCACCCTCCCGCACCTTACGACGAGCTGGAAGTCGCGCCCCTTCGGACGCCTCTCGACGATCGTCCCGCGCGCGTCGACGTGACCCTGCACGATGTGCCCGCCCATCGCATCGCCCGCCCTCAGCGCGCGCTCGAGATTCACCTTTGCGCCGGGCACGAGGTCCGCAAGGCCGGTGCGCGACTCCGTCTCGCGGAGGACGTCCGCCGTGAAGCGCGACCCGTCGCACTTCACCGCAGTGAGGCAGACGCCGTTGACCGCGACGGACTCGCCGGGTTCGAGCGGACGCTCCCACGGCGCGTCCGCCGCAATCTCCAGCACCAGACCCGCCCCGCGCGAAACGCGCTTGACAGTGCCGATTCTTTGTATCAGACCAGTGAACATCCCTTCACACCTTTCGCAAATCGTACTCGGCTTCGCAGTCGCCTGCGAACGGATCGGAGAATCCAGACCCCACCAGGCTGAACCACGTCGCTTCGGAGAGCGGCTTCGATCCGATGACGACAGGGCTTGTGATCCGAAGCCATCTGTCGACGAGTCCTTCCTCGACGAGCGAGCGGGCGAGATTGAGCCCGCCCTCGCAGAGGACGTGCATCACGCCCCTGCGCCCGAGGTCCTCGAGCGCCGCGCGCGCATCGCGGTAGACGAGCGTCGTATTCGGCGCAGCGTCCGTGAAGACCTGCGCGGTCTTCGGGAGGCGACCCGATTTCGAAATCACAACACGGATGAGATCGTCATTGCGGCGTCTATGCGAAAGGAGCGAGGGGTCGTCCCTGCGGACCGTCTCCGCGCCGACCATGATGGCGTCGACGCATTCCCGGAGACGGCCTGTGCATTTGCGCGACTCGGCGGACGAAATCCACTTCGCGTTCCCGGAGTCGTCGCATATCTTCCCGTCCAGGGACATGGCGAGCTTCACCGTCACGAACGGCATTCCCGTCGTCACATGCTTCGCAAACGGGGCGATGAGGCGATTCGCCGACACGAGGAGGCTTTTCATGCCTCCGCAGGCATCCCATTCCACCGGATCGGTGTTGGCGAGGCAGGGGCGGACGCACTCTATGCCGTGCTTGGCGAGGACGCGCTTCGCCCGCCCGCGATTGACCGGATTCGGATCGGGAACAGCGTACACGACCTTTGAAATCCCGGCGGCGGCGATCGCATCCGTGCAGGCCCCTACGCGCCCGGGCTTCGAGCAAGGCTCAAGCGTCACATAGATCGTCCCGCCCTTCACCGCTTCGCCGCGCTTAGCCGCGTTCTTGATCGCCGCGACCTCGGCATGGTCGCCGCCGCACCGCCGATGCCAGCCTTCGCCGACAATCTTGCCGCCTTTGACGACGACCGCGCCGACGGGAGGATTAGGACGCGTGTGACCCTCGCCACGTCCGGCCAGGGACAGCGCGCGCCACAGAAAATCGGTGTCAGTTCTTCTTAGCATACTTGTCGAGGACACCGTTAACAAGTGTGCGGGACTTCGGAGACGAGAACCAGTTCACGAGGTCCACCGCCTCGTTGATGACGACGGGAGCGGGGACGTCGGAGTATTTTATCTCCCATATCCCCATCCTGAGAACGGCGCGTTCCACCGTTCCAAGGCGGTAGAGGTCCCAGTTGTCGAGAAGCTCGACGAGGATTCCGTCGATCTCCTGAAGCGCCCCCAGCACGCCGGCGACACGCACCTCCGCAAACTCCTTCAACTTGCCGCGGGCCGAACCGCCGCCCTCGGATTCATCAAGGGAGGCGATCTCCTCCCATGAATCCGCGATAAAGGCGGGTACGTCTTGCGGCGGGTTCAAATCCGCCGCCGTCAACATCTGTATCGCCCACTCACGGGCCTGTCTGCGTGTCACCGTCATTTCAAAGATCCTTTCGGACGCATATTATATCATAAATTGCGCGGCGCTGCCGAGTGGTCTTCGCCGGACATCGAGTCGAGCAGGCGCCGGGCTCGTTTGTTGCCCTTCCGTGCGGCGCGGCGAAGCCATATCAGGGCGCTGTCGAGGTCCTTCTCCACGCCTCGTCCGTCGAGGTAGCACTCGGCCACCATCGTCTGGGACGGGGCATGCCCCTGGTCTGCCGCCGCCTTGGCCCACACGAACGCCCTGTGCTCGTCGCGGACGACGCCCTTCCCGGTCAGGTAGCAGTAGGCGAGGTTGTTCATGGCGCTCAGATGCTCCTGCTCTGCCGCCCGCGTGAACCAGCGGACAGCCTCCTCGGGGTCCGCCTCGCACCCCCATCCGTACAACAGGCAGCACCCCAGGGAGTCCTGCGCACCAAGATGCCCTGACTCGGCCGCCTTCGAGTACCAGACCACGGCCTCCTCCAGATTCGTCGCAACGCCACGTCCGTGGAAGTAGCACTCCGCCACCACCGCCCCCGCATCCATGTCACCGGCCTCCGCCGCCTTCTTCGCCTCCTCGAAGCTCATCCCCCATGGGGACAGTCCCCCTACCCCAGGGGTCTGTCCCCCCGTCCCAATCGGAGACAGTCCCTCTACCCTAGGGGACTGTCCCCAGGAGAGGAGGAGATAAGTTGCTAAAAAAGCCAAAAACACGGCAATTCCGCCCATTAGATAGCGAAGGTGGCGCGATGGGGCTAGGGCAGAGGCGAATTCGGACGCACTGGCGTAGCGTTCTGCCGGGTCTTCGTGCGTAGCCTTGAGGGCCACCGCCTTGAGGCGTCTTGAGAGGTGCCGCCCGCCCGCCGCGCGAAGGATCTTCCCCAGGGCGAAGACGTCCGACCGTTCCGTCGCCTCCCCCTTGAGGAGCTGCTCCGGCGCGGCGAAGTCCATCGTACCCACACCCTCGCGCGTCCGTTCGCCGATTCTGCGGACGAGGCCCAGGTCGATGAGGACCGGCTCTCCGTTTCTCCTGAGCAGCACGTTGCCCGGCTTCAAGTCGCAATGGACGAGCCCTGCGGCGTGCAGTTCGCCAACGGCCTTTGCAAGCGAGCGCATGAACTGCGCCACCTCGCCGCGGTTCAACGGAAGGAACAGCGGCTGGAGGTACTCCATGACGTACCACGGACGCCCCGCGAGTTCTCCGGATGCGAAGAAGCGCGGCAGCGACGACACGGAAACGGACCTCAGGACTTCCATTTCGCGCCTGAAGCGGTCCGCAAGGCCGTGGCTTTCGTCCACCAGGAGCTTCAACGCGCCCTCACCCCCGAAGCCGGTGCTGACGACGCGGTAGACCTCCGCCGACCTTCCGGAGCCGAGAAACGCCTCGACCCTCCATCCGCCCACGCAGCTTCCGAGTGCCAGCCTGCCGTGGGACGGTCTTTCAACCGGCCTCGCGGCAAGCAGACCCTCGACATCGACTTTCATGTCAATGCCGCCAAGTCTTCTTGATTATGGTCTGGGGCTTCGACCCCCCGCGCGAGGAACGGCCCCCGCCGTAGGAGTATTGCGGACGATCCGCGCCGTATCCGGGCTTGCCCGCACCGTATCCGCCGAGTCCGCGCGAATACCCGCCGCCCGAGTAGCCGCCGCCGGAATAGCCGCCGCCTCGCGAATACCCGCCCGAGAATGTATCGGAGTAGGATGAGACGCGCCGTTCGTTGACAAGCTCCTTCGGGATCTCCTTCAGGAACATCGAAGGCTCGACGGGGAACATTCCGCCGTCGGACGTCTTGCGCATCTGCGGGGCGAACATGTAGAGGCGGTCCTTGGCGCGCGTTACGACGACGTAGAAGAGCCTGCGCTCCTCGTCCGCACGTCCCTCCTCGACTGCCTTGCCGGACGGGAACAGCCCCTCGCTGCACCACGGGACGCAGACGACCGGCCATTCCATGCCCTTCGCCTGGTGGATCGTGGAGAGCGTCACCCTGTCCGCCTCGGGATCATTCCTCCTGGCGTCGAGATTCGTGAGAAGCGCGACATCCTGGAGGAAGCCCTCGAGCCCGTTCTCCGCGCCCGCGATCTGCGCGGCGAGTTCCTGGATGTCGGCAAGGCGGTCCTCAGCGTCCTCGGGCTCCCACACGGACCTCGCATGGTCCTCGTAGAAGAAGTCGACGAAATCGGAGATGACGAGTCCGATGGCATTCGCCCTGAGATGGTCTTCCGCCCCTTCGAGGCACTTTGCAAGCGGCGGCCACACGGCGAGCGCCTTTTTGCCGAGGATGTTCCCCAGCGCCTCGCGGCTCGCCGCACTCTTGGGGTCGAACATGCGTCCGAGTTTCTCCCAGTACTTCCTTGCGCTGGTCTCGCCGACGCCGGGGAGAAGCGTGATGAAGCGCATGAAGGACAGTTCGTCGGTCGGATTGACGAGCAGCCTGAGATAGGAGAGGACGTCCTTCGTGTGTATCTGCTCGAAGACGCCGACGCCCGACGTTATCCTGAACGGAACCTTCATCCTTGCGAGCGTCATCTGGACGTCGATGGACTGATAATGGCTCCTGTACAGGACTGCGATGTCGCCGTACCTGTACCCGAGCTCGTGCGCCTCGGCGACGAGCTTGAGAATCTCCTGTCCCTGCGCCTTGCCGTCGAAGACGCGGTAGACCCACGGCTTCTCGTCGATCCCCGATCTCACGGGCTTGAGCGTCTTCTCGAACTGGTTCGGCGAATCCTTCATCACGACGTTCGCCACGTTGAGAACGCCCGGCATTGACCTGTAGTTGCGCTCGAGCTTGATTATCCTGCATCCGGGCCAGCGCTTAGGGAACTCCATGATGTTCTCGATCTGGGCACCGCGCCAAGTGTAGATGCACTGGAAGTCGTCGCCCACGGCCATGATGTTGCGTCGCTTGGCGGCGAGGATGTCAGTGAACTCGGCCTGGAGTCCGTTGGTATCCTGGTACTCGTCCACGAGGATGTGGAGGAAGTGCTCCTGCAGAAGCTCGCGGACGCGCTCGTTCGTCTTCAGGAGGGCGAGTCCGTTAACCAGCAGGTCGTCGAAGTCCATCGAATCAAGCTCGCGCTTGCGCAGCGCGTACTTATCCGCGATGGCCACGATCTGCTCCGGCGAGAAGCCGGCGGCCTTTGTCTGCCACCTCGCGGCGATGAAGCCGACGGGCTTCGACTCGTTCGCCGCCTCGCTTATCATCTTGGCGACAATCTCCTTCTTGGGGAAGTCCTTTACATCCGGGACGGACGCCTTGATTATCTCGCCGAGGAGCTTCTTCTGGTCCTCCTCGTCGATGATCTGGAACCTCGACGAGTAGCCGAGGGACGTACCGAAGCGCCGCAGGAAGCGCGCGCATATCGAGTGGAACGTACCGGACCATATCGTCGAAACGGCGGGACCGACGACCTTCTCCGCGCGTTCGAGCATCTCCTTCGCCGCGCGGTTGGTGAAGGTGAGAAGGAGTATCCGCTCCGCGGGGACGCCCTGTTCGACGAGGTAGGCGACGCGATGGACGAGCGTCCTTGTCTTTCCCGTGCCGGCGGCGGCAAGGACTAGGAGCGGGCCTTCGCCCGCCGTCGCCGCCGCGCACTGCTCGGGGTTCAGCAATCTGGAAAAATCTGTCATGTAGGGCCAATCACGCCCGGCGCACGCGAGGTCGCGCGGACACCGGGTCGATGCAGATGCATTCGGTCGGAATGCTTCAGACCTCGGCGACGGCGTCGAGCTCGACGCGGGCGCCCTTCGGGAGCTTGGACACCTCGACGCAGCTGCGCGCGGGCTTGGCGTCGCCGAACTCCTCCGCGTACACCTTGTTCACGGCGGCGAAGTCGTTCATGTCCGCAATGAACACCGTCGTCTTCAGGACCTTGGAGAGGGACGAGCCGGCGGCCTTCAGCACCTCGCCGAGGTTGCGTATCGCCTGGCGCGTCTGGTCCTCGATCGTCTCCGCGACGATCGCGCCCTTCGCCGGGTCGATCGGGATCTGCCCCGAGCACCAGACGAGCCCGCCGTACTTAAGGGCCTGCGAGTATGGTCCGACCGCAGCCGGCGCCTTGTCAGTGTGGATGGTCTCCATCTTAATCTTCCTTTCGTTTAGAACCTGTCATGCCGCCCTCTTGCGCAGGTCGAGCGCCGCACGCGCCCCGAAGCACACGAGTACGACGGCGAGCGTCAGGAGGAACGCCGTCGCGCCGCCCTTCACCCAGTCGATGGTCGCGCCCGTGAAGCTCTTCCACATGAGAAGTCCCAGCGCCGTCGACGAAACGCAGAGCATGAACACCATCGGCACGGCCGTCATCCAGCAGGGCTTGCGGTTCTTCGCGAACCAGAGCGTCGCCGAGACGAGGGTGAGGGCGGCAAGCAGCTGGTTTGCGGACGCGAAGATGGTCCAGAGCTGCTTGGACGTCTGGGTCGCCCCGAGGAGGAGCCCCGCGGCGAGCAGCACGACAATCAGCGTGCCGACGTACATGTTGCCGAGGAACCCCGGCCTCGACTTCCCGTCTTCCGCCTTGCATCTTCCGTTCCCCACGAGCTCCTGCCACGAGAAGCGTGCGAGGCGCGTTCCGGCGTCGACCGTCGTCATCAGGAACGCCGAGACGGAGAGCAGCATGAACGACTCGGCCACACGCTGGGGGATGCCCATCCTGACGCAGAAGCCGGCGATTGTCGAGGCGAACATCTGCACGGGCTCCATGCCCTTGATGGCGGACGCGTAATCCGCCTGGCTCGCGTACGTGCCGGCGACGCCGATGAGGGCGATGATGGCCAGGACGCCCTCGAGGAGCATCCCGCCGTAGGCGATGGGTCGCACCCCCCTTTCGCTGTCGAGCTGCTTCGCCGAGGTGCCCGACGCGACAAGCGCATGGAAGCCGGAGCACGCTCCGCATGCGACCGTCACGAAGAGGAACGGGAACAGGAGGTCCGTCGCGCCGGAGCGCCCGACCACCGAGAATCCGGCGAAGGCGTCCGTCGTCAGCGCGGGATGCGCCACGAAGACCCCGAGGAAGCCGAGGCCCATCATAGCGTAGAGGAGGTATGCGTTCAGGTAGTCGCGCGGCTGGAGGAGTATCCAGACCGGGCACGTCGACGCGAAGAAGCAGTAGACGAGGAGGACGAGCGTCCAGACCATCTTCGTCTGGTCCACGGTGAGGCCCAACCTCTTCACGAGGTCAAGCGGAATGAGGTTCCCGACCCAGACGAACGCGAACATGAGCGGAACGAAGACGAGGGACGTCCAGAGGACGGACATCTTGAACTTGTTTACGCACAGCCCGAACACGATCGCCTCCCCGATGAAGAGCAGCGACGCCGTCGCTATCGCGGGGTCCGCGACGAATGTGCCGACGATCTGCCGCGTGAACTCGGCGACGACGAGGACGAGAGCGGACCAGCTGAAGAGGAGGAAGAGCACCTTCCCGGGCCTGCCGAGGATGGTCCCTATCACCGAACCTATCGACTCTCCGCCGTGCCTCACGGACAGGAACAGGGATATCATGTCGTGCGCCGCGCCGATGAAGACGCAGCCCAGGATGATCCAGAGGGCGACCGAGGCCCAGCCGAACTCTGCCGCAAGGACCGGCCCCACGATCGGGCCCGCCCCCGCGATTGCCGCGAAGTGGTGCCCGAAGAGGACCGTCGGGTGCGCCGGGATGAAGTCCACCCCGTCCCGCTTCGTGTGAGCGGGGGTGGGGATGGACGGATCCACCCCCAGCTTCCTTTCGATCAGCTTTGCATACAGGAAGTACCCTGCGAGGAAGAAGGCGGAGGCCATCACAAGTAGAAGCGCACCGTTCATGTCAACATCCCTCCCCGGCGGTTACTTGGCAGACACCGCGAACGCGTACGCGTTCTGGAACATCCGCATCCACGGACCGTTCACCTTGAAGACGCCCGGGTTGTAGCTGAGCTGGCACGCCCTGAAGCCGCGCTCGGGGTGCGGCATCATGATCGTGACGCGCCCGTCGGTCGTCGTGAACGCCGTCTGTCCGCCCATCGAACCGTTCGGGTTGAAGGGATAGCGCATAGTCGCCTCGCCGCGTCCGTCTACGTAGTGCGCGGCGCAGATGGCGGGCGTCCAGCCCTCGGTCCAGACGCGTCCCTCGCCGTGCGCAACGGCGATCGGAAGGCGCGAGCCCTCCATCCCCCTGAAGAAGATCGACGGCGACGGCTCGATCTCGATCGTGGCGTACCTGGCCTCGAACTGCTCGGACATGTTCTTCACGAACTTGGGCCACCCTTCCGCGCCGGGTATGATGTCCTTCAGCTGCGATAGCATCTGGCAGCCGTTGCACACTCCGAGCGCGAACGTGTCGGGACGCGCGAAGAACGTCTTGAACATCTCCCTCAGGCGGTCGTTGAAGAGGATCGAACGCGCCCAGCCGGACCCTGCGCCGAGGACGTCGCCGTAGCTGAAGCCGCCGCATGCGACAAGGCCCCGGAAGTCCTTGAGGTCGACGCGTCCGGCTATGAGGTCGCTCATGTGGACGTCCTGGCAGTCGAAGCCGGCGAGCGCGAACGCCGCCGCCATCTCGATGTGTCCGTTGACGCCCTGCTCGCGAAGTATGGCCATTCTCGGAGCCGCATCCTTCGCCTTCTTCGCCGGCTTTTCGTCCGGGTCGTAGGTGAGCTTGAAGGTCATGCCGGGATCGGTCGCGTCGAGCGAATTGTCGTACTCCTCGCGCGCCGTCACCGGATTGTCGCGCAGCGCCTGCATGCGGTACGTAGTCTCGCTCCATGCGCGGCGGATGTAGGTGAGGTCCGTCTTGATCGCCTGGCGCTCGCCGACGAAGACGTCGAACGAACGGGACTTTCTGAGGACCGCGCCCGCGATCACCGCGTCGACCCTCGCCGACTTGAATATGGCGAGCACCTCCTTGAGGTTCTTCTCGCCGACCTGGAGGACCGCGCCGGGCTGCTCGTTGAATAGCGCCTGGAGCGCGTCGCCGTCGGGGAGCTTCGCGACGATGCCGCGCCCGCCAGTGATCGCCATCTCGGCGAGCGTCACCGCGACGCCGCCGTCGGACCTGTCGTGGTAGGCGAGCGCGAGGCCGCCCTTGACGATCTTCTGCATCGCGTTGAAGAAGTGCTTGAGCGTAGTCGCGTCGCAGTCGGCGTGGGTGTCGCCGAGCTGCCCGTACACCTGCGCGAGCGCGGTCGCGCCGAGCGGCATCTCGCCCTTGGCGAGGTCCACGAAGACGAGGAACGAGCTTTCGCCCTCCGGGTCGGGCTTGAGGTCCGGCGTAAGGGTGAGCCTCACGTCCTCGACGGGCGCGAAGCTGGATACGACGAGCGAGAGCGGGGCGACCTGCTTGTGCTGAACGCCCTTTGAGTCCTCCCAGACGGTGTGCATCGAGCAGCTGTCCTTGCCGACGGGGATGGAGACGCCGAGCTTCGGACAGAACGAGAGGCCGACCTCCTTGACGGTGTCGTAGAGTATCGCGTCCTCGCCGGGGTCGCCGCACGGCGCCATCCAGTTCGCCGAAAGGCGGATCTGCGAGATGTCGCCGACGTCCGCCGCGGCGAGGTTCGTTATCGCCTCGGCGACGGCCATGCGGCCGGAGGCGGGACCGTCGAGGAGCGCAATCGGGGAGCGCTCGCCCGTCGCCATGGCCTGCCCGTTGTACGTCTTGTAGCCCATTGTGGTGACGGCGCAGTCCGCCGCAGGCAGCTGGAACCTGCCCACCATCTGGTCGCGCGCAACGCGTCCGGTGACGGAGCGGTCGGTGATCGCGACAAGGAACGTCTTGTCCGCAACCGCCGGGAGGTGGAGTACGCGCATGAAGGCGTCGCTCGGCGTCACTCCCTCGAAATGCGACTTGACGTGCTTCTTCGCGACGTGCTTGACGTCGCGGACCATGCGCGGGGGCTTGCCGAGGAGGACCTTGATGTCCATGTCGATCGGCCTGTCGCCGAAGTGCGAATCCTCGAGGACGAGCTGCCCGTCGCCGGTGGCGACGCCGATGAACGCGACGGGGCACCTCTCGCGGTCGCACAGCGTCTGGAAGAAATCCCTCGCCTCAGGCTTGAGCGCGAGCACGTAGCGCTCCTGCGCCTCGCAGCACCAGATCTCCATCGGGTTCATGGACTTCTCCTCGTTGTGCACCTTGCGGAGCTCGAACCTGCCGCCGGTCGCCTCGACGAGCTCGGGGCAGCCGTTGGAGAGTCCGCCGGCGCCGATGTCGTGCACGGAGAGTATCGGGTTCGCCTTGCCGAGGTAGCTGCACGCGTCGATCACGCCCTGGCAGCGGCGCTGCATCTCGGCGTTGCCGCGCTGGACGGAGTTGAAGTCGAGCGCCTCGGAGTTGGTGCCGGTCATCATGGAGCTCGCCGCGCCTCCGCCGAGGCCGATTCGCATGGCGGGTCCGCCGATCTGGACGATTAGCGCCCCGACCGTGACGTCCTTCTTCTGGACCTGCGAGTGGCGTATGACGCCCATGCCGCCCGCGAGCATGATGGGCTTGTGGTAGCCCCTGAGCTCGCCCGCGATCTCGCCCTCGTACGTGCGGAAGAATCCGCACAGCTGGGGACGGCCGAACTCGTTGCCGAACGCCGCGCCGCCGATCGGACCCTCCGTCATGATCTGGAGAGGCGTCGCAAGGCGCGTCGGGAAGTCGGCGTATATGCGCTCCCACGGCTGGGGGCATCCGGGTATGTGGAGGTCGGAGACCATGAAGCCGCAGATGCCCGCGACCGTGCGCGAGCCGGTACCGGTCGCGGCCTCGTCGCGGATTTCGCCGCCTACGCCCGTCGCCGCGCCCGGATAGGGGGAGATCGCCGTCGGGTGGTTGTGGGTCTCGACCTTCATGAGCTGCTCGAGCTGGTCCTTCTTGAAGGAGTAGCCGTTCGTCCCTGGGTCGATGGCGAAAACGTCGATCTTGAAGCCGGTGACGACGGACGAGTTGTCCTTGTACGCCGAAAGCGTGTCCTGCGGCCTCTTCGCATGGGTGTTCTTGATCATCTCGAAAAGGGACTTCGTCTGCTTCTTTCCGTCGATGATGAACTGCGCGCCGAAGATCTTGTGGCGGCAGTGCTCGGAGTTGACCTGCCCGAACATGACGAGCTCGGTGTCGGTCGGATTCCTGCCCGCCGCCTTGAAGCTTCTTGCGAGGTACTCCATCTCGGGTTCGGAGATGGCGAGGCCGATCTCGGTGTTCGCCTCGCGGATCGCCTCGACGCCCTTCGCAAGGACGTCGTACGTGCGGCCGGGCCTCGGGTCGTCGACTTCGAAGAGGTCCGCTATGTTCTCGTACACGCCCTCGGTCATGCGGTCGTGGAAGATGCCGTAGAACTTGGCGATGGCGTCGCCCTCGAGCCTCTCGAGGCGGTCGACGCTGCAGAGCCCGTCGAGGCTTTCGAGGTTGTCCAGGCGGTCGGGGAGGCCGGAAAGGCGGAAGCGGATGCCGCGTTCGACGCGTAGGACCGTCTTGAGCCCGCAGTTGCGGAAGATGTCCGTCGCCTTGGTGCTCCACGGGGAGATGGTGCCCTTCCGGGGCGTCACGAAGAAGTCCGCCTCGTCGCACTGCCCCTCGGCGTTCAGGAGGACGCCCGCGCGCTCCAGCTCCTCGACCGAAAAGGCGGAATCGGCCATCTGGAGGGCGTAGACCCACTTCGCATCGATTGTCATGCGCCCGAGCCTGGGGTCGAGCTTCGTTATTGCGTCCTTGAGGGCGTCCATGCGGAACGGCGAATACGCGTCGGAACCGATAAGCAGAATCATCTTTTGTCTCCTTCGAAACTTGTGGGACTATATTATATCATATCCGCCCCGCCTAGTGAATGCGGGAATGGGTAAAAATTGGATATCGGGGGCTCCGGCTACCCCTCTTGCCGTGATTTGGTCTCCAGGACCTTGACCGCTCGCCATCCGCCCCAGACGAACGGACGCCACGGACGGATGTGCCTTACCTTCTTCACGATTGCGTCGTTCGCGTCAAGGAACGTCGCATCTATCGGAAACGACATGAAAAAGGTGTGTATCGCATTGCAGTGAAGGATGAGCATGCCCTCCCCGTCCGCAAGGTCGCGCGTACCGATAAGCCCCTTCGCGCGCTCCGGGAACGTCCGGGCGACCTTCGCCCTCACGCCGAGTATCGTCGTCTCCTCCATGCTAGACCACTGCAATGAGAACGGCCGCAATTATGAGCAGGAACGCCGTTATCCGCCGTCCGGTCGAGGCAGACGGCCGAGACGGAGCCGGGGCGCCCAGCCCGGCGTCGCGCCTGAGCATCCGCTGAAGCCCGCGCAAGGCGAGCGGAAGCCGGCCGGGCGGCGTCGCAAGCGCCGCCGCCGAGCAAACGAGCGCCAGTACGGCGACAACGCGAAAAAGCCAAAGGATGCTGGACATCTACCGACTGTCAACTGCCTGTCACGTATACCTCAAGACCTCGTCGACGGTTGTGTAGCCGTCGAGGATCGCCTGGATGCCGTGCTCGCGCATGGTGCGCATTCCGAGTTCGCGCGCCTTCTCGCGGATGACGAGCGTAGGAGCCTTGTTGTTTATGAGCTCGCGCAGCGGATTGGACATCCTGAGGTACTCGACGACGGCCTTGCGGCCCTTGTAGCCCGTGCCGTTGCACGTCTTGCAGCCCTTGCCGAAGTAGAACGGACGCCCGCCGATCTGGTCTCGCGTCATCTCGATGCGCTCCAGCGTCTCGTCGTCAGGCTCGTACGCCTGCTTGCACTCGCGGCAGCACGTCCTCACGAGTCGCTGCCCGAGCACTCCTTCGAGGGTGGACGAGAGGAGGTACGGCGCTACGTTCATGTCCACGAGACGCATGACCGCGCCGGCGGCGTCGTTCGTGTGGAGCGTCGAGAACACGAAGTGCCCCGTAAGCGCGGCCTGCACGGCGATTTCGGCGGTCTCGAGGTCGCGGATCTCCCCGATCATCATGACGTCCGGGTCCTGACGGAGGAAGGCGCGAAGCACCTTGGCGAAGGTGTTGCCGACCTGCGCGTCGATCGGGACCTGCACGATGCCGTCCACGTTGTACTCGACCGGCTCCTCGGCCGTAAGCAGCTTCGTGTCGATCTGGTTTATGCGGCGGAGGACCGAATAGAGCGTAGTCGTCTTGCCGGAGCCCGTAGGGCCCGTCACGATGAAGATGCCGTTCGGCTTTTCGATGTCCATCGTGATCTGCTCGTAGACGTCCTCGGGGAGCCCCACGTTCTCGAGGTCGAGCGACGTCGCGGACTGGTCGAGAATACGCATTACGACGGACTCGCCGTGCGCCGTCGGCAGGCAGCTTACGCGGAGGTCGACGGGGCGGCCCGCGACCGTGAGCGCGATTCGCCCGTCCTGCGGGATGCGGCGCTCGGCGATGTTGAGGTTCGCGAGGATCTTGATGCGCGAAATGATGGCGGGCGCCATCTTGACGTCCGGCGCCTTCATCTCGTAGAGGGCTCCGTCGACGCGGTAGCGGATCTTGAAGTCCTTCTCGAAGGGCTCGACGTGGATGTCGGATGCGCGGTCGACGACGCCCTGGTAGAGGACGAGGTTCACGAAGCGGATGATCGCGGACGAGTTCGCGGCGTTCTCCATGGACGCGATGTCGTTCGCGTTCGCGCCCGCCACGGCCTCGTCGTCGCCGAGCCCGTCCCCGAGCGACTTGATCATGTCCGCCACCGAGTCGCTCGCGTCGCCGTAGTACTGCGCGATGCGGTCCATCACGTCCTTCTCGCGGGCGAATACGAAGCGGACCTCCTTCGACAGCGTGAAGAGCATCTCGTCCGCAATTCGCGGATCGACGAGGTCGAACGTCGCGAGGGTCACGGACGAATCGTCCGCCGCCACCGGGAAGACGTTGTACATGCGGGCCGTGGAGGCCGGTATCGCCTCCGTCACCTCGGAATCGATCGTCATGCCGCCGAGATCAATGGCCTCGGTGTCCTGGTACGCGGCCATGCACCCGAGGAGGTCGTCTTCGGAGAGTATCTCCTGGTCTATGACGAGCTGGCGGATGGGCTTCGCCTCGGTCTTCGCGAGGTCCTGGAGGTCCTGCGCGCCCTGGGAGTCGATGTAGCCGTTCTGTTCGAGAATCTGTAGAATCGGGTCTAGCATGTTCTTTTACTCCTCTCCCATGTCCTCTTTGAGCTTCTGGACGACGCTGTCCGGATCCTGGGACTTGGTGATGAGCTCCTCGTAGGAGATGAAGCCGTTCTTGTAGTGGTTGAGGAGGCACGAGTCGAGCGTCATCATGCCGAACTTCGCGCCGGTCTGGAGGTCGGACTTGATCATGTTCGTCTTGTTGTCGCGGATGCGGCTCTTGATGGCGTCCGTCGACGTCATGATCTCGAACGCGGCGATTCGCCCGTGCACCTCGCCGTTCTCGTCCAGCTTCGGCAGGAGTATCTGCGAGATGACGGCCTGGAGGCCCGCCGCGAGCTGGGTCCTGACCTGCTCCTGCTGGTTCGTCGGGAACGCGTCGACGATACGGTCGACCGTCTCGGCCGCGCCGGTAGTGTGGAGGGTTCCGAAGACGAGGTGGCCCGTTTCGGCGGCTGTGATCGCCGCGCCGATCGTCTCGAGGTCGCGCATTTCGCCGACGAGGATCACGTCCGGGTCCTGGCGCAG
>CAMOCC010000036.1 GCA_946610035.1 uncultured Verrucomicrobiota bacterium
AGATTTCCTTTTCGCGTCCGGCGAGCGCCAGCTCGCGCGCCTTGTCGCGGTACTTCCCGAGCTCGAAATAGCTTCCGTTCATGACGCGCGGCAGAAACAGCCTCGCATGCGACAGGAATATCTCCTCGTGCGCAAGCTCGCCCGGAACCATCGCGCCCATCGCGCCGTTGCCCGTGAGAAGCGACTGCTCCCATGCGCGGCTCTTGGCGACGCCCGGCCTAGCCTGCGCCGGCGTCTCGCACACGACGCCGAGCCTCGGCGCGCGGAACTCGTCCGCGGAAGCACTGAAAGAAAGGCCCGCGACGGCAATCGCGGCAGCGCATACGAATGGATTGACAGTTTTCATGCCACCATTCTATCAAACCCCGCCGTCGATGAAAATACCTGTTTGGGTACCAGCCTTACCGTTGACGCGCTTCACGGTTCCGTCCGGAAACCTAAGTATCGCAGAGAAGTCATCATCCTGCCATTCAAGACTCTCAAGGACAATTCCGCCACGCAGGAGCAGTCCCTTTATCGATCCCGACTTCCAGTCCTTCGACTTCGCGGGAAGGAACCGAAGCAAATACCGTCCGCCGTTCCCTGTTCCCCGTTCCCCATTCCCCACCTCCTCCGAATGCACAAGCATTTCGGAAATGAGGTACGGATACCCGCCGGAGATGTCGGTGTTGAAGCAGTTCTTCCAGTCGTGGCACGAGCCGCCGCCCTTCAGCCAGTTCTTCTCGGTCAGAAGCTTGAGGCACCGCGCCGCGCGCGCGGCGTCGCCGATCTTGCACGCGGCGAGTCCGTTCTGCACGTATCCGAACGCCATCGTGCGCGAGCGGTTCTCGTTGAAGTCCATACGCGCGTCGATGGTCTTCTTCACCGCAGCCACAAGCGCGGCGTTCGTCAGAATCTCCGCCGGGGCGTCGTCGTAGAGCGCGTAGAGGTGGGAGGCGTGGCGATGCTCGTTGTTGTCCGGCTGACCTGGGGCAAGCCATTCGGCGAAGAATCCATTCTCGCTCACCTGGTACGGCGTGAGGCGCGCACGCATCTCGGACCATTTGCCGCGATCTTCCGCATCGACGCCAAGCGTCTCCGCCGCATGTACGACCTCGCCAAGGAACTGCTTGGCAATGGCGTTGTCCATCGTTGCGTTGACGGATGTCGGACGCTTCCCCGTCGGCCAGTTCTCTGGCGAATACGACGGATTGAAGCCAAGCGTTCCATCCGGCATTTCCACTAGGACATCCTCGTAGTACTGCGCAATCTCCTTCATGAGCGGATAGATGCGCTTCAGCCACATTTCGTCGAGCGTGTGGCGGTATCCGTCGTACAGGCGAGAGAGAAGCCACGCCGCACCGCCATGCCAGTAGACGTGCGGATAGTTCGCGTTGGAGTCCGTCTCAACGCCTGCCACAGTGGTCTGCGCAGCGGCGCGAAATCCGCGTGCGCCGAAGTGACGCTTCGCCGCGTCTCGCATTTCGGGAAGCCGCGCCTCGATCCATCCAAGGAGGCTTTCATTGAACTCGGGCGTGTTGCCGCGGCAGAAGAACGAAATAGCGCACGGGAGGTTTCCGTTCACGGTGAAGCTCGCAAACCACGGTGCGCTCCACGTTCCGGCCCAGAGTCCCTGGAGGTTCGGAACATGGTCGCCTCCAACGGACGAAATGATGTTGTACCGCCCGGAATTGAAATTGCGCACAATCTCCGCGGCATTCTTCGGCCCCTCCAGCTCGAACGAAACACGGTCCATCAGCTCTTTCTGTTGTGCGGCGCTTTCGGCAAGCAGCGCGTCGTATCCCTTCTCCGCAGCCGCAGCAAGCCGCGCCTCCATTGCAGCGCGGTTGGAATTCTGTCCCTTCAAAAGCGGCTCGATCGCAACAAAGACCTCTGCGCACTCTGCGTCTCTGCGCCTCTGCGTTAACAAGACTTCATACCCCGCGAGCTTGTTCCACGGATTCTCGTTCCTGAACTCGCAGCGGTAGTACTCCGGCTCGGATACGATGCGGCGGATGCCCTTCGAAAACGCCGCGATGTCGGCGCGTCCCGAAGGCTCGATTCCAGCAAGCGCGAACACTGCGTCGCTCTTCGACTCGTCCGTCGTCTTGACCGCTATCACATTCGCTCCGCGCAGCGCGACGACGCGGCGTTCGTACCGGCGTCCTTTGCCGTCCTTCGCACTTACGATGCACTCGCCCGTGTCGAAGTCGGTGCGCCGCGAATACCCCGAAGCCCCTCCAAGGCGCATGGAGATTTTCAGGTCGCACGCTGCCATGAATCCGTCCCGGTTGTTGTAGTCGCCGGGATTGCGCCTCGGATGGTTCACGAGCGCCGGCGGAGTGTCGCCCGGCTCGGGAAGATACAGCTTGCAGTGGCTGAGGTGAATGGACTCGTTCTCGATTCGCCCCTCCACCATCGCGCCGATCGTGCCGTTGCCTGTGAGCGACGACTCCTGCCAGTTGGCGGCAGGCGAGTTCTCGATCCATTCAGCGCCATACGCCGCATAAAACGCGGCCACGGACAGAACAAAGACTATCTTTTTCATGTCAGAATTCTACCATAAGGCCTTCCCGCCGTCCATCCCCCGAAAAAGGTACTACGCCCGCAGGAGCCCGAGTTCGAAGGCGCGCGTGACTGCTCCGGCGGTGTTCTGAACGCCGAGCTTCTGCAGAATGGACTTCGCGTGCGTCTTTACTGTTTCAAGGCTGATGCCAAGGATGATGGACGCCTCCTCGCGGCTCTTGCCCTGCGCAAGCCACTTGAGGACATCCATCTCCCGCTGCGTCAGAAGCGAGTCAGGCGCTTGCGCAGGCGCATCATCTTCTATGAACACGTTCCGCTCCTGCAGGACGCGCCTTATCGCCGTGGCCAGCCCCTGCCGCTTGGTGGACTTGGAAATGTATCCGCAAGCGCCTTCTTTCCGCGCGCGCGCGGCCTCCTCCCGCAGCGGCATTCCAGCGAGGAAGAGCACCTTGATGTCGGGATACCACACCTTCATCTCCTTGAAGACGTCGAACCCGCTACCGCCGGGCATGCGAATGTCCATCAAGACGATGTCGGGATGCACCTTCGCCTTGAAGAACGATATTGCCTCCGTGCCGTCCGAGGCGAGCGCGCAAACTTCGAACCCCGCGGCCTCGAGCATCGCCTCAAGCCCTTCCCTGACCATCGGATGGTCGTCGACAACCATTACCTTGCTCATTTAGCCTCCTCCGACGGACCTTCCATCTCCGCCAGTTTTTCGTTCATGCCCCACAGCCGCTTGCGAAGAAGGTCCTGCGTGTACAGAAGCCAGTGCTGGACCTTCCCTATGCCTTCCTTCGCCTTCTCGTTGTCGCGACCCAGCCATTCGGCCGCGGCCTCAAGCTGGAACTCGCAGCTGCCGAGGAGCTGCTGGAAGTCGTCGTGAAGCTCGTAGCTCAGCTTCAGCCGCTCGCGGCGGATAGCCTCGAACTCGAGCTTCTCAAGCTGCTTCTCGCGCTGCGTGAGCTTGAGCTTCATGAAGACAAGCGCAAGCACGACGGCGATTCCCGCGAGAAGCAGCCAGACGCGGCCAGCGGTCCAGAAAGGTGCCTTTGAAAGCACCTCGACGCCGTTTATGTCCATCGGCATCACGCTGACGTCGGTGAAGTCAGTCATAACGTGCCGAACCGGATCGTCCACCGGCGAATACAGCATGACGCCGCCGATCAGCACCTTCGCCCCGAGCTTGAGGTCGTCTGGAAGCGGAGTGTCGATGTTGATCCGCACTGCGGCCTGAAAGCTCCTGTTCCCCTCACCGAGCTGGATCTGCGTGAACGTCTGCCGCCGGTTGATGTCGCGCACCGTTCCGGCGCAGCGCACAATGCGCCCCCACAGGTCTTCCGCACCGGGAACCGTGAGCGGATGCGAATAAAGGTCCGAAATCGTCACGTCCTTCGGGCGCGGCAGATCCGCCGCGACGTCCTTCAGCTCTGCGACATAAGCGTGGTTGACGCGCCGCGTAGTGTACGTCGCGCGGGACTCACCGTTCGTCACCGAAACGACCGTCCCCACCTTGTATGCGAAAGCGTCTTTCTCGCGCTCGATGCGCCATGTTCCCGAGCCGTCGAGAGCCGACATGAAAAAATAGCGATCACCCGAACGCGAAAAAGTGACAACACCATCGAGCGGCAGCTCATGCGCCGAGTTCTGCCTGTACCCCGTCGCCTCGCCGGCGACAGCACCCGCCGCGAGCAGAATAAAGACCATAGAAGCGACTAAATGACTGGGGGAAGCGGCGTCCCGCCGCTTCTCAAAACAAGAAAACCGCACATGACTGGGGGAAGCGGCGTCTCGCCGCTTTTCAAAACGAGAAAATCGCCTATGACTGGGGGAAGCGGCGTCCCGCCGCTTCTTGCCAAAAGAAAAAAAGACTCTTTCCCGAAGCGGCGAGACGCCGCTTCCCCCAGTCATATTCATGCAACCTTGCTGTGCTACTTTTTTCACAAGATCAATTATATCATTTCGGACGGTATTCATCCACCACCCTCCCATTGCGATATGCAACCACCGAAAACCCTGTTTTCGTCGAATGGATGATTTCATCACAGCGATTGTTGTTCCTGTAGCGCACCGTAACCTTCACGCCTTCGGGGTCGCCCTTGAGCGGTTCGCTCGCAACGCTTTCGATCATCGCGTCCACGCCCTTCCCGAACGGCTCGTAAACGGCGACGAACGGACGCCTCCACGCCTCGCCCTCCTGCCGGACGAGAAGCGCGGGGCAAGGCTTTTCGGAAACCTTGCGGTCGTAGTGGCGGAAAGCCTTCGGCCCTTCCAGCGCATACGCCTCGCGCCCCTCGCCGCCGTTGGCGACGAACGCCCGCATCACGATGCCGCCGCCATAGTCGAAGTCAGCGGCAAAATCGCCGCGCATCGTTCCACGCGTCTTGAAATATTCATATCCCTTCCCGCTCTTCGGTTCCAACTTCCCCATTCCCCATTCCCCGTTCCCCATTCCCCATTCCCCAAGGCAATGGAAAATATAGTCGTGGTACTTCTCCTCCCCCTCCGTCACCTTCGAGCGGAAGATGTCGACGTAGTACCCCGTCTTGGTTCCGCTCCTCACGATTGCAACCGTGCGGCGCTGACGCGCCTTTACGCTCCCCGTGTCGTAAACGCTCTCGACATCAACGAACTGACGGTGGGCCGACAGAGTGGAGAACACGTCTTCACCGGGTTTGACATACGGCTCCGCGGCCTTTATGTCGAAGACCATCTCGCGGCGGTCGTCGAGTCCGAGTCCGTTTACCGCGACCGTGTTGTGCGCAGCGGCCTGGCGGTAGTACTCGTGCGTGTCTGCGGACCAGTAGTTTGCACCCGCGCCAGTGTCGGGCGCAAGTATCTCGCCGCGACCGTAAAGCTCGATGGAAAGTCCGTTCGGATGCCTATGCCCCATCTTATCCGAAAAGCCTGCGAGCGAGAACGCGAGCGCATCCGCTGCGTCGCCGCTCTTGGACGGATTGCGTTCCATGATCACCGGATAGCACGGCGCGTATGAAACTCGCGAGAGCTTCGGCGCATCAACCGGAGGGAGTTCCGGGAGATAGAAGAAAAATGCGATGTCGTCCTTTGCGCAGCGCCCCCCGGCGAGTTTGATGAGTCCGGCGCAGCGTTCTAGCAGTTCGCGGTCGCCTTTCGCATTCGCGTAGGCGGCCATCAGCTCAAGCTGGTCGGTGAAGATGCGGTGGTAGGATGAGTCGCCTACGTTTGTGACGTACCCGTTGGGAAATATCATCTGCGGCATCGCGCGGGAGGCCTTGAAGAGAAGCGGATCGCGCGAGAGAACGTCGAGTCCGTTCTTCCAGTAGATGAACCCGAACTTGACGAGCTGGGCGATCGAGCCCTGTCCGTATCCGCCCGGCGCCTCGGGCCACATTCCGGTCGACTCTTCGATGTTTGCGCGAAGGGCGTCGAGATACGCGCCGTGGTGTTCAGTCGTCGGACCTTTCACAAGTTTCCTGACATAGTATTTCCGCCCCCTGCCGTCCGCATACGCCTTGTCGTCGTCGAGCGCCAGCGCATAGAGCATTGCGCTCTGCTGCTCGTTGAGATTCCAGTTGCCGACCAGCCCTCCTCCGCGCGTGAGCTTGTTGTCGATGAACTTCTTGAAGAAAATCTCGAACTGGCGCGCCGCCCAGTCCGGGCCTTCCTTATGCCCCGGACACCACATCTCGCCTTTGATACCCTTCGTAAACTCCTTGCTGACAAAATACGTCTTGTGGAAATAGTCGTAGAGAATGTCCCAGACGAGCGGAATTGTCCAGTAGCGGCGCGTGTCGCCAAGCGTCTCCCACGAAAGGAATCCGCAGTTGTCAGTCGAGCCCGGATTGATCTCCTCCTGCTGCGCGCCGCCGCGAACGAGCGTCCAGACGATGTCCGCAGCGAACTTCGCATATCGCGCGTCTCCTTCGAGAGAATAGAGAATCGCGGATTTGTAGGCGAGGTCGAGCAGTCTCTCGTTGATCAGCTCGGCGGCCATTCCGGAATGCGCGACTGGCACGAGATTGCCGGGGAATTCCGTCGGCTTGTCGTTGAGGAAAACGCCGTCGTCAGTTGTATATGGCAGATTCTTCTCCCAGGAGACGCTGCGGTAGGGACAGTCCCCCCATGTGCGCGCGTAGGCGATGCGGATCGTCGGATACTTCGCGTTGCCTTCGCGCCGTGGAATGAAGTTGCCCTGCGTCCATGCCTTTGTGTAGCGCTTGCCCTCCGTCCAGTTCATCTGAAGACGGCTAGGCGCGAAGCTTGGATCGTCCGCATGGCGCAAGACTGCGGAATCGACGTCACGGTGCCAGCGCGCGACTATCTCCCGCGCCCATGCAACGTTCTTTGCCTTCTCGCGCAGCGATGGAAGCTCCTCCGCGCAAAAGTACACGCACGGGTGGCGACTTTCCGCCGCCGCGACACTTATCGCCACGCAGGACAATATAGCAGTGATGACCTTCATGCCTACAGTATATCACCGAACTCCACCATCTCCCATCCCCCCGTGGGGGGGAGCGCCACCCCATACACTACGGAAACTCGCTTATACATTCGCCAGAGTTTTACCAATGCTAGGGGGTCCGTCGCTCCGCGACGGACAACAAATCCCGATTCAACAGCACCTTCATTGTCCCCGCATTGCTCCGTCGCGGAGCGACGGAGCCCCCTGAGGCGACCTCAACCCATAGTGGGGGTCGCCCCGTGTGGCAAAAGTCCTGTCTGCCGCGAGCGCCGAGCCTTCCGTCAGTTGGAACTTCTACGGGTGCTCGAGTCGGCGGAATTCGTAGATTGTCTCGCCGTCGGGCTTGCGCTCGTAGGCGCAGCGCGTGACGAAGGCCGGACGCTTCGCGCGGGGCGGAAGCGGGATAAACGTGATTTCGCCGCGCTCGTTTACACGCGCCGCCCCCTCGCGGATATAGAATCCGTTGGGATTTTCCACATTGCCTTCGCGCGCCTTCAGCGGATGATTACGATCAATCCCGGCTTGACAAAATACGCCGTGAGAACCTTTACGCCGCCATCACCCGCAACCAACTTCGTCCGCCATGCACCACTTGCAGAAGGTTTGTCTACAACGACCTTCGCCCTGCCGGACGAACCGCTCCCGGCCGTAAGGATCGTGTATTCCTGAGCTGTGTCCAGTTCGCCCGTCAGCTTCACCGTCAAGTTGGCGACATCGACATCTGTCTCGAATGTCGGCGTGTTTTCCGCTTCGGCCGCGATTTCGACGCACGATCCCGCCTCGAACGTCGCGCCTTGCGTCGCCGTGAAGCTGCCCGCGAGCGCGCCATGCTCCTTGACGGTGATAGGAACCTTGATAGTGCCGGTCCCCCCAAGGACGGCGTTCGTGACGATGATTGCCGTTCCCGCAGTGAACTCGGCGGAATCGATGTTGAGCCGTCCGCCCTGCACCGTCGTCGTGCCGCCGTAGACGTGGTTCGTACCCGTGAGCGTCCACGTACCGTCGCCGACCTTGACGAGCGAAGTCTTCGTGCCACTCGTCTTTGTCTCATACTGGCGGATGTTGGCCGCAAACGTGCCATCCTTTCCGAGCGCGCCGACCTCCAACGTGAGGCCGTCCTTGTAGGTACGCAATTCTGAGTTGGTGTAGGCAAGGGCATCTTCCGTCCCCGTGACAAGGTGGCCGATCCTGAAGACGGTGTCAGCCGTATTCTCCTTGGCGGCAATGTAAAGGAAATTGCGTGCACTCTCTTCCTTGTTCGTCATCACGACAGTTGCATTTACGAGAGAGGCCGTTCCGTCCGTAAAGTTGTTGGCGCGCTCCATGTAAACGCCCTTCCAATCCTGCGAACCATCATGCGCATACTCCACATAGAGCGTCCCCGTGAAATCCGACGTATCTCCGTTCAGGTAGATGGAGGGATGATGTCCGTTGCCGATACATAGTTCACCGTCGCCGAGAATCTTGCCCGTCAACGTAACCTTTACGCTATCGCCCGCCCTAGGATCGAAGTTAAGCTTGTTGCCTTTTCCGTATACGTAGATGTCCTGACTCCACGTCCCGTAATCATAGGAAGTGGGGTTGGCTGTTGCGAACTCGACCCTCGCCCCTTCCGTGAGCGTCACATCACCTGAGCCGAACTGCTTGGGGCTGCGTACGCGCAGCGACACATTTGAGAATACCGTCCCGCCTGTATGATAGTTATCGTCACCCCAAAACTGAACGTTGTCTTTTCCGGTCGTTATGTATTTCAGATTTCCGCCCAACCGACCGAGATAGTTGCACTTCGCATCACCCCCGAAAACGCCCGCCGTCATTGTCGAAAGAATTGCGTCCACGGAATTGGTTATCATCACGATGTTATTGCCGGAACTCGGAACTCGCGTCATGGAGCCGATTGTCAGATCATGGCCGTTGAGATCTATCGTCGTATTTGCGTTGACGTTGATATTCAGATAATGCGTGTCCTTCTCCAGCGTCAACTTACCGCCTTCCTCCAGCGTTAGTTCACCCGTCCACACAGGGAAACTCGCCGCGATCCTCGAAATCTGCTCTGCCGTCAACGTCTGGCCGTAGAAACGGACATCGTCGAAATAGTTGCTCTTGTTTTCCGTCAAACCTGTCTATCGGACTCCTCCATTTACGCTGCCGAATTGCCAATGCCCTTCGGCAAGGTCGCTCGTTATTTCCGAGGCAAGAGGTGTGCCGCCATCGTTCACCAACACACCATCCACATACAGTTTCACATTCTTGTCCTCCATGGTTACGGCGTAGAAATGATAGGCGCTTTCGGCATTGGCGACATCTGCTGTGACAAGATCGGCATGTGCGGCATTCGTCCAGAACGGCGATACCGTCACTTTGCCCGCACCGCCGGATGCAAGCGCGATGCCACGCGTCTTGGAACCATCGCTGTTGGCGTTGCCGAGTGTAAAGATGGCTCCATTGTCCGTCGAGTTGACCTTGGCCACGACACACAGCGTCCACTCGAATGCAACGGCAGACTTGACTCCGTTGCCGTAATCGGTATGGCTCGTTATCGCACAGCCTCCCTGCGTCAACGCCCATGTATCGCTGCATCTGTTTGTCTCTGGCGAAGCAGAGCCGTAGTTCACCGCATCACAATCGAATTTCCACCATACAACAGGAACGATTCCGTTCTCGTCTTCCTGGTTCTGACCTACTGCCAGAGCTCCGCCGAGTGCGGTGCCTCCCGAAAAAAGCGTCAGTGCAGCCAGTATTGGAAAGATTGATCCGGTTTTCATCTTCGAGAGTCCTTTCATAAGTTTACAACACCATTCTACACCCGACCCTGCGTTCGCGCCATCCCTTGATGGGGGGATGGTGCATCCCCCGCAAGACAGATTCAGGGTTCTTCTTCATGCAGAATCAGCGAAAGCCTGTACTTGCGTCCGGAATGGACGCGGAACTGCGGCAGCGCTCTGGCATGCGCACTCCATGAATCGTCACCGCCCACGCCCATCTGTGCCGCGTCGATATTTACGGTGAGCGTTCCGTCAGGCTCCGGCAGTTCCCCGACATGACGCGCATGCTCAAGGTCCTGCTGCGTCCACGGCCAGACATTGAAGCCAAAGGACGAGCCATCCGCCGCTTCAACAACCAGCGTGCCGATTTCAAGTCGTGTCGTCTCCGTCCTGTATCCCTGCTCGCCGGGAATGACATAGTTGTTGGGATTGAGCTCCGCTACGCTCATCTGCCATTCGCCGACATTCGTCGCCGCCCTGCGGTCGCAGTAGTTCTCCCACGGCCCGCGCCCCCTCCAGCGCACCAAGGTGTTCGTGCCGCCGCAAACGCGGAAAGTCAGCCCCGCGCGGGGTATGTCCGGCAATCCCTCCGCCGCGACGAACAGCCATTCGACCTTCAAGGATCCATCTGGCAGCTCCTGCGTCGCGATATCGCTTGTGCAACCGTCGGGGACTTTCCCCGTTTCGGTCGCATTCTTCCATATCCTGCAGACGCTCGGCATCTTCCAGCCCCTGTCGTTGTCCGTGGGCGCGCGATAGAAGTTCGGCTTGAACACGATGTCCCCGACCTGCCGGCCTGCGTGCGTGCCGCGGAGAGATGCGGACTGCCTCAGCGTCGCACCAGGCGCATTCGGCAGGGAAAGCGAGCAGGCTCCGAGATTCAGCGCCCGTGCTTCCAGCGCAGAACCGTGCGGACGGCGGAAGGCGTCGAAAATCCCGTTGCAGCAGAAGCCGCCGTCATTGGGACTGTCGCCGAAATCGCCGCCGTACTTCAGGTTCCCGTCTGCTCCGAGAAGCGCCTGATCTGCAAAATCCCAGATGAATCCGCCTTGATAATGCCGGTTTCTCGCGACAAGCTCCCAGTGCGATTCCTGCGAACCGCCCGCATTGCCCATCGCATGGAGATATTCACACTGGACAAGCGGCTTCGGCGGCGCGTTCGTCACATATCCCTCGCACCTCGCCGCCGGCCAGTACATCGGAGCCAGAATGTCCGAATAGGGCACCGGCCTGTCTGTTGAATACTGAACCGGACGGGATTCGTCTATAGACTTGATCGCGTCATATTCAGCCTGAAGATTCTCGCCCTCCCAGCATTCGTTTCCGAGACTCCAGAAATAAATCGACGGATGATGACGGTAGGTCTTCACCATATTGACGCCTCGCTCCACGAAAGAACCGCGCCATTCCTTTCGGCGGGCGAGCGACCGACGCGCGTTCCCCTGCCCGGAGCCGTGACACTCCACATTGGCCTCGCAGACAAGCAACAGCCCGTATTTGTCGCACAGGCGATACCAGTACGAGTCGTTCGGATAGTGACAAGTCCTTACCGCATTGAACCCATATTCTTTTATGAGTCTGACATCGCGCTCCATCTCCTCATGCGTGACCGCATAGCCGCCGCGGGGGGACATCTCGTGCCGGTTGACCCCCCTGACAACGAGCCTCTCGCCATTCACGTAAACAACAGAATTTGAAATGGCGATGTCGCGGTATCCGTCCGCCCATGCATACCAGTCGCCGTTTGCGGACTGCCAGGTGCGGACATAGAGCTTCGGGTTCTCCGGAGACCATTTCTCCGGATTCGCGACCGGCGGCAGATGTGCAGCGTCTCTGACATCGTGCGGCGTGTCGATGCCTTCCGCCTGAAGCCACACGTCGCGATAGATGCCGGAGAGTCTCCAGAAATCCTGATCCTCCAGATACGAGCCGTCGCACCATCGATAGACAGAGACCTCGACAAGGTTTCCGCTCTTGTTCAGGTAAGGCGTGACGTCGAACTCCGCAGGCATGCGCGAATCCTCCGCATAGCCGACATCTCTCCCGTTCATACGCAGAAAGAACGCCGAGGCGACGCCATTGAATCTCATGACGATGCGACGGCCTTTCCATCGGTCCGGCAACTTGAACGTGCGGCGATACACGCCAAGCGGATTTCGGTAGACGTACTGCGTGAAATTCGTCGGGGGATCCTCCATGATGTGCGGCGGATTGTTGACATGCGGATATGTGTAGTTTGTGTAGATCGGGGGATCGTAATCGCCCTGCAACTGCCAGCATCCGGGCACGGCGATCCTGCCTCGCCTAACCGCGGCGGAGTCCGGTCTCGCCCGCCACTCGAATTCCCAATCGCCGTTCAACGACATGACATAAGGCGAATCTTCACGGGGTCTCTCGAGATTTGCCCACGCTCTGGCCGCAGTCTCGTTCGCGAACGGCACAAGCTCATCACGCGGAGCAAGAGTGTTGACGCGACTGACCGCCGGATCCTCCCAACGAGGAATTGCCGCTTTCTGTGCGCTGTTCGCCGCATCTCCAGCAGCAACCAGAACGCTTGCGAGGCCGATGCACGCAGTCTTTTTTAACAATCCTTTCATAAGTTTACGCCACTATTCTACACCCGGCCTTGCAGTTGTGCCATCCCTTGATGGGGGGAGACGCATTATCAGGCGGCAGTGTAATGCGGGAATGGGAACGGCGGAAGCATTTCCGCCTTATCTCTGCGCGAGGAGCACATCAGTTTCCGCACCTTGTCGGAAACTTCGTCCACCACATCGTGCCGGATTTCGCGCTGTCGTTTGATTTCGACAACCATGAGCGTTCGCACGGTGAGGACGACGGCGCCGTCCGAATATCCGGTGACACGCGCCCAGAGGTTTGTCCCTTCGTCATGGTGAAGTCAAGCCGATAGGGGCGGCCGGTTGAGATAATGTCCCGATCCAGCGGCAGCGGACCGCAGCTCGCGCCGCCAAGTCCGCGCGTCTCGGCGTAGATCCCGAATTCGACCTTGGACGCATCCGGCAGCTCCTCGGGATGCGCTGCCGAGGCCAGCTCCAGAGGCGACCACGGAATCGCCGTGAACGCAAACGGACTCCCCAGCGTCGCAAAGCCGATAGTGTCGTGGCCGTCGGACAGCGTGACGGACTCCGTGTCCTCGAAGTTGTTCGCATCCTCGCCACGCGCGTACGGGAGCTTCCAGCCCTTGAGGTCCAGCGACCAGAGCCCGATGAACGCGCCGCTCTTCCTGTCCCTGTAGTTCTCGAACGGACCACGTCCGAACCACTCGACGCGGCTGAAATCCTGCGGCATCGTGAAACGGTAGCCGATGCGCGGCAGACTGTTCGTCTTCGTTCCGACAGGGCGCTCGTTCGGCTGTCCTTCGTGAAGCCGACGTACTTCCCGTTGATCCAGAGATAGTAGAAGGAATCGACGCCGTCGAGTTTCATGAACACGCGGTCGCCTTTCCAGTCGCGCGGCACTTCAAAGTCGCGACGGTAGCTTCCGACGGGATTGCGCTCGGCGTAGGACGTGTATTCCTTCGGCGGCTCGGACATCACGTAAGGCGGGTCGAAGGCGAACGGATACTTTATGTTCGTGTAGACCGGCGTCCCCCAACCGCCCTTCCCCGTCGCGCCCATTGCCTGCCAGCTGCATGGCACCTTTATCGTCGCCCAACTGGAGACGTCGTATTCCGGCTTTTCGAATCCGACAGGACGCAGCGACGGCTCCTTGACCCAGTTGAACTTCCATTCCGTCTCGGAATCGAGGCAAATCTGCCGCGAGGACTTCCACGGCAGAATGGCAAGCGCGGCGCGCTCGTCCGCAAAGGGCGCGAACGCGGCGCGCGTAGGCTCGCGTCCGAAGCTCATGCGCGTAAAGTCCTGCCATTCACCGCCGTCCGGCGCTGATTCCCTCGCTGCGGTTCCACCCGCAAGTCCGTTTGCCGCTAAAAGCGCAACGACGGCCATTGTCGTGAATTTGCTCTTGCTCATGGCGTTCTCTCTTATTTGCTACTTCAGTCTCGCCAAAGACTCTTTGCGGACGCTTCTGCGGCCGGCACTACCCGCACGGGCGGGGGCGTCAGTCGAACTCGGCGCGTCCTGCGTCAACGCCGTCGGCGGAAGCGCAAAGGGTGACCTTGCCCTTGCCCGTGCGGCTGAGGAAGAGCCCTGCGCGGCCATGGCAGAGCGGATGGGACGACGTATCCTTGAAGCTGTCGAGTCCTCGCGGATCGGAATTGCCGACTGCGACGATCTCGGCAGGACCGTCAACCTTGAACGACACGCGGCGGTTGTCGCGCGGAATCTGCGTGCCCTTCTCGTCCGCAAGCGTCACCTTGACAAAGACGAACGCCTTGCCGTCTTCCGGTAAAGTCGTGGATTCAGGCGTCAACACGACTTTTTTCGCAGCGCCCGCCGTGCGCAGCGTCTCCTCGCCCAGCTTCTTTCCGTCCTTGCCGTAGGCAACGACCTTCACTTCGCCTGGCTGATATACGACATTGTCCCAAACCAAGCGATAGCGCGGCAGAACTGCGTAGTAGCCGTTGTCAGCCGACGCATTGGGGTCCTTCCTGCGGCGTCCCTGTGAGACTCCGTTGACGAATAGCTCCGCCTCTTCCGCGCTCGTGTAGACGTAGACGGGAAGGACCTTGCCGACGCGCTCCGGGAACGTCCAGTTGTCGGGAACGACGTGGAGCGTAAAATCTTTCTTGTTCCAGTAGGAGCGGTAGAGATAGAAGCGATCTTTCGGGAGCGCAAGGAGATCGCACGCGCCGAAATAGGAGCTGCGCGCCTCGCCGGCCTTGCGCACGCTTTCGGGACACGACCAGCCGCCGTAGGGAGTCGGCTCGCCAAGGTAGTCGATGCCCGTCCACACGAATTCACCGCAGACATACGCATCCTTTTCCAGACGCTCGAACTCGATGTCCGCTATGTCGCACCAGTCCGCCGCGTTGCGGTCGTAGGAGTCGATTCCGATTTCCTTGACCGCAAAGTCGATGCGGTTCGTCGGAAGACGGTCCGCATAGAAACCGTATTCGGAAACCGCAGACGCCGACTCGGAATAGAGGACGGGCTTGTCGGGATGAGTCTTCTTCACGTCCTGATACGAGCGGCGGTAGTTCCATCCCGTGATGTCGAGATTTACGAAATCGCCGCGCGTCGCGCCCTTCTCGTGGCAGCAGGCGATTCCGACCGCGCGCGTCGCGTCGACGGAGCGAACCGCGTTGCGGAAGCGCGTGCAGCGCTCGGCCGTCGTGCCGTGTGCGGGCGAATGCGCCCACTCGTCCTTGCGCGACTCGAACCCGCCGCCGGTCGGGATCTCGTTGCCGATGGACCACACGAAGACGCACGGATGGTTGCGGTCGCGGCGTACGTGGTCCTTCAGGTTCTTTTCGACGAACTGCTCAAGCGGCTCGTCCTTGCGTCCCGCCGTCCAGTTCCACTTGTCGAAGCACTCGTCCCAGACGAAGAGCCCCATCTCGTCGCAGAGGTCGAGCATCTCCGGGGCGGGCGGATTGTGAGATGTGCGGATGGCGTTCACGCCCATGTCCTTCATGACGCGGAGCTGGCGGCGCATCGCGGACTTGTTGAACGCCATGCCGAGGATGCCGAGGTCGGAATGGAGGTTCGCGCCCTTTAGCTGGACATGCTCGCCGTTGAGGAAGAACCCCCTGTCGCCGTCGAAGCGGAAGCTGCGGATTCCCGTGCGAACCGCAACGACGTCCTTCGCCATCTCGCCCTTCATGCCCACAGCGACCGTGTAGAGCTTGGCGTCGTCTTCCATCTGCCAGAGCTCAGGATTCTTCACGTCGAAAGACGCGGCAAACCCGCCCTTGCCGCATGCAGGAACGGTCAGCGACAGCGCTCGCTTTGCGACAATCTTTCCGTTTGGCGCCTTAAGGGCAACTACGATCCTCGCGCGTTCGTCCTTGACGCGGCGACTCGTCACCTTGCCGCGGACTTCCACCGTTGCCTTGGCGGCGGAGGCGTCAGGCGTCGCAACCACTATGTCGTCTTGATCCATGTACAGCTCGTCGGTCTCGATCTTGCGGACGCGGCGGTAGAGTCCAGCCCCGGGATACCAGCGCGAGATGAGCTTCGTCGTGTCGGCCTTGACGAGCACCGTGTTCTCGCCCCTGAAGACGTACGGCGTAATGTCCACTCGCATGCCGAGGTATCCGTACGCACGGTGTCCGCACGGCTGGTCGTTGACGTAGACCGTGCCGTCGCACATGATGCCGTCGAAGTCGAGGAAAATCCGCCGTCCCTCCGGCGGCATCGGAAGGTTGAGCGTCTTGCGGTACCATCCTGTTCCAGACCACGGCAGTTTGGCGGTGCTCGCGTCGCCTTGCGGATGGAACGGACCCTCGATCGCCCAGTCGTGCGGAACGGAAACCGCCCGCCAGTTCTGCCGGTCGCGCGAAAACTCCCAGCCGTCGTTGAAGTCCTCGACAACGCGCCCCGAGTTCGAGACCGTGGACGTCTCATTCACCCGCATCTCGCCGAAGAGAAGCCGTCCGCACTTCTCGCGCCCGAGAAGCTTCGCGAACGGACCAGAGAGCGCGACTGCGGGAAACTCGACGACAAGGTTGTCGCCGTCCGGCGAGAATCCCTTCGGCGCGACGCCTCCGCCCATCGAGACTTCGTCCGGCAAGCCGAAGCGCAGCGACTTGCGGTCGATGTCGGCAATTGGATTGAAGCCCTTCTCCGCCCTGATGCGGACGCGGCAAGCGTCGGCGGCCGACTTGCGCGGCAGAAGCTCGAGGAGCCGGCCAGGATTCAGTGGAATCGTGATGTTCTTCGAGCTGTGGGCGTCGGAGGCCTTGTCCTCCCACTTCGCGACGTCGATGACGGCGAAGTTCGCCTGGACTGCGCGTCCGTATTCGTCCTGGAAGACCTTCATGCGCTCGTACTTGAACCAGTTGTTCGTGACGGGGCCCGAGTCCGTGTCTACGACGGCGATGCCGGGCGTATACGCCTCGCCGGGGCGCGTCTCCCAGCTGACGCCGTCCGGAGAGACGAGGTGATAGGCGATCCGTCCCTTCCAGTCGTTCACGATCACGTTGTACTGCACGTGGTCTTTCCAGATGACTGGATCCTCGAAGGTGTCTATGTCGATGTTCGGGTAGATCGACTTGTCGGACTTCTTCGCGAACGGCTGGATTCCATCCGGACTGATCCAGAGGTGTCCGTGGCGGCTGATCGCAAGAACGGAACCGTCGTCGCGTTCGCAGAAGGAGAAGTTCGAGTCGTCGCCCGTCCACTTGCCGTCCGTGCCGACCATCGGCAGCTGTCCATCGCGCTTCCAGGGGCCATTCAGCGTGGGCGCGCGAAAGCAACCCCAGATCACGTAGATGCACCAGCTGCCGTCCGCGCAGCGGAACACCTCGGGATTATGTCCCTTGCCAAGAACCTCGATCGGCACGAACGGGCCTTCCATCGAATCGGAAACCGCGTGGCAGACATCGGACTGCGCCCAGTAGAAATGGCCGTCTTTGGAATTCTCCGGCCAGCGCGCGACGAAAAGGTGGTACTTTCCCTTGTCGTCACGCCGGATGTTCCCGCCCCAATACGAGTGTTTCGCGTCCTCGATGCCGTTCTTGACGTCGCGCGGCTTCACGCCGTCCGCGCCCCAGCAGTCGGACGTGAGCGGCGCGATCGCCTTGGACGGTTCGAAGCGGTCCATGAACCGTCCGCCCCGGACGAGATTCGCCCATTCCGCCGGGCGCTCCCGCTCGACGACCTGGGCGATGGACTCGCACGCGCCTGCAAGCGCGATTGAAACGACTGCCGCGATTCTGACTGCGTTCGTGATTGTATTTCTCATTGCCTTAGTCTCCATGTGCATTCATCGGATAGATTTGAAGCGGTTACGCGTATGCGGTTTGCGCCGGGCTTAAGGGAAACGCCGCGGAACACGACGGCGTTGATTTCATCCGGCGCTGCCGTTGCAATCTCCGCGCCGTTGACTTCAAGCTTCACCGCGCCGACATTCGAGAACGCGACTACATCGGCAACGGAATTTGTCGTCGAAGTCATGCGCTTGCCGCAGAGATGGAGCATCGGCGCTGGATTCCAGTTCGCCTTGTAGAAGAAGTAGGCGTCCTTCGGCGTCGTTCGGTCCTGCGTGACGAGTCCCTTGTCGTTCACGCCCGCACAATCGCCTTCGTGCCGCGAATCGGATGCGCAGTCGAACATCTGCCATGCGAACGAGCCCCACAGCTTCTCGTGCGCGGCAATGTCGCGGTAGCAGTCCATGTGGACCTTCGTCAGCACCTCTTCGTTGTGGACGAGCGCGCAGGGTCCGTGGTGCACCGCCGGATTCTCGTGGTGGTAGACGGAACCTCCGCCGCCGTATTCGGAAATCGCCAGCGTCGTGAGGTTGTTGACTTTCGCGAAGTCGTCCACCTGCGCCTTCATGGATCCCTCGAAATACCAGCCGGGGTATGTGTTGAGGCACACGTACTGAAGCGCGTTCAGCTTGCGCCGCCACCGCATGTTCGACGCGGCGACCACGGGACGCGACGGATCCTGCGCCTTGGCCTCGGCGACGAGCTTCGCCACCGGCTCCACCCAGACATCCTCCTCGGGGACCAGGTGTCCGTCGCCCTGCCTCTCGCAGTTATTGTAGAGCTCGTTCCACATCCCCCACCAGCAGACGCTCGGATGGTTGCGCTGCTGGGCAATCATCTCGCGAAGCATCGTCAGCGCGTTTTCCGTAAACGCCGTGTCCGAGCTGATTCGGTCGACAACGGGAATCTCGCTCCAGACCATCAATCCGTGCTTGTCGCACGCGTCAAGGAACGTCCTGCTCTGCGGATAGTGGCAAAGCCGTGCGCCGTCCGCGCCCATTGCGCGGATAAGCCGCACGTCGCGCTCTTCCTGCGCGGGCGAGACCTCCCAGCCCATGCCCGCGAGGTCCTGGTGCCGGTTGACGCCGCGCACCTTGCGCTTCACTCCGTTCAGGTAGAAGCCGTCCGCGCGCAGCTCTGCCGTGCGAAAGCCAAAAGTCTCCTCGACCGCGTCGCTCCACTCGCCCTTCCGCACCGTCACGCGAACCGTGTAGAGCTGCGGAGTTTCAGGCGACCAGAGGATTGGCGACGCAATGCTCTTCGGCGACCAGTCTATTGTCGCGTCGTCCGCGCCAGAGACATCCGCCTCGACGCGGACCATCCCATTGGTCTCCGCAAAGACACGCACGCCTGATGCGCCGTCTATCGTTGGGTCGATGCACACGGGGTCGGTTTCGACGAGCCAAACCGAACGATAGAGTCCGCCGCACATCGAGAAGTCGCCCGAAGCCGGGGGTATCGCCGGATCGTATTCGTTGGAGACCTCGATCTCGAGCTTGTTCCCAGCGGACTTGAGCGCATCCGTCACCTCGAAGCAGAAAGCAGTGAACGCGCCCTTGTGCGTTCCGACATCAACTCCATTTACGCGCACCGTCGCGACCTGCGACGCACCCTCGCAGCGGAGGAAGTAGCGCCGCCCCGGCATGGCGCCAGGAAGAGCCCTTGAATAGACGCCCTTCCTCCGGGCGTAGCTTGGGGACGAAACGGACGAATCCCCGCGCGGCGCGTCGAGTCCCTTCGGCCATCCGTCGGACGCGTCGAGCTTGTTCCAGCTGTTCGGCACGAGGACGGGCAGCCCGTCAAGCGTCCAGTCGTTCCCGTCGAGCGGCGTTACGACTCGGCCGGCATGTGCTTCCCGGACGGCTAACGCGAATGCAAGCGCCAATGCGGCTGTGTACAGTGTTTTCATACACGGATATTTAAGCAAAATTCCGCGCTCGGCGCCACTACCCTATTGGGCGGGGATACGATTATGGCATCTTGCACGCGGTTATGGTAAAATAACGGCATGAAGAATTTCATACTGTGCATTGTCTTCATCGCATCTGCCGCATCCGCCCCTGTCGCGGAGGCGCAGGCGAAGCCGGAGCTGCAAGAGGTGACAGGGACGGTGCTCTTCTGCCATCCCTGGAATTTCTTCATCATCGACACCGGGAAGAGCAAGTTCCGGGTTACGACGGACCAGGGCTATCCAGAACTTGAGATCGGCGACACCGTGACGGCGAGGGGCGTGTTCGGGATAAGAGAGGGACGGACTGCCCTCGAATCGGCGAAGTACGAAAAGCTCGACCGTCTGAAGGTGGAAGTCCCGTGCATGGACACGACCCCCGAGAATCTTGCCGATCTCTACAAGGCGAACAAGATCGAATACGGAACACGCATACGGATTACCGCACGACTCCTGGACGCAACCAAGACAAATTGGGGTTCATGGGATTTCCATCTGGATGTCCCCGGATGCACTGTCATGGGATGGCACAAGAATTCATTCCCGAAAGAAGTAGAGGAAGCGGCGGATATGCATCCGCTCGTAGAAGTCGTGGGCACCGTGGCGTTAAACGAGGAAACCCCAAGGGACTCCGCGACGCTGCAACTATGCGTCCAGTCGCTCTCGGACATACGACTCGTCCCGGATCCAGAGTTCACGCACCGCATGGCAATGAAGCGGCTCAGGCACCTTTGGCTCATTCTTCCCGTTCTTGTCGTCGCCCTCATACTGCTCCTCCTCGTTAAGTTCATAGGAGCACGCCGCGAGAAACTGCGGCTCGCGGCCATTGTGGATGAGCGCAAGCGCATGGCTGCAGACCTGCACGACACGATAGAGCAGCACCTCGCAGGCGCGGCGATGTTCCTCGACTCGGTCCTCCCGATCGACGGCTCGCCGACGCCAGAGGAGCTCAAACCCGTTGAGACGGCTCGGAACATACTTATGACCGCCAAGCGCGAAATTCGTGAGACGGTATGGAACCTGCACGTCAGCGAACTCGTCTCGCAGCCTCCGGAAATCGTCCTCAGAAGACTCGCAGTGCGCGCCGCGGAAAGCGGCACGGCGAGGATACGCGCGCTTTTCAGAGGGCTTCCCAAAAGGCTGTCCGAGAGCGTCTTCTCCGACCTGATATTCATCGTCCAGGAGGCGATGGCGAACGCCATGAAGCACGGACACGCGAAGAACATATCGATCGTGACCGATCCGACGAAAGACGGATTCCGCATAAGAGTCGCCAACGACGGGGAACCCTTCGACGTATCCGCCGCGCTGATACCCGAGGCGGGGCACTTCGGGCTGAGCGGACTCCTCGAGCGGGCGCGCAGGAGCGGAATGAAGATTGCATTCGAGTCGGACAAAAGGCACACTGTCGTGTCGCTGGAGGTGAACACATGATAAAGGTTGGAGTGATAGACGACCATGCGGTTGTCCTTGCGGGGATAAAGTCCATGCTCTCGCGTGACAAAGAGGTGGACGTCGTTGCGACATCCGACGACGCATCCAAGGCCATAGAGTTCTTCCGGAAGCACAAGCCGGACGTCCTGCTCATGGACATCCGCATGCCGGGGACCTCAGGCCTTGAGGCGCTCGACGCCGTGCTCGCGGTTGAGCCGGACGCGAAGATCGCGATGCTAACGACTTCGGAAGCCGAGGAAGACGTCTATCGCTCGATGACGCACGGGGCGCGCGGGTTCATCAGAAAGGACGCGCGTGCCGCCGAAGTGATCGCCGCAGTGAAGTCCGTTGCAAGAGGCGAGACCTATCTCCCCGAAAACATGAAGGCGATCTTCAACATGAGGGCAGAGCAGAAGGACCTCTCGCCGCGCGAGAAGGAGGTGATCATGCTCGCGTCAAAAGGGCTCCAAAACGTCGAGATCGCCTGCATAGCCGGAATGAGCGTCAACACGCTGAAGTACCACATGAAGAACGCCTTCGGAAAGCTCGGCGTCACCAACAGGACGGAAGCAGTCACCGAAGCCATTCGCCGCGGCATAATCTGACAGATCACCTGGACGAGACCTCGGAGAACACGGACTCGGCGAGATGGTCTGGAAGCCCGCGGAAATGCGTCCTGACTGTTCCACTAAATTCTTTGAAGAGACGAATGGCTCAGAAAGGCTAATCCATAGATCTCTTGGAGCGGCTTCTTCGTCGCCTCGTAGTCGAACGTGAACTTGGTTGCCCATTGTGCTTCTTCTTTTGTCATCTGCAGCGGTGTAATCGATACAGCATCGGCATCCGGTCGGCGATGGAACGCCGACCCTACCGGCACGGCGGATTGAACGCAACAAACACGCAGGACATTGCGCCCCGTAAGCGCGGGGAGATACGGAATGCAGTCGTAGCCGCAGCGCGCCTTGAACTTTGCAGCGAAGTCGCCGGTCCAGTCCTGCTTCCACGCCTCCCAGCTGTCGATGACGTCCATTAAGGGGGTCCGTCGCTCCGCGACGGACTTTATGATGCCACTGTTCTTCTCCTTTTCTTTGTTCCGTCGCGGAGCGACGGAACCCCCTGCATCAACCGTATACGGCATCTCATTTCATTGTTGCGTCGCGGAGCGACGCAACCCCCTCCTATTGCAGTAGTCACAGTTCACGGACAAGAACAAGCGACCAGGGCGAAAGCGTGCGACGCAGGACGAGACGTCCGGTGGAATCGGCGCGGACCATCTCGCGTTTCGTCGCGTCGCCTGCGAACTTAAGCGCGGCGGTCTGCTCGCGTGTGGGCGAGCGTGGCGACCCCATTGCGCGCCATGCCTTTATCGCGTTGCCGTTGTCGTCGTCAAGCGTCTCGACCTCGAACGACGCGCCGCCCTTGAGCCCAGTCAACGTCAGGTCCAGCTCCATCGGAGAGGCGTCCATGTACTTTCCGCAGTCGGATGTCGCGGGAACGTGGCTCTCGTATTCCTTCGGATAGGCGTATGCAAGCGCGGCGCATTTGCCGCGCTTCGAGTCGCGCGTCACGGTCACGTTGTCCGCGTTCCAGAGAAGTTCGTCGCCAAGCGCGTTCAACATGCGGTAAGCGTGGTAGGACGGCTTGGCGATTCCCTGGAAGTTCAGCATGCCGAACCCGCCGTGGAAGATGTCCCTTCCGCCACCCTTCTCCTCGAAGATGTCCGTGAAGGTCCAGTACATGAGCGAGTCGACCTTGCCGACGTTCTCTAGCGAGACTTTCGCGATGTACGCTGCGGGCGGAAGGTTGTCGTGCATCGCATCGCGGCTGTTCGGCGAAGTGCTCCACTCGGTGATGTGTATCTCCGCGTTCGGATACGCGCTCGCGGCGAGCGTCTTCCTGAGGTAGTCGAAGTCGTCGCGCACTGAATGCACATAGCGTATCGCGTTCTTGCCGCGTCCCGACACCGGGTCGAGCGCGTAGTCCGTAGGATAGGTATGACAGGAAATGAAGTCGACCGGAAGCTTCTCCTTCTCGCAGAAGGAAAGGAACTCCTCGATCCATACGCCCTTCCACTGCTGCTTGTTGATCGTCTCCTGCGGATAGAACACGCTCTTGTCGTTATCCTGTATCTCACCGTCGTGGCGCGAATCGGCAATGAAGTTCGAGGTCGCGGGCCCTCCGACCTTGAGCGACGGATGGACAGATTTTACCGCGTTCGCGCTCACGCGATAGAGTTCAAAATATGCGCTCTTCGGCCCATGGAAGAATCCCCAGTAGAGGTTTGGCTCGTTCCACACCTCGAAATACCACTTCTGTATTTCATCAAGTCCGTATCGTTCGACGAGATGGCTGACGAACGCCTCGACAAGGCGTCCCCACGCAGGATATTTCGACATATCGGGCTCGACATGTCCGCGATACCACATCACGGTGCGCGAATTCTCCTTCGCTAGCGCAGAGGGGAAGAACGAAAGCTCGACGAACGGCCTGACGCCCTCGGCAAGCATCCTGTCGTACACCTCGTCTATGTACTGCCAGCTGTAGTTTCCGTCGCCGAAATAGACGAACATGTCGTCGTTGAACGTGTCGTGCATGCGAACGTAGCGGAATCCGCACTCGGTGTTAGCGCGGACAAGGTGTTCGTGCCACGCCGACCGAAGCCCTTCGTTGACGCGTCCAGCGCCTACTCCGAAGCTCCAATAATGTTCTAACGGCGCACCTTTTGCATTTGCATCAACTGCGACAGGCGCGGCATTCAGCGAAATCGCGGCAGCTACCGCGGCGAAAATGACAGAGGTCTTTGTTTTCATGCTTCCATTATAAGGCATGAACCGACACTCCGCCATCCCCCTTTCTAGGGATTACACACTACCCCAATGTAGGTATTCTTACTCGACTCTTGATTTGCTAAACTTGTTTGCGTCATACGTGACAGCATCAAAATGATTGGAGAGACATGAAGAAAGTTTCCTTCCGCGAAACGCAGATACTAACCCTTCTCGCGAACGGAGAGAGCAAAGCGTCTGTCGCGGAGAAAATCGGAATCTCATTCGAGACCGTCAAAACGCATGTACGGACGATACGCGAGAAACTCGGCGTGAGCAACACCACTGCGGCATGCACCTACGCCGTCTCGCACGGATACATTTCTGTGTAGCCCGACTCTCAACTCTTCCGCTGGAGGGTGAGGAGGCCGGTGGTCCATTCGCCGATCGTCTTGCGGGAGAGTTCGGTGAAGCCGCGCGATGCAAAAGCCGCGAGGACCTCGGGGTAGAGTTCGTTGAGTATGCCGGATATTATGAGCGTCTTCCTGGCGTAGGAGGCTATTTCGTCGGCGAAGGCGATCAGAAGCGGACCAAGTATGTTCGCGACCACGACATCGGAAGGAGCGAACGGACGATCCCCGACCGCATTCCCCCTCCCCTGCAATGCAAGGTCGGGATAAAGCCCCTTCGCCGCCTCTATCGACTCGTCCAGCGTGACGGCGCCGCCGCCAAGCGCGAAGAGCCTGTAATCGACCGCCACGCCGTTGAGCGCGGCGTTCTCCCTCGACGCCTCAACGGCGTCCTCGTCGATGTCGAAGCCCGCCACCGGATCGTAGCCGAGCTTCGCCGCCGCAATGGAGAGAATCCCGGACCCGCAGCCCATGTCGAGGAAGGAGGTTGGTGGCTGGTGGTTGGTGGTGGATGCGAGTTCGTCGATGAACTCCAGGCAGGCGCGGGTCGTCTCGTGCTTGCCCGTGCCGAATGCCATCCCAGGGTCCAGGATGAGCGGAATGCGCCCGTCATGCTCCTTCGAGGCGCGGAAGGCGTCAACCTCCCATGTCGGGACGGTCACAAGACGTCGCCCGACGGGTTCCGTCTTGAAATGGCGACGGTAGGCGAACTTCCAGTCCTCGTCCGCAATCTCCGCCGTCTCGACGGGGACGTCGGCGCCCACGACGGCGAGAGCCTCCTCAAGCCGCCGCTTCGCGTCGGCTACGCGGTCGGCCTCAGGGAAGAACAGCTGCAGCTCTGTCTTGGTGGATTCGATGTCGTGGTAGGACGACAAAATGAAATCCCCTCCGTCGAATACCTCGAAGAGGGGATCCACCAGACTCTCGTCTACCGAACAGAAGACCTTCTTCACTTGGCCTTCTTGGCGACGAGCTTCTTGACGACCGCGGGACGCTGGACGAGAACGCGGACGTCGTCGTCTCCCATGGCCTGCACGGACTCAGCATCCATGCCGAACTTGACGAGGCGCGCGCGCTGGGCCCTGCTCTTGCGGGCCTTGCCGGCGGGCGTCTTGCACGGACGAACGTGCGATTCCTTGCGAAGTGTACGACCTGTACCCATTTTTGACCTCTTCTTTCTCTTCCTTAGGGAAAATTATGGCGTGTATTATACCGTATTATGCGTCGAAAATCAACCCGAAATATTACTTTTTTTAAGTCGTAGTGGGATTGTGGAATTGTGGAATTGTGGAAATGTAGCAATGCAGAATTGTTGTTGACACCCATTCCCCGTTCCCCCCACTAGTGTTGGAGGTTCCCCAGTTTTTCTGGCATGAAAAAGGCCACACACCAGTAAACAAAGGGTGAAGTGGCAATTTTCATTTTGCGTTAAGTGAAAATCCACTTCCGGTTTGTAATCGAACTCCGAGCGTTTGGGCTCTCGCGCGTGCCCTTGCGGCCGCTTCGCGGCTCGGGCTTCGCCCTCGGCCAACCCGACGCCTTCATATCCCCCGAGTTATCAGGAATTCCTGATAAGCTGGGTTATCAGGAAATTAGGATTATCAGGAAATCTTCCTCCGGGCGAGCTGCG
>CAMOCC010000037.1 GCA_946610035.1 uncultured Verrucomicrobiota bacterium
TGTCCGCGTAGGAGTCGATGTACGACTTCGCGCCCTTGACGTCGTCCGAGTCCGCAACAACAGCGAGGTTGTACGTGTTCGTCGCGTCGTCAACGACGACGGAAACCGGATACGCCGGCGTTTCCGCCGGCGCATCGCCTTCCGCGAACGCGAACGTGGCGGAAAGCACCGCGGCCGCGATCAGGATGTTCTTCATGTCATTGTCTCCGTTTGATTCCAGAGATTAGAACGCGAGGCTGGCGGAGACACCGCCGTAGAGGATTCCGTCGTGCGTGCCGTGCCTGCTGTCGACAGAATAGGAATCCCAGCCCGGGCAGTGGCGCACGCGGTGGTCGAGCTTGTAGAGGTAGTTGAGGTGCGCACCAAGCGAAATGTTGTCGGTGAGCGCATAGCTCAGCGAGATGCCGTTGTCCCAGCCGCCGAACACGGTGTCGGTCAGCGCGCCGTCGGAGATGTACTTCGCGTACTCCGAAGTGTAGAGCGTCGTCTTCGAGGTGAGCTTGAGCGAGAGCTGCTCGGTGAGCTCGAAGCCCTTGGAGAGCGCAAAGTCGATCATGAACGCCTCGTCCGGCTTGTTGTCGTGTGCGTACTCCCAGAAGAACTTGATGCTCGGGACGACGAACTCGTTGTCGTACTCGGCGCCGACCGTCCAGAATTTCTGGGAACCCCATCCGCAGCGCGGGTAGGTGTACCAGAGGTGGGAGGCGGTGAGGTTCACCGGCCCGATGGAGTTGCCGTAGACGATCTCGTAGTCGAACTCACCAATTCCGCCGAACTGCTTGCCGCCGTTGCCGCGAGAACGCGAACTGTGCCGCTTGTTGAGCTCCTGGTTGGCCCAGACGTCGACCGCAAGCCAGCCAAAGTTCTCGGGGAGGTTCAGCTGCATCCAGAGGTCGTACTGCGCGACCGGCGTGTCGGAGAAGATGCGGTTGTGGGAGACGTAAGCGGAGTTCACGTCGAGCTGGAGCGCGACCTCGAACAGCGGGGACTCATCCTTCTCCGCCTCCGTCGTCTCCGCTTCCGCCGCCTCGGGCTTCGCGGTCTCGGTTTTTGCGGGCGTTTCTTCGGCCTGCGCCGTGAATGTTACGGCCGCGGCGGCCACTGCGCCAAGCGTGATCATCAGTTTTTTCATGTGTTTTTCTCCTTTGGTGTTTTTGTCGGGAAATCAGTTCACTTCTCAGGCTTGTTTCCGGCGAGCAGATCCTTGAGCCGCGCGAGCTCGTCCTCGGAAACTTCGCGGTCCCTGAGAATGTCGAAGAGCTCGGACTTGACCTTGTCGCGGAATTCGGTGCCGACGCGCACCTTGCCCAGGAACTCGCCGAGGCGCCCGTCGTGCCTGCCGTCGAAGATCTCTGCCGGCGTTCCCTCGGCGGCGATCCTGCCGCCCTCCAGGAAGAGGACGCGCGTCGCGACGTCGCGCGCGAAGCGCATCTCGTGGGTGACGACGACCATCGTCATGCCGTGCTTCGCAAGATCCTTCATGACGTCCAGAACCTCGCCGACCATCTCGGGGTCGAGCGCGGAGGTCGGCTCGTCGAAGAGCATCACCTTCGGCTCCATCGCGAGCGAACGCACGATGGCGACGCGCTGCTTCTGCCCGCCGGAGAGCTGCTGCGGATACGCCTTGGCCTTGTCTTCGAGGCCGACGAGGCGAAGCAGCTCCATCGCCTTCCTCTCGGCTTCCGCGGCAGATGCGCCGCGCACGAGCTTCGGGGCGAGCGTTATGTTGTCGAGGATCGTGAGGTGGGGAAAGAGGTTGAAGTGCTGGAAGACCATGCCCATCTCGCTGCGGACGCGGTTCTTCGTCTTGTCGTCCGCGCTGACAATGTCGATTCCGTCGAAGATTATCGACCCCTCCGTCGGCTGCTCCAGGAGGTTCATGCACCGGAGGAACGTCGACTTGCCGCCGCCGGACGGGCCTATCATCACCACGACCTCGCCCTTGCGGATCTCGGCCGAGAGTCCCTTCAGCACCTCGAGCTTTCCAAAGCTCTTCTTGAGGTTTTCTATCTTGAGCAGTGTTTCCATTTGTCAACCACCAACTATCAACTATCATTGTGAACGGGATCGGCCCCGGTGTTCCTGAGATGGCGCTCGAGCTTGCCGAGCAGCCATGTGAACGTCATCACGAGAACGAGGTAGATCGCCGCGACCGTGAGGTACGGGAGGTACACGGAATACGTCTGCGAGCGGATTATGTCGCCGCCCTTCGCGAGGTCGATGAGCGCGATGTATCCGACGATCGACGTATCCTTCATGAGGACGATGAACTCGTTCCCGAGTGCGGGGAGGACGTTCCTCACCGCCTGCGGGAGGATGATCCTGAGCATCGTGCGCCAGTAGCTCAGGCCCAGCGCGCGCCCAGCCTCCATCTGGCCAGGGTCGATGGACTCGATGCCGGCGCGGAGTATCTCGGCCTGGTACGCGCCGGAGTTGATGCCGAACGCGAGGATCGCGATGAGCACCTTCGAGTCGACGGACCTCAGGATTATGTAGTAGGTGATCAGGAGCTGCACCACCATCGGCGTGCCGCGGATGATCGTGAGGTACACCTTCGCGACCGCGTTCAGGACCGGGAAGTACCCGTACTTGTCGTGGCTCGAGCGTATCACCGCGACGAGGAAGCCTATGAAGAGCCCGAGGAGGATCGCGAAAAGCGCGACCTTGAGCGTGATGCCGAGTCCTTTGACCAGGTACATCGCGCGCGGCGAGCCGTCCCCCGCCTTCTTCAGGAAGCACAGGTAGAAGTCGTCGCTGATCGACTGCCAGGCCTTGGCGAACCACGACGGCTCTGCTGCGGACGCTGCGGCTTCGACAGCACCGGACGTATCCTTGAGGCTGTCGGCCTCCGCGGTGTAGCCCGCGACCCACTTCTCGAGGCGCCCGTCGGCCTTCGCCGCGGCGATCGTCTCGTTTACGGCCTTCAGCAGCTCGGCGTTGCCCTTCGCGACCGCGACGGCGTAGGATTCGGACGAGAGGAAGTCGGATATCGCAAGCCTCTCATCGCCTTTGACGCAGTTCTTCGCGGGATCGATGTCCGCAACCACGAACGCGCAGCGCCCGGCGAGCATCGCCGCGCACGCCTCGGGCGTGGACTTGAAGCGCTCCGGCTCCTGCTTGAGGTTCTCGAGCACGTACGCGTCGCTCGTCGTGCCGGACTGCACGCCGACCTTGCGGCCCCTGAGCTGGTCGACGCCGGTGTACGGCTCCTCGTTCCTGTAGATGACGACGATTCCGGTCGTGACGTACGGAACGGAGAAGTCGACGTTCTTCTTCCTGTCTTCGGTGACGGTTATCCCGGCGGCGGCGAGGTCTGCCTTGCCCGAGGTTACCGCTGGGATGACCGAGTCGAAGTCCATGTTCTCGGCGCGGAACTCCCTGCCGAGCCTCTCGGCGACGGCGCGGCATATCTCGACGTCGATGCCGGCTATCTCCTGCCCGCGCAGGAACTCGTACGGAGGGAACGTAGCCTCCGTCGCCATCGTCAGCGTCTCGCCGGCCGCAGCGCAGAGCGCCGCGGCAAGCGAAAGCGCAAATGCCAGGTGTTTCATTCCCCCCACAGCGAACCTCTCACTTCTCCTTAAGCTTGTCGGACTCCTCTGTGAACTCCTTCACCCACTTCGCGAGGCGTCCGTCGGCCTTGATCTCGGCGATCGTCTCGTTGATCGCCTTGAGAAGCTCGGGCTGGCCCTTCCTGATGGCGACCGCGTACTCTTCGGACGTTATGAAGTCGGATATCGCGAGCGTTTCCTCGCCCTTCACGCAGTTCTTCGCAGGATCGATGTCCGCAATCACGAACTCGACTCGCCCGGCCTTGAGCGCGGCGACGGCCTCGGCAGGGGACTTCGCGCGCTCTGGCTCCTGCTTGAGCTCGTCGGTGACGAACATCTCGCTCGTCGTGCCGGACTGCACGCCGATCTTCCTGCCCTTGAGCTGGTCCTTGTCCTTGAACGGATTGTCCTTCCTGTAGATGACGACGATTCCCGTCTTCACGTAGGGGATGGAGAAGTCGACGTTTTTCTTGCGGTCCTCGGTGACTGTGATGCCTGCGGCGGCAAGGTCGGCCTTGCCGGAGATCACGGCCGGAATCACGGAGTCGAAGTCGACCGTCTCGGAGCGGAAGTCCTTTCCGAGCTTCTGCGCGACGGCGCGGCATATCTCGACGTCGATGCCGACGATCTCCTGCCCGCGCAGGAACTCGTACGGAGGAAACGTCGCCTCTGTGATCATCTTGACGCTGTCATCATTTTTGTCCGCGCACCCGCACACAAGCGCGGACACAGCAGCGCACGCAACCCAACTGCAAAACAGTCGTCGTGTAATATTTTTCGTAATCATGATTCTATAGTATACCAAAAGGAGAGCCCCGCGGCAATAGGGTGCCAAGGAAATCCAAGGTATTTTACGCGCGTCATCGCCTAGAATATCTTAACCGCAGACTTCCGCAGACGGGGCTTCGCTAACGCTCGCCCTGCGGCTCCTAGCGTGATAATCAGCGTGGCGTCGGAATGGGTGACGTTCCTCTCCGTGCGGAAAAGATAGTCCTTGCGGGGCGCGACCTCCATCTGGTCGTACTCCTCCGGCACCATTCCGTCCTCAATCCCACGGGGACTGTCCCCCATTGCACTTGGGGGAAATATTTGGAGACGCGGCTTCCAGCCGCGTCAATTGAGCGAGTGGCCTGCGACTACATTAGCGCACATGACGCGGCTGGAAGCCGCGTCTCCAAAACCCCATGGGGACTGCCTAATCTCCGACGATTCGATTCGCCCACTTTCTGAACTGTACCGCACGCTCGTTGTCGATCTTGAACCCGAGGGCGATTATAACTTGCAAATTATAGTGGTTAACCGTATACGACTTCCCATCAGGTCCAGTTATTCGAATTTTTTGAATAACTGATGCCTCTTCCAATTCTGCATCTGCAAAAATCTTTTTAATGTGGTAATTTATGGAATTAATTCCCCTCGATTCGAACTAACAAATATTTTTTGTGAGTTGCTTCACGCACCAACTCGCCATCGTCATAAATCTGCTGAATGTGATGGCTCACGTCTTGCTAACCCCATGGGGACTGTCCCCAATTGCCTACGGTGTATTTCTTGCCGTCATCGGCAGTTATCCAATATTTTTGGATAACTGATGCCTCTTCCAATTCTGCATCTGCAAAACCCATGGGGACTGTCCCCAATTGCCTAGGGTGGGCTAGCAGTGGAGAGGTGGAGGAAGGGTTAGACAAGGGGGTAAACTGTTTGGAGACGCGGCTTCCAGCCGCGTCAATCGAGCGATTGGCCTGCGATTACTTTAGCGCACTTGACGCGGCTGGAAGCCGCGTCTCCAAAAACTCCACAGGACCGTCCCCCTTGCCTCAGGGAGCCGACAGGGTCGGACCCCATCATGCCACGCTAGCGGACGACCGAGACGACAGCGCCCTTTGAGAGGCGCGTGTGGAGGAGAGAGCCGGGTGATACGGACGAGGCGTCCTTGAGGACGACACCAGACTCGTCTGTCGTAAGCGAATAGCCGCGATCGAGGACCGAGTACGGGGAAAGGACCGAGAGCTTTGAGGCGAGCTCGCCCAGCGACGCCTCCGTGCGCACAAGGCGGAGCTTCAGCGCGGCGGACATCGCCTCGGCGAGCCGGTCCACCGCGTGGCGCCTGGCGTCGCACGCCGAGGCGAGCGACGCCGCAGCGAGGCCAAGTCGGCTTGCAAGGTCGTCCGTGCGCCTTCGCGCGTCCGTCTCGTAGCGCCACAGCTCGTGCGAGGCGGCGTCGGCAAGCGAATCGACCCTCTGCGAAAACCACTCGTAGCGCGAACGCAGCGACGAGACGAGCGTCGACGCCGATGCGTCGAGCTTGCGGACGATTTCGCGCAGCTCGGGGACGGCGAGTTCGGCGGCGATCGACGGAGTGCCGGCGCGGACGTCGGCGGCGAAATCGCATAGCGTGAAGTCGGTCTCGTGTCCGACGGCGGATATGACCGGTATGCGGGATGCCGCCACGGCTCGGACGAGAGTCTCGTCGTTGAAGCAGAAGAGGTCCTCGAAACTGCCGCCGCCGCGCGCGACGATCAGAAGGTCCGCAGGCCACGCGCCCGCCGCCGTTTCGTTGAAATAGCGAAGGCCGGAGACAACGGACGGCGGGGCGTCCGCCCCCTGGACGGCGGCGGGGAATATCCTTATCTCGATGTTGGGGAATCGCCGTGAGAGGACGCGGCACATGTCGTGGACGACGGCGCCAGCGGGGCTCGTCACGAGGCCGATGCGGCGCGGGAGGAACGGAAGCGGACGCTTCCGCGCTTGGTCGAAGAGGCCCTCGCGCTCGAGCTTCGCCTTGAGCTCGAGGTATCGCTGCATGAGGTCCCCCTCCCCGACCAGCTTCGCGGCGTAGACGACGAACTGGTAGTTGCCGCGCGGTCCGTAGACTGTTACGTTGCCGTAGACGAGGACCTTCGCGCCGTCCTTCAGGGCGGCTTTCGCCCTGCAGCGATCGAAGCTCGTCTTGAACATGACGGCCGAAATCTGGGATGCGCCGTCCTTGAGGGTGAAGTAGACGTGTCCGCTCGGGTACGGACGCCATCCGCTGATCTCCGCCTCGAGGTAGACCTTGGCGAAGCGCCCCTCCAGGAGCGCCTTTATCTCCTGCGTGAGGGATGAGACGGTAAAGGGACTTTCCTGCGATTCGCCGGCCATGTCAGTTTGCAACCGTCTTGCGGGTGAACGGCTTGTCCTGGTCCTTCAGCGCGTGAAGTCCAACCGAGAAGATGAAGCCGACGGCGAGGAATGTCGTGATCATGTTGGTTCCGCCGTAGCTGAAGAACGGCAATGCCATGCCCTTCGTCGGGAACGCCTTGCACACGACGCCGATGTTGAACATGGCCTGGAAGAACACGACCACCGCCATGCCCAGCGCAATGAAGCGTCCGAGCCGGTCGGACGACTTGCGCGCGATGTGGACCGAAATGAAGAAGAACGCGAGGAAGAGGAGCAGCACGGCGATGGAGAAGACTAGTCCGAGCTCCTCCGCGCCGATCGCGAAAATGAAGTCCGTCCACGCCTCGGGCAGGTAGTTCTGCTTCTGCATGGAGCGCCCGAGCCCGACGCCGAAAAGTCCGCCCCGGCTTATCGCGACTATGGCCATTCCGCTCTGGTATGCGGCGTCCACATCGGCCGGCGTCTCCGTGCCGTCCATCCCGACGCCGACGAACGCGGCGATTCTGGCCATGCGGTTCGGGTTGTGGATGACCTCCCACGCCACGACTGCGACGCCCGAGAGGAACAGAGGCAGCAGGTGCAGAACGCGCGTGCCAGCAACGAACATGAGCATCGCGCCGACGATGACGATGACCATTACGGACCCGAAATCGGGCTCGAGGAGGACGGGCAGGGCGAAGAAGCCGATGACCACGGCCGGGTACAACGCGCCGCGCTTGAAGAGCTCCACGCGCCACCCCGCCTTGTCCAGCACGACCGACAGCGCGAGCACCATGACGATCTTGGCGACTTCGCCCGGCTGGAAGTTGACCCCGCCCGGAAGCGGTATCCACCTGTGGGACCCCTTCACCGCGGGGAACGCGAAGACGACCCACAGCGCCGCGAACACGAAGAACGCCAGCAATGCGGTCAAGAGCCACTGGTCCCTCCAGCGGTGGTAGTCTATCAGCGCGACGACCGACGCGAGGACAAGGCCGGCGATGATGTAGCCGGACTGCTTTGCGACGAACTGCCACGGCGTGCCGCTGAGGCGCATGCTGCGCACCTCGCTCGCGCTGAAGAGAACGACAAGGCCCAGCGCCACGAGTGCCGCGACGACCAGGCCAAGTAGATAGAGTGCGGACTTGCGCACTTTAAGCGAACGTTACTGCACCGTGCCGGCGGGGAGCTTGAGCTTCATGCCGGGGGTGAGGACGGCGTCGTCGCCGAGGTTGTTGAGCTGGCGGATCTCGGACGGGCTGACGTTGAACGTAATCGAGATGTTCGTCATGTCCTCGCCGTCCTTGACCTCGTAGATGTCGAAGTCGCCGGCGGACGGGGCGGGAGCGGCCTCGACCGGAGCGGGAGCGGGAGCGGCCGCCTCGACTGCGGGCTCAGGCTCGACGGGGGCTGCGGAAGCGGCCTCGGCAACGGCCTCGACGGGCTTGGGGGCCTCGACGACCGGCTTGGGCTCGGCTGCCTTCTTCACGGGCTCGACCTTCGCGACGGCGGCTGCGGGAGCGGCCGCCTTGGCGGGCACCGTCATCTTCCTGCCGAGGACGACGACGTCGGAGGTCATGCCGTTGAGCTCCTTGAGCTGGCGGACCGTGCAGCCGTGCTTCCTGGCGATCGTGCCGAGGACATCGCCCTTCTGGACGACGTAGATCTTGGTCTCTCCGGCGTAGGGGGCGTAGGGCTTCGCGGCCGGCTTCGGGGCGAATGCCGCAGCGGGGACGGTCTGTTCGCCGACCTCGACCTTGCCGGGGAGCATCAGGGTGCGGCCGAGACGGACCGTGTCGCCCTTGAGCTGGGGATTGGCCTTCTTGATCGCATCGATCTTGATGTTGTAGCGCTTGGAGATCTTGGAGAGCGTATCGCCGCTCTGGACGATGTAGGGCGTCATCTCGGGCGCGGTCGCAACGGGAGCGGCCTCGGCGGGCGCGGTCGCGACCACGACGGGCTCGGCGGGCTTGACGTTCACGGGCTTGAGGGCGGGCTCGTCGACAGTCGTGACCTCGACATCGACGGTGTGGACGTCTGCCTCGGGCTCGGGCTCGACGGGCGTCACGGGTGTCGGCGCGGGCTCCTCGACCGGCGCGGGGTCGTGCAGGAGCGTGGCACGCGGCCTCTTGCTCTTGTAATTAGGGTCCATGCAGCCGGCGAGAGCCGTCATTGCGGTGATACCAACAACCAAACCATACTTGTTCATGTTTTCTTTTTTCCTTCTTGTTTCACGAGTCCCGCGAAGACCTCCCCGCGCTCCCCGTAACTTTTAAATTGATCGAAACTGGCCGTACCCGGCGACAGCAGAAGCGTCTCGCCCGGCGCGGCGTCCTGCATCGCCCGCGCGACCGCACGATCCATCGTCCCGCAGATCTCGCAATCGACGGCCCCGGACCATGCGGAAGCGAAAGTTTCCGCAGATACCCCTATAAGATACACTTTTTTGACCCGATTAGTCAAGGGGGAAAGCACGGAATTTGGATCGTCCCCCTTCGGCAGCCCCCCGGCGATCAGGCGTATGTCGCGCCCCGCCATGACGACTCCCGCCGCCAAAGCCGCCAGCGACGTCGCCTTCGAGTCGTCCACGCACCTCACCCCGCCGAAGACGCCGACGAGGTTCATCCTGTGCGGAAGCGGCTCGAACGCGGCGAACGCTGCGCGAACCTGCGCGTCGTCGAGGCCCGCCGCGCGCATGAGCGCCGCCGCGATGCGCCCGTTCACGCGCAATACGTCGTTGTCGAAGTACGATCCGGCGAAAAGCGCGTCGCCCGAGGCGTCCGCCTCGCACACGAACGCCACCTTCGCCATCCCCGCGAGCTTCATCTTGAGCGCGTGGTAGACGGCGACCGATCCGTGCCTGTCGAGGTGGTCCTCCTGGAGGTTCAGGATCGCCGCCGCCTCGAAGGTGTCCGGCGGAAGGTGCGTCGTCTCGAGCTGGAAGGAGCTCACTTCGACGACCGCCCATTCGCAATCGCGGACGGCCGAGACTGGCAGCCCGAAGTTGCCGCACGGCACCGCGCGACGCCCTGCGAGGTTCAGCGCGTCCGCGACGACCTTCACGACGCTGGACTTCCCCTTCGACCCCGTGACCGCCAGCATGCGCACCCCGGCGCGCTTCAGCGCCGTGACGCCGAGCTGGAGTTCGCTCTCGACGCGCATCCCCGGACTCGCGACGACGAGGTCGTAGCCGTCCGCGAAGTCCACCTCCCAGCCGTCGGACTTGAGAAGCGCCTCCGCGGCCTTTCCGCTGCCGCCGCGACCCAGTACGAGCGCCTTCTTCATTTTGCTGGCTGCGGACGCTCCGGGATGACGAGCCCGTCCTGCAGACGTTCCGCGAACACGATGCGCCACTGCGCAGGCGCGGCTTCGGCTTCGGCGGCGGCCTCGCCTTCGGCGCCGGCCTCGGGCGGGGGCTGCGGCGCGGGCATGAAGACGTCGAGCCTCGCGTCGTAGAGGTCTCCGCTGAACTCGCCCATCCATGCACAGCCCTGCGCGGGATCGGCGCGCTTGCCGACCTCGCCGACGGGCTTGACGCCGATGGCGGACTCGAGGAGCGCGACCTTCTCGGCCCAGAGCGCGTCCATCGCCGCCGCGACATCCGCCTCGTTCGTCACGCCCGGCGCAACTCCGCTCACGATCCTCGCCCTGCGGCCCTCCGCGATGTCCACGGGCGCCTGCGCGTCCGGGAAGCCCGCGAGCCCCCTCTCCGCCGCGGCCGCCGCGACTGCGGCCTCGTTGCGCGCGAGCACGGACTTCACCTCGGCCTTCCATGCGCGCATCGCCTTGGAGTATTCGTACTGGTTGCGACGCTGGGTCTGCTCTTCGACCGGCTCCCACGGTCCGCACCCCGTACGGCACTTGTCGCGGAGGTCGAGCATGCAGGACCAGGTGCCGTCGGGCTTCTGGCCCACCACGCCCATCACGCAGAGGCGCACGTACTCGGCGAGCCATCCGCCGTCCGCAAGCTCGTAGAACTTCTTTGCGTTGTACTTCGTCCCTATCTCGGCCCTGATCCCCGCGAGCGCCTCAAGCGCGGCCTCGCGCGTGGGCCAGTACGACGAGAAGTACGTCTCGCTGGACTCCCATGTCGACATGTCCTCGTTGTAGTGCGTCATGACGCCGGCCTTGCCGGAGAGTCCGAAGGACTCGGTCTTCTTCGTCCAGAGAGTGAACCACGGCTCCTCGCCCTCCTTCGCATAGCCGTCGGGCAGCTCCTTGAAGGTGTCGCACGGCGTGACGACGCCAGCCGCTCCGAGCAGGGCCTTCTCGTCCTGCGAGAACTCGTACTTCTCGACGACCCCCAGCACGCGCTCGGGCAGCCAGTTCGTGACGGCCGCCCCGGTGACGAGGAAGGTGTTGTTCGTCGTGTACAGGGCGTCTTCGCCCGTGTAGCCGAAGGCGACCGCCTCGGGGTCCTTCGGCGCCTCGGCCGGACCCTTCTCCGCGCCTTCGCGTCCGCATCCGGCGATGCCGAACGCAATGCCGACCACGACCGCCGCCGTTGCGACGGCACTCGCTTCTCCTGTCTTCATTTCGTTTTCCTCCCTTTCAATGTTATGGTTCCGAAACAGCTTTCATCCCTGTAGGGCATGGACGGATTCCCCGTCCAGAACAACGCCCTGTCCGCGCGTCCGCCGTCGTCGTCGTCGTGGACGCAGATGTTGAAGCCGAATGTCACGTCTTCGTCGGGTGCCGGCGGACGCACCCTGCCGAGGCTGGCCCACGAGAACCAGAGGGAATACCGGATGCCAGACTTCCCTTCGTCGTTCTCGACGATGGAGGCGGAGCCGCTCCACTCCCTGCCGAACGCACGCGGACGGCTCGAATAGTCGCTTTGCGCCGCCCCGTTCACCGCAAGCGCGTACTCGCCGCCGTAGCGCGGCCCGTTCCCCTCGCGCGAATCGGGCGACTTGTCGAAGTCGCCGTCGAAGTAGCACTGGAGCGAATCGTCGTTCCATGTCGGCGCCGACAGGTCGCCCGGCTTGCAGTCGTCCGCCACCACGCGGTCGTCGAAGACGAACGCGCGCAGGACTACGCCGTCCCCGCGCCTTGCTACGCTGAAGCGGAACGAGCAGTTCGACGGATCGTCCGTGCGCCCGTATTCATCGTCCCAGACGCCGTTGGAGGGCGTCACCTCGAACATCTCCGTCGACGACACCTCTAGCTCGGCCCCGTCCGGACCCAGCAGGCGGCATCCGGCGAACAGCGCGGACGATGCGATGAAAAGAGGCAGTAAGCGTGATCCTTTCATGCGCCCCGCCCCCCTCGCAGCCCGACCGCGGACACGCCCTTCGCGATGCGGGCGAGGTCAGCCCTCGCAAGCCCCGTCCCGGAGGGAAGGCACACACCGCGGCTGAAGAGGTCTTCGGACACCCCGCCGCCGTACACGCGGCACCCGGCGAAGACCGGCTGGAGGTGCATCGGCTTCCAGACGGGCCGCGACTCGACGTTCAGTGCGGACAACGCGGCGATGATTTCGTCGCGCAGCTCCCCGGACGGCGCTAGCGCCACCGTAAGCCAGTGGTTCTCGCCCTCGACCGGCGGCAGGAACGACAGGGGTCCCGACCCGGGCTTGCCGAACCTGTCGTGGTAGAAATCGGAAATCGCCTTGCGCTTCTTCAGGATGGAGGGGAGCTTCGAGAGCTGGGCGAGTCCGACGGACGCGAGCAGGTTGCTCATGCGGTAGTTGTACCCGACCTCGCGGTGCTCGTACCAGACGCACTTCTCGCGGCTCTGCTGGGCGAGCTTGCGGACATGGTCGGCGAGCGCCTTGGAGTCCGTGACGACCGCCCCTCCGCCGGACGTCGTGATTATCTTGTTCCCGTTGAAGGAGTATATCCCGGCGACTCCCGCGCATCCCGCCGGGCGTCCGCGGAACGTCGCGCCGACGGCCTCCGCGCTGTCGCTGACGAAGACCGCCCCCGCCTTGCGGCAGAGCCTCGATATCGCCGCGTAGTCGCAGCAGCGTCCGTACAGGTCGACGCCCATGACGAGGGTCCTCCCGCGCCCGCCCAGATCGCGAAGCGCCCTCTCAAGGAGAGACGCGTCGATGCCGCCGCTCGCGTCCGAATCGACGAAGACGAGCCTGGCGCCCCGGTGGTACGCGGGGCCCACGGTCGCCATGAAGGTGAGAGTCGGCGCCACGACCGTCCACGACGAATCGACGCCGAGGTGCGCCATCACGAGGTCGATCGCGGCGGTGCCGCTGGAAACGGCGACGGCGTACCTGCGCCCGGCGAGCGCCGCGAGGGCGGACTCGAACTCGTCGACCTGCGGACCGCACGGTGCGACGTAGCCGGACCTGAACGCCGCCTCCACGGCGCGGCGCTCTGATGCGTCCACCCACGGCGGGGAAAGGAATATCCTCTTGTATGTCCTGCTGCTGCCCATTTCAATCACTTCTTCAAATCCTCCGAAAGCACCCATCCCGCATGACGGCCGTCGTCGATGCGGCTCCAGGATCCGTGCGTCTCGGTCACCGTGAGCGAAGCGGAATGCGGATCGGCCGTGCCGATCTCGGGCGAACTCGCCCTCGGCGCGAAATGGAGCCGCAGGAGCCCGTTCTCCCTCGCCTCCTCCCCGGCGTTCACCACGACCGTCTTCGGCGTCTCGTCCGCATCCGGGACGTAGTGCAGCTTCAGTCCCGGACACGTCGCGCGCCTGTAGTCCTTCGCATTGACGTCGTAGTAGGGGAATTCGAGCGGCTTCGTCGTCGGCGAACCGTCCGCCACGAAGTACCGCTTGAAGGCGACGACGCCAGGCTCCTCGGCGATGCCGCCGGGTATCGCGCCGGGCGGGAGGAAGCCCTCGTAGTCGAGCCTGCAAACCACCGTCACGACGTCGTTTGTCGCGACGTTCCTGGTGTCCACGAGCTGCTTGAGGCGAAAGGACGTTCCGACGGCGCCCGTGTAGTCCGCCGGACGGTTCTTGTCCGAAAGAGGCCTGACCTCCATCCATATCGGGGCGGACTCGGTGCGGAACCTGCTGGAGTATGTGGAGGTGAACCGGCCGCCGTTCTGGACGATGCGCGTCGTGTACTGTCCGGCGACCGTGAAGGTGACGCGGCCCGAGAACGGGGCGTCGTAGCGGACAGGTATCGCGATGCGCTTGACGACGTTGTTCGTGTTGGACGCCCTTCCGTCCGTCAGCGCCTCGCCGTCCCCGACGATGGAGTATCCGAAGTCCTGCGACGGCGCGAACTGGAGGTCCGAGACCGTGCACGCCTTCGGCATCTCCAGGGCGAGTATGAACTTGAACGGCTCGCCTGCGGCAAGGCCCGTCTTGTCCGGACGGACCGTGGCCGTTACCTTCACCTCCGGCGCGGGCTGTCCGTTGATCATCATTCCGCCGCCGAAGAACCCGCCGCCGTTGAAGAGCCCCCCGGGCGCGACCGCACCCTGTCCGAACGCGGCGTCCATCTGCTCCGCCATCTGCTGGCGCAGGCGCTCCATCTCGGCGAAGGGATCCACTACCGCGCTCCTCCTGCGCTCGCCCGCCGCAAAGGCCGACGTCGCCGCGAGGAGGACGGCGATCGCCGCTAGCGCCCTCACGCCCTTGCGCACAAGGAGGATCGCGACGACGGCGACGAGCAGCACTCCCAGGACGATTCCGATGCGCCCGGGCGCGGAATGCCTGAGAACCGGCCTCAGCACCTGGCGCCACATCTGGAGCTCCGCATTGGCGTCGCCGGTCTTGAGCGCAGTCGCGGCTATGAGCCCGCGCTCTATCGCGGTCGTCTGGCCGACGCTCCATTCAAGCCGAGAGTATATCTTTATCGCCCTGGCCCAGTTGCCGGCTAGTATCTCGCATGCAGCCTCGTTGAGGCGCGCCTCGGGGAAGTCGAACGGGGCGAACGCCTCCGGCGACGGGGCGGCGCACGCCTTGCGCCACGCGAACAGGCGGTCCTCGGAAAGGCCCTCGGCCGAGCCCCACGGACTCGCCGACAGGTCGACGAGGAGTCCGTCCGGGAGCGGAAGGTCCGTCTTGACCTCGTCCAGCTCCGCAAGCGCGACCTGCGAGCCCGGCTTCACATGGACCGGTATCGCCTCCGTCGACACCTCCGCCCTGGCGCCGCCGTCGGCGGTGTCGTACGAGAACGAGAGGGACGGGAACTCGACGAGTCCGACCTTCCTCGGACGCACCCGGTAGACGAGCCTGCGGGCGTTGCGGTACGTCTCCGTCTTCGCGCTCGCATCGTCCACCTTCCACACCTTCGCGTCGACGTAGCGCGAAAGCTCGGGCGGATGTATGGATGCGAAGTCGGCCGTGCCGTAGAAGTCGACGGTGAGCGTCAGCGGGTCGCCTATCCTGACGTTCAGCGCGTCGAGCGACGCCTGCGCCGCGAGTTCGCGTCCCGTCACACCGTCAAGGGATATCGCCGCAAGAAGAACACCTAGAATCGAAGCGAGCATCTGAAATCCATTCCTTTCGTCACATCGGTTTGACGTCGAACCTGATCGTCACCGTCCTGTTGCGCTCGAGGAACGCACGGGAGAGTCCGCGAACGGACGGAACGCCCTTCGCCGCGTTCAGCACCGTCGCATCCGCCGACGGATCGCCGGAGCTCGACGTAAGCCTGTAGCCCGTCACGTTGCCCGCCATGTCGAACTGCACCTGAAGAGCCATCACCTTCAGCTCCGAGGTCCACGGCGGCGGCGTCCAGCGGTCGTGGAAGGCGTCGTGTATGAGCCTGTGACAGCGCTGGTCGTCCGACGCATCGAGACCCGCATTGCGATTGGACGGCTTGTAGTTCTGGTTCAGCAGCTGCTGCCAGTTGGGCGGACGCTGCTCCGTCCTTCCGTTGCTCCTGGGCGGGACGGGCCGGGGCTTGTCCTTGACCATGCTCTCGCGCATCTTCCTCAGCCTCTCCTCGCGCTGCTTCTTCAGCTCCTCGGCCGTCGGCTTGGGCGGCTCCGGCTTCGGCGGCTTGGGCGGCTCCACCTTCTTCGGCTCCTCCTTGGGAGGCTCCGGCTTCTTCTCCTCCACCTTGTCCGGGACGACGACGACGTCCTCAGGCGGCGGCGGTTCCGGTTCGACTACCGGCTCAGGCTCCGGTTCCGGTTCTGGCTCCGGTTCCGGCTCCGGTTCGCGCTCGGGGGGCGGCTCGTCCTCGACGCCGTCGAGGTTCTCGTGGACGACGACGAGGCATTCGATGGGGACGACGGTTTCATTCGACTGCTCGGGAACCAGTACGCCCATGTACCAGAGGATGCCGAAGAGCAGCACGTGGAGTCCGACGGCGATCACGATGTTCGTCGTGTCAAAAACGCGTGGTTTCTGTTCGCCGTCTATGTACACTTCACTTCTCCACGGTCACCAGCGCCATCTTGGAAAGGCGGCACTTGTAGACGATCTTGACGACTTCCATGATGCTCCCGTAGTCGATGCGCTCGTCGCCGCGGATGAGGACGGGAACCTCCGGGTCCTCGGCCGCGAGCGCGGCGAGCTCGCGCTCCAGCTCCGCGAGCGTCACGGGCTTGTTGTTGAGGAATATCTGGTTCGCGGCGTCGACGGACACCGTGTTCGCCTTGCGGTCCTTCATCGGCAGCTGGTCCGTCTTCGCCTGCGGGAGCTTGATGGAGACACCCTGCTCCAGCGCGGGGAGCGTCATGATGAAGGTGACGAGAAGTAGGAACGTGAGGTCGATGAGGGACGTCATGTCCACCGTCGCCTTCGGCTTCTCGCCCCGCCGCGCCCTGCGGCGTCTCGATCTGACAGACATCCTAGACGCCCTTCCCTTCCTGGAACTCGCACGCGATGCGCCCGTTCAACTCGTCGGCAAACCCCTCCATGTCGTTCGAGACCTCGCGTATCGTCGCGTTCATGCGGTTGTATGCGACGACCCCGGGGATGGCGATGAGAAGTCCGACGACCGTCGTAACGAGGGCGGACGAAATGGACGGCGCGATCGTCGCGAGGTTCGCGCTTCCGGCGGACCCCATCTCCGCAAAGGCGTCCAGGACGCCCCAGACCGTGCCGAGTAGCCCGAGCATAGGCGCGAGCGCGACGACCGTCGCGACGACTCCCATGCCGTGCTCGATGCGGAGCTCCTCCTCGTCCAGCGCGTGCTCGCACGTGCCTCGCACGAGATCCACCTCGCGCGGCGTCAGCGCGGCGCCACCCTCCTGGCCGGGCGCGCCGCGTCCCAGGAGGAGCGTGCGCGTGTCGGGCGTCATCACCTTCATGAGGCGCTCGCACGTCGCCTTGTAGATCCCCTCCAACCCGGTAGTCGCAGTGGGACGGCGCTTCAAGTAGTACTCCAGCACGTCGGCGCTCGTCGAGAAGTCCCTGAGGAAGCGCCGCGTCATGCGCGCGACGTAGCCGAGCTCCTGTCCCTTGCCGATGATGGCTGCGACCATGAGGACGGAGCCTATCAGCTGGAAGATCACGATGCCCTGTCCGATTCCGTTTGACTTCAGGAACCCGTCCAGAAGCGAGTTTGCTAGCAAGAGGTTCATTTGTTTTCGTTCTCCTTCCTGGCCATCGCCGAAACCACCTGTCCCTCGGCCGGCAGGTCCGACCGCGACTTGCCGCAGGCGGCGAGCACCTTGTCCGTCGTCTGGAAATGCGCCTTGGCGTGGTTCATAAGCCAAACCGGCCCGTTCTTCCTGACCATCTCCTCGGCCGTCGCCCTTACACGCGGATCCGAGGAACCGAGGGGGAATGTCGGGGCCTCCCCCTCCTTGGACGGCGGAACGCCCGACTCCGCGGCCATCTTCATCATGTCGCGGAGGAATATCTCGCGCGCGATGACGGATGCCGCGGCGACCGCGATGTCGCTTTCGGCCTTGTGGTGCTGGTCCACCTCGGCCGCCTTGCCGCGCGTCTTGAGAGCGCGCTTGATCGTCGCCTCCGTCGGCGCGAACTGGTCCACGACGACGCGCCTGCAGGCGGGCTGCTTCTCGAGGAGCTCCTCAATCGCAGTGCCGTGCGCCCATGCGAGGAGGCGGTTGATGTTCCTTATCTTCGCATAGAGGCGGTTGTAGGCGGCGGGACCGAGCTTGACGACCGAGTAGCCGCTTGGCCCCAGCAGCGCGCGCAGCTTCGCGCCCACTGCGAGGACCGACTTGTCGGACATCTGCTTGCAGTCCTTCGCCCCCATCTTCATCATTTCATCCGAAAGCCTCTCGTCCGTGTACGCGCAGCACACGACGAGCGGCCCGAAGAAGTCGCCCTTCCCGGACTCGTCGCTCCCGGCGTGGGCGCTGAAGAGTTCGGGCGAAAGCTCCTTCTCGTAGCCGAGCGACGCCGCGCCGAGGACGTTGGGCTCGAGGACGAAGAGGACGAAATCCTCCGCCTTCGAGCCCTGTACGCAGAGCTTGCGCCTGCCGTGCTTCTCCTTCGAATAGAGCGTGGCGTTGAAGTGGTCGCCCTCTATGGACCAGAGTGAATACGGGACCTCCCTCTTTCGGTAGTTCCCGTTCACCATGATCCCCAGCATCAGTTCCTGCTGGTCGTTGGTGAGCTCGTAGGTGAAGCTCGTCTTCTTCGGCGCTGCGTCGTCCATCATCAAGGACCTACTCCGCGAAGAAGCGGAACTCCGTCGTCGTAGCGTACCTCTCGCCGGCCTTCACGAACGTCGTGGGCCACTCGGGCCTGTTCGGCGAATCGGGGGCGTGCTGGGTCTCCATCGCGATTCCGCAGCGGAACGAGAGGTGCTCGCCGCCCTTCGCCGTCTGGTTGTAGTCCGCCCAGTTCGCCGTGTAGATCTGGAGGCAGGGCTCGGTCGTCCAGACCTCGAGGCCGCGCCCGTTCAACGGGCACACGAGACGGCCCGCGCGGATGAGTCCGCCCGCGCCGCCGGCCATGACGCCCTTGTCCAGGACCCAGTTGTGGTCGTAGCCGCGGCCGAACTCGAGCTGCTCGTTCCTCTCGTTGATCCTCTCGCCGATGCGCATCCCCCTGCGGAAGTCGAAGGGTGTGCCGTCCACCTTCGCGATTTCGCCCGTCGGGATCTGCCCGGCGTCGGTCGGGGTCACGTTCGAGGCGTCGATGGTGAGTATGTGGTCCTCGATCGTGCCGCCGGACTCCCCCTTGAAGTTGAAGTAGACGTGCTGTGTCATGTTGATGGGTGTCTCCTTGTCGGGGACCGCCTCGTAGTCGACCCTCCAGACGTTGGAGGCGGTGAGGGTGTAGGTCACCTTCACCTCGACCTTGCCGGGGAAGCCCTCGTCGCCGTCGGGCGACGTGTGCGTGAAGACGACGCCCACGTCGTCGCCCTTCACGAAGGGCTCCGCGCCCCAGACGTAGGCATCCCAGCCGCGCTTGCCGCCGTGCAGGTTGCAGCCGATCCCGGCCGGGGCGTTGTTGAGGGCGGGGAGCTTCACTTCGGCGCCGTTCAGCTTGAACACGCCCTTCGCGATGCGGTTGCCGTAGCGGCCGATGATGCAGCCCCAGTAGGGGTCGCCGTTGTCCCAGCCCGACGGATCGTCGAAGCCGACCACGACGTCCTTGAGCGCACCCGTCTTGTCGGGCGTAAAGAGCCTGACGACCTTCCCGCCGTAGTCGCTGACCTCGAGAACGACGCCGCCTGCGCCATTCAAGATGTACTTTTTCGCCTTTTCGCCGAATTTCGTCATCCCGAAATCGACGACCTCGTATGAAGCATTGGACATTGCATTCCTCCTGATTGTGTTGATTGATATTATATCATATTCTCACAGCAGATTCCACCACCGCCCCCTGCCAGAAGCAGGGGCGGCGAAGCCAGGGGGATGCAGAGAGCCGCGCAGGGGCTTCCGAATCAATCAGGACGTCATCTGACGATGACCGTAGAACTCCTGCATGCGCGCTTAAGGACGAGATCCATGCCGGAATCTGCGCCGGGAACAGTTCTGATTGACCATCCTATCCCCTTCCCGGGCGTGGCCAGCGCCGTCTCAAGCGCGGCATCGCCTGTAATCCGCGTCGCATTGAGCAGACGGTACTTCGTCCGGGACGCCAGTTCCTTGAGGCCCGCATTATCGCCGTTCAGCACATCGTTGAGGACTTCGGGGTTGGTGAATTCGACCTTCACCCCCTCTACGCCGACCTCGCCCGCCACCGTCGGCCATGCCACCGTGGAGAAGCCGTTGGTCGTCGTCACATCGTTCTCGGTCGCCGTCTCGGCCTTGAGCGTCGAGCGCAGCACCGCGCCAGGCGCAAGTGTCATGGTATCGGCGTAAAAAGCCGCCGTCGTCATGAATACGGCGCCAGGGTCGACGGACACCGAATCACAGCCCCTCTCGCCGGACCTCGAGTCGTCAATGTTCCATTCATGGGCGTTTACAAGCGTGCCATCGTGTATCTCCAGCGCCTTGTATGCGAAGGCGCCGCAGTACATCGTACCAGTCCCGTACTTGCGAATAGTCACTGGAGCCTTGTCGTGCGACGAGTAGTCCGCACCGTTCCCAAAGAAATATTGCGAATCAATGGTCGAGTCCTGGTTGTTAAACCCTGTTTCAATGATCAAAGACTGCTGGTTGTCGCTCAAATAGGTCATGCAGTGGTTGCCGTTTTTACTGGCATTCAATGCGCCTATTCTTAAAATCTGCTCGGAGGGAAAGTCCGTGCAGATGCGGAAATCCCCGCTAAGATTCCAAGTCGCATTCGTTCCATGGGTACTGCCGGCGTTTATATGCACATATGAACCTTCTTCTGGATTAACATTCCCCGAGAAAAGAACATCGTCAACACCGCCGCCGGCCATAAGATAGACCTCCGTCGACAGCCAGACTGTACCTGCGCCAATCACTTTGCCGTGTATGAAGGTTCTTCCGTTCACATCAAGGACAGCTCCTACATCATTCGAGATTGTTCCGTAGAGGTACAAGTCACCTCCGCTTTCTCCGTTGAGCCAGTTGTTCTGCGCGCCATTCGCAAGGAGCGCGATGTCGTTAGTGACATGCAGTTCCTTTCCAACTTGAGCACGAAGTCCGAACCAATCAAAGGTCATCGAACCAGTGCCGCCTACCGAGCCAGGTCGAATTGACGGCCACTGACCATTCTTGTTCCCGTTCTGGAATACAACATTCGCGTTCAGGACAAGGTTGGAAACGACACCCATGTCATATACCCCGCTTCCTGTAGATGTGACAGTGACGGAGGAATCGAAGGCGACCGTCTGCTTGTCAGTCGGAACGCACCACCTGGACCAGTTGTATACGTTCTGCCACGAACCGGCCTCTCCGCCTATCCATCTATTGACGGGATCATACGAGGCCGTCAGGTTGTATCCGCTTTCGGTCTCCGCTACCGTAAACACGTACTCGTCGTCGATGCCCGCAAGCTGGTCTGCATTGGCGAGCGTGATGCCGGAGACGGGGAACGTCCCCCCTTCGGCGATTGTCTGTCCCTCTAGGCTGAGAACGACATAGGCACCAGAGGCGACTGTGACGGCATAGGCATCGCTCTTGTACGGGAGCACCAACCTGCCTGCATTGACCTCGATTTCACCCGTTGTCGTAGGCATCCGATAAAGCCAGAGCGTCCCAAGTCCATTCTTCACAATCTTGTGGGTTCCGCTGAACTCGGCGTTGTACTGCGCATTGTGGCCGTTGGTATCTATGGCAGTCGGACCCGTGGAGTTTGCGAAGTCGAACCGCTCGCTCACATCCCAGGTCATATCATACCCAAGGCGTAGTGTCCCGCCATTGAACACGAAGGTATTCGAAGGACCATTGTTGTTCTGCAACGTCGCCGTGCCAGCGGACAAATCAAGCGTCTGATAGGCGTTGAACCATAGATCGAGGTTGCCTTCACCGACCTTTCGAATCGAGAGATGGTCCGCCCCTCCATTGCAGAAGCATATGTCGGATGACGTGCCAAGATTGGAGTCTTCGCCGTTGGCGCCTATCTCAAGATAGACCATGTCAGTTGCTTTTTCAAGATAGATGGCATTCCAACCATCGCGCTTGTAGTAGTGGATTGATCCGAACTGTAGCGTTCCGGACTTAACCGCCGTGCGTATGTCGCCACCAATGTTCCAGTCTGCTAAAGCGGAACCTGCAGTATTGTTGTTGAAGTAGATTGCATCCTTCACCGTCTTGTTGAACGTACCGGCAAATGCACTGTTGTCACCAGTGAGCGTGCAAGTGCCGTTGTAGTGGTTGATGATGCCGGAGCCACTGATATCGCCAGAGACGGTAAAGCCGGACGTGTTGCTGTTGAAAGTGCCGTCCACGACCAGCGGTGTGTCGACGGTCGAAATGGAGGTGGCCGTCAACGTCCCGCCTGCATCGACGGTAATTGCCGACTTCGCCGCCAGCGTCGCATTGAACGTCACCGTACCGCCGGAAACGACTTCAATATCGCCGTTCACGGTGTTTCCACTCTTGATTTCATAGTTGGCGCCGCCTATAGTGAGCTTTCCGTTGACAACACTGCCTCCGTTCTCCCCGAACTGGCTCCAACCGCCATTATAGGGGGTCGTGATCGTGACGGGTCCGTTGAAGGTGATGCCTTTGGCGATCCGGGCGATTCCGTTCGTGCAGACGAAGGGTCCGTTGAGCGTAATCGTCGTATCACCGCTGTCGAACCACGTGTCCTGGGTGTCGCTGTAGTAGGCGGCCTCAATCGTCACGCCAGACGAAGCGAGAAGCGGAACGCCGCTTACGGTCTCCAAGCCAACACAAGAGAGCGCCACTGTCCCAGCCCCTGAAATGCAACGCGGCGTCAGGTTCGGCCAGGGAGTGCCGGCTTTGAACAACACGCGACCGCCGCGGACCAGTATGTTCCCGATGTCCATTTTGTCGCTGTCGCCGTTCAAGAGTACGTATGCATCGCCAGAGAAAAAGGCTATGTCGTTCGCGCCAGGAATTCCGTTTGACCAGGGGCCCGTATGGTGGAGATAGGATTTCTTCGCCTCCGCAGTCGCATAGTCGTACATCCACGTCGTCAGTTTGCAGATGGCATCGGCCTTGACGGAGGAGACGGTCGCATACACGGCGTGCTCCGTCTCATTGTATGAAAGCGCATAGGCGCAGGCCTGCCCGACAATGACGACGCTATCAGACACGTCCTGCCCCACGGGAAGCGTGAGCCCTCCCGTCGCCGTGAAGAGTCTGACGGGCGTCTCGCTCTCCTCTAGATCGTTGCAATCGACCGCGACCAGCCCTTTCCCGCCCACGACAAGCGAACCGGACAAGACGGCGCCCTTTACAAGTTGAAGCGCGCCATCTTCGACCGTCGTCGCACCAGTATGCCCAGTCGCCCCTGAAAGGACAAGAAGCCCCTTGCCCGATTTCGCTATCGACCCGGCACCGGAAACCGCACCTTCAACGTTGACGCTGCCCTTCTCTACATCGATTTCGACATAAGACGGAATTGCAAGCGCTCCACTGCTTGCAAGCACACCGGAGCCGTTCTTGACGAGGGTGCCGGCAAGAGTGACCGGACCGGAGAATGCCGACGATGCAGTCGAGCTTTCATCACCGACTATGAGCGTCGTTCCGGAGCGGACGTCAACGGACCCCGTAAGCGAATCCCCGGCTGCGATCTTCAAGGTGCCCGCCTCGACGACAGTAGGACCGTTGTATGAAATTGAACCTGAAAGATAGACTACTCCCGAACCGCGCTTGACAAGGCCGCCGTCCGTCTCCGTCGTCTCTACGCCGCTTGCAAGATCTGCGGCGACAATCGCTTGCGAAGAGCGGCTGTTGTCGAGAACGATGCCGCGCGCACCGACGTTCGCGGCAAGCCCTGACGGCAGGATTGTGTCGCCATTCGCAGAGTTGTTGCCATCATATGTAAGCGTGCCGCCGTTGAAGTTTACGGTAAGTTTGTCATTTGCGTCGAGATTGAGACGACCTGTGACGAGTTCGCCGCCGTTGAGATTGATGGTCGACGTCCCGGAGCTTCCGATCTTGATCCACTTGTTTGTTGCATTGACAAGCCCGCTGTTGATGGTAAGCGTGCCAGTGCCCGCACCATAGCCCAGGTAGAAGTCGGAAGTAGTGGAATCTATCGTGCCGCCATTCACAACCAACGTGGCGTTTCCCCCGCCGTAGGGCAGGTACAGACCTGTGCCGGATGTGGCTCCTGCCCTGCCCCTCAGTACTCCTCCCGGGCCAATGGTCATCGTGGCATTGGCGCCCTCGCGGCACGCGAATTTAACCTCTCCCGCAGCCGCCATCGTCGCGTTGTCAAGCGTCACGGTCGCCGGGAGGTTCTCGGCGATGTTCAGCTGATTCTTGCTGTAGACGTCGCCTCCGTTCACATCCATCGCGACATAGCCGTCCAATCCGGCGAACGAGCCGATGGACATGTTGGCGTTGGTGATCGTGCCGCCGTCCATGGTGAATGTCGTCCGCACATTGCTGACGCTAGTATTATCAGCGCGGGCGATTGCAAACCAGTCCTCTGTCTCCAGGGCACCGCCTGTCATGTGCACAGTCGTTTCGGAATCCTTGCCATAGCCAATGAACATTTCCTTCGTTGAAGCAACCCTTCCGCCAGTGATGCTGAACGTCGCCGCGGAACCTTCGCCATTGGCAAGGATGCACTTGTCGGCTATAGAGACCTCACCGCCCGTGACAGATAGCGTTGCTGTAGTGTTTTTGCCCTTGGCCACCATGACCTCCCCTGACGTAGTGACGCTTCCGCCATTAATCGCAAGCGATCCCGAGCCTGTATCGTGCGAGGTAAAGTCATTGTCGCACAACCAAATCTTGCTGCTCGTCAGCGTCGTTCCCGCATTGACGGTCGCTTGTCCGACGGCGTTATCCGCCCATGGAATGAGGAGATTCCCGCCAACGTTGATCGTAGCATTTGCCACTTCGACGGTGCCTGTCGACCCTGAGTGTCCGCCCACTATGAAATCCTGCCCGGAGTCCGTCGCAAGGGAGCCGCCTGTCATCTCGAATCTGCCATACGAGCCCCCGGAAAAACCATAGCGGGAGCCAACCCAGAACTTTTTCGGCGTAAAGACGCCGTCCGACTGTGTCAATGTGCCTCTGCTCCCCGTCTCGCAGGCGATGATGAACTCATCGTCTGTATCCACCTTTCCGCCTGCAATCGCCATGGAGGCATTGGCGCCAACCCCCAGCCCGAGCTCCGTGAAACCTGTTACGTGCATCTCGCCGCCGCTGACGGACAAGACACCGATGGAATTCTCGTAATAGCCGACAGCCGCGACGCCGAGATTCGTGACGGCGCCGCTGGAAATGTTCAACGTGCCCTTTGAACCATCACCAGCTCCGATCCGGATGCCGCATCCGCCGTTCGTATCCGCAGAAGAAGCCGTCAGCGCACCTCCTGACACCGTCACGGTCGCATCGTCACCATTCGCCTCGCCGACAACGAACGACCCGTTGTTGCTGACGCCATCTTTGTTGTGGGAACCCGTCATCCACGAGCCGCCAGCGATAGTCAGCGACGAATGGCCCAAGATCTTCGTCCAGTAGAGCGATGAAGCCGTTCCGCCGAGCAACGTCATCGCCGTATTGTTGTAGCTGAGATAGTCGTTGCCGAAGGTGTAGGTTCCTCCGTTGATCTGCCAGACGCCCTTGTTCTCGGTGTTGCCGCCCGTCTGGCTGATGCCAAAGCTGTCGTCCGAGGCCGTGAAGACGTTGGGATTCTCGGCCGTGCCGCCATTCAGCGTCGCATATTCCGTCACCGTCTGGAGCTCGGTGAATTGCTGCGACGAATTGAATTGCGTTTCGCCCCGCGCCGTGCCTATCGGAAGCGCCAGCGCGAGGACGGCCGCAACGGCGCGAGCCGAAATCACAGTATTACAGAATAATGCGGGATGTATTGTCTTCATTGCGTATCACTCCTTGTTGTACCCATCTAGCTGCACAATTTTATCATTTAACCTATACTCGTCAGTTCACGTCGCATGAGATGCGCTTCAGCACTGTAAACACG
>CAMOCC010000038.1 GCA_946610035.1 uncultured Verrucomicrobiota bacterium
GCCGCATTCCTCTCGCGGGCACTTCCATCCGCGCCACTTCCCGTGGCGCACGAAGAGCCAGCGGAGGCCGTCCGCGATTGCGTAGTAGAAGAACTCCGGCACCTCGAACATTTTGCGCGAGACCTGTATGCCGAAAAGCATCTGCCCCAGAAACTCCATCTTCCAGCGGCTGTCATTGAACTGGGGAGAAAATATCCCCAGGTATTTTCTGAGCTGTTCTCGCGTTTTGAACGCAATTATGCTATCATTTCCCATGTCGGTTCCTCCTTGGTGGTTTTTGGCAAGTGGCATTATACCACATCCAGCAAGTGGAACCGACTTTTCGCTTATTTCACTTCCAGAAACTCGTCCCGCCCAATGAAATCAGGCATGCGACTCATTTCAGGGGTTAAAAAGTGGGGATATTCCAGCAACTTCCGAACTTTTCCGGTGGATCGCGACCTCAAGATAAGAGGAGGTGGAGCTTCCAGCTCCGCCATGCCGGCGCGGCGAGACGCCGCATCTCCTTGAGTCGCCACTTATTGCAATATGTGACTGGGAGTGCAGCGGTAAACAGCATGATGAAACTCCGACGGTTTACAAAACGCCTTCGCTACCGCTGCGGCCTATGCTTCGCGCTCCTCAACCGTCCGCATCAGACACGGTGAGGCGGTCTCTCCCATGGAGACGCGGCTTCCAGCCGCGTCCTATCCCAAGGTGGAGCTTCCAGCTCCGCCACACCCACTCGTGGCGCACCGAGACGGTGCACCTCCTTGTGCTTCGCGACACACACAAGGAGGTGGAGCTTCCAGCTCCGCCGCACCCACTCTTGGCGCACCGAGACGCCGCACCTCCTTGGGCTGCAACTGCCTATTTGACTACCGGATAGCCCGTGCAACCCTTCGGGATGGTGATCTCGTAGACGCGGTCGCCCTTCTTCGTCTTGCCGGTCTCGGAGCCGTCGGGGTTCTTGACGAGGCCGATGCCGCGAGTTCCGTAGATCGCGTCGCCGTTCGCGCGCATCCACTTGCCAACCTCGGCCATCACCTCGACCGCGCGCGCGGGAAGGCGTCCCGAACCGTCGGGCCCGATGTTCATGAGGAGGTTCGAGTCCTTCGCGGCGCAGCGGCAAATCATCGCGCAGACCTCCTCCGGCGTGCGGAAGCTGCGCTCGGCGATTCTGTAGCCCCAGACGTTCTTCTGGATTACGTCGCACTGCTCGACGGGGCGGTCTCGCGTCATGGGCTGATTCTTCGAGAACGACGTCCCCTCGCCGGGGAGATCGCGCTCGAAGAGCTGGATGTCCTCCTTCGGGCGGATTATCTGGTGGTTGTTGTTCGCCACCAGCGTCTTCTTGGAGTGGATGAGGTCGTAGATCGCGTCGAAGTCCCAGTCAAGCGTCGGGACGAGCTTCCCGTCCACGACCTTCGCGGGGTTGTCCCACTCGCCGTCGAACCAGATGTTGCCCGGATGGTAGCTGTCGATGAGCTCCGTAATCTGGCCCATCATGAACTTCTTGTACGAGTCGTAGTCGCCCTTCTGGTCCCCGAGGCACGCCTTGGCCGCGCCGCCAGCCGGATAGTCCTTGCGGTGCCAGTCCATGAGCGAATAGTAGAAGTTGAGCTGAAGCCCCGCCTCGTCGCACGCCTTCGCGAGCTCGCCGAGGATGTCGCGCTTGAACGGAGTCTCCGCGACGTTGAAGCCGTCGTCCACCTTCGTCGGCCACAGGGAGAATCCGTCGTGGTGGCGCGAGGTGATCGTCACGTACTTCGCTCCAGCGTCCTTGAACACCCGCACCCACTCCTTCGCGTCGAACTTCGACGGATAGAACCCGTCCTTCATGCGTCCGTACGTCTCGGTGTCCATGCCGATGTTCTGCTGGTACCACTCTCCCTGCGCGTAGTTCGCGTAGATGCCCCAGTGGATGAAGATGCCGAAACGCTGCGCCGCGAACTTCTCGCGCGCCTCGAGGTTCCACTTCTCGGGCGCGTACTCTGCGAAGAGCGACCCTGCGGCGAGGATGAATGCGGCTGCGACGGAGGATTTTCTCATTGTGGCTTCTCCTTCTTGAAGTGTTTGCCCATATTATAGCAGAAAAAAGACGGACGCAACTATGGTTTCGTCCGAAAAACAACTGTCTTTTTGCCCGTGCACGAAACGTCCGGATTTGATATAATTGCCGCATGAACAACATAGCTGCGCATTCGGGGGTGAGAAAGGTGCTCATCTCGCCAAAGCTGGAGGGGAAGGCCGGACGAGAGCATCTGTCCGGAATCCTCGGGTTTCTCGACGCGGGCCACGTCTGGGACGTGCGCATCGCGCGCTCGGCGTCCGAGCTCACGCCGGATGCCGTCAGGCAGGCGCTCGCGGACGGCACGGAGGGCTTTCTCCTCAGCGTCGCGTCCCCGAAGGGCCAGAAGGCCGTCATAGACATCCTCTCCGCCGCGAAGGTGCCCGTCGTGGTCCTTGACAACCACGACGCGCACGTGAAGGGAGGAAGGTTCTCCTACGTGCGCTTCGACACGGACGCGATAGTCGCGGCAAGCCTCGACCATCTCGGGAAGGTGATGCCTGGCGCGGACGTCGCGTTCGTTCCCGACCCTTCGCTCGAGGCTTGGTCCACGGCGCGCGAGAAGGCCTTCCGCGCGATCGCGAGGAAACGCGGTCTCGCGCGCCACGTCTTCAGCCGCGGAAGCGGCGCCGACCTCGCGGAATGGCTGCGCGCGCTGCCAGTCCCCGCCGGAATCCTCGCCGCGAACGACCTCACCGCGCTCCAGGTCGTAGAGACGTGCGCGGAGGCGGGGATCGCCGTGCCGGAGCAGCTCGCCGTCCTCGGAATCGACAACGACGAGCTCATCTGCGGGCACGCAAGGCCCCCGATCGCGACGGTCGAGCCGAACTTCTACGGCGCGGGGTTCATCGCCGCCGCAACGCTCCAGGAGATGATGGAGGGACGCCGCGCGCCGCGTGTGGTGAAGGTCCGGGAAAGCGTGAACAGGATAGTCGCGCGACAGTCCGCAAGGCCCTCCTCCGGCGTGTCGGCGCTCGTGCGCCAGGCGAGGGACCTCATCCGCGCAAACGCCGCCAAGCTCGATGTCGTCCGCCTCGCGCGCTCGCTCGGCGTTTCGCGCACAAAGCTGACGGACGCCTTCGCGAAGAGCGGGACGTCCGTTGCAGTGGAGATACGCGAGGTCCGCTTCGCGAAGGTGATGGAGCTCCTCGCCGACCCGCGCCAGGCGATAGGCCCCATCGCAAACCTCTGCGGATGGAGGTCGGAAACGCATCTCATGCACTTCTTCCGCGCCCGCACCGGCATGACGATGCGCGAATGGCGCGCCCGCCACCTCGCACCGGCGTCCGCGTTCACGCGTAGAGATTGAACCTGATTAGCGGCGTGATGTCGGGGAAAACAAGCGTCAGTGCGACCTGACCACCATGCATGTGCCGGGATGGGCGACGATGCCGTGCATCAGGGCGATCGCCACGCCGTAGTTCACGACGGGAACCCCCGCCGACAGGCAGCGTCCGATGCGGGACATCACCGCCCTGCGTGTCAGCATGCATCCGCCGCAATGGACGACAAGGGACGGAAGCGAATCGCAATCCAATGGGAAATCGCCGCCGGACGAGAACTTGAACTCCAGTTTCTTCCCGGTGAACTTGCGTATCCACGCCGGAAGCTTCACCGTCCCTATGTCGCCGCACTGCCTGCGGTGCGTGCAGCCCTCGGCAATTAGCACCGTATCGCCGTCCTTCAAGCCCTTGAGCGCCTCCGCCCCCGCGCAAAGCGTCTTCAAGTCCCCCTTCTGCCGCGCAAAGACAATGGAGAAGGACGTGAGCGGAACGTCAGGCGGAGTCGCCGCATCAACCGCCGCGAACGCCTGGGAGTCCGTGATGACGAACTTCACATTCCCCTTCCCGATCCTCTCGATGAGAGCCTTCAGCTCCGAAGGCTGGCACACGGCCGCCGTGCAGCCGTTCTCGATAAGCTCGCGGATGACCTGCTGCTGCGGAAGGATGAGCCGTCCCTTCGGCGCCGCCGCGTCAATCGGGCAGACGCAAATCACTATGTCGCCTCGCGTCACCAAGTCCGCAACGAGGGGACCCGGCCTGTCGTCCGGAACCGCCGCGGCAAGCTTTGCGCGAAGTTCGTCGATTCCCGCGCCGGTCTTGGCGCTGCAGTTGGTGATTGGTGGTTGGTGATTGGTAGTTGGTGATTGGGGGTTGGTGGTTGGTGATTGGGGGGCGAGGTCGGATTTGGTGCGGACGAGGATGACGGGAATCTTCATTTCCGCACAGCGGGCCACGACCCGCCGTTCTGTCTCGCCAGGCTCTTCATTGCAGGGAACGACGACGAGCGCGATGTCCGTCGTCTCGAGGACTGCGAGCGAGCGCTTCACGCGCTCCGCGCCGAGCTCGCCTTCGTCGTCGAGTCCTGCGGTGTCCGTGACAACGCAGGGACCGAGCGGCAGGATCTCCATCGTCTTCGAGACAGGGTCCGTGGTCGTTCCCGGGACGTCAGACACTATCGCAACCGACTGTCCCGTAAGAGCGTTTATAAGCGACGACTTGCCCGCGTTGCGCCTCCCGAAAAGTGAAATCCTCGTTCTGTTTGCAACAGGCGTCTCGGAAAAATCAGATTTCATCCTTTCACCTCCGTCACATTCGCCCTAGCACCCTAAGACCTCTCCCCACTATCGACTGCCAACTTCCTCGGGCGTCCAGCCGTTCCAGGCGTTCATCGCCTTGTCCGGCCCCAGGGAGAGAATTGCCTCCGCCGCCTTGGCGGCAGCCGCGACCACCTTGTCCATGACGGCGCGCGTTTCGGAATCGAACTTTCCGAGGACGTGGCCGATGACATTGCCGCGCTCCTTGCCCACGCCGAGCTTGAGGCGCGTGAAGGAGGAGGTTCCGAGGCGCTCGATGATGTTGCGTACGCCGTTATGTCCGCCGCAGGAGCCGTTCTTGCGGATGCGCATGCGGCCTACGGGAAGGTCGATGTCGTCCTGTATGACGAGGAGGTCGGCCGATGTGGCGTTGTGGTACTTGACAATCGGCGCAACCGCGTCGCCGGAGAGGTTCATGAAGGTCTGGGGCTTCACGAGCAGGACCTGTCCGCCCGCGAAGGAACCGCGCGCGAGAAGCGCGTTGAACGACTTCTTGAACTCCCACTCCGCGCCGATGGCGGACGCTATGGCGTCGACGGCCTCGAAACCGACGGAGTGGGGCGTGTTCGCGTACTGCGGACCCGGATTGCCTAGTCCAACTACGACTTTCACTCGCGTACGAAGAGGTCGTTGACGCTCTCGTCGAGGTGGATGCGCTTGATGGCCTCGCCGATGAGCGGCGCGACAGAAAGCTGCGTGAGCTTGAACGGGAGCTTTGCGGGATCGAAGCCCGTGCGGAGCGGAATGGAGTCCGTCACCACGAGCTCGTCGAGCTGGGACTCGTTCATGAGCCGCTCCTCGCCCTTCGCCGTGAGCGGGAAATGCGAGACGAATGCGTGGACCGACCTGGCGCCGGAGTCGCGGCACATCTTGGCTGCGGCGGAGAGCGTGCCGCCCGTGGCCGTCATGTCGTCGATCATGATGACGTCGCAGCCCTTCACATCGCCTACGACGCTGAACGCGTCCACGGTCGAGTCGCCCGTCCTCTGCTTCGCGACGATGGCGAGACCGCACCCGAGCTTGCGGCTGTAGCCGTAGGCCGTCTTCGCCCCGCCCGTGTCGGGCGCGACGACGATCGGGTTGGACCAGTTCTGGTCGCGGATGTACTTGAGGATCACGGGCTCGGCCTTGAGGTGGTCGAGCGGGATGTTGAAGAAGCCCTGGATCTGGTTCGCGTGAAGGTCCATGGTGAGGACGCGGTCCGCGCCGGCCGTGGTCAGCAGGTTCGCGACAAGGCGGGCCGTAATCGGCACGCGCGGCATGTCCTTGCGGTCCTGGCGAGCATAGCCGTAGTACGGGAGGACGGCCGTGATGCGGGCCGCGCTGCCGCGCTTCATGGCGTCCATCATGACGAACAGCTCCATGTACGCCTCGTTGGGCTGGGGGCTGCCGGACTGGATGATGAAGACGTCTCGACCTCGTACGCCCTCCTGCACCTGGCAGAAGGTCTCGCCGTCGGGGAAGTGCCGTATGTCGATCTTGTTAAGGGGATGACCGAGATACGTTGCCACCTTCTCGGCGAGCGGCTTGTTTGCCGTGCCGGAGAAAATCATGAAATCCTTCTCGAATGCCATATTCTGCTCCTTAATTGGTTTAACGTATTTCAGATCAGTAGAAATTCCCGTAGGCGCGAAGCTTGGCGTAGCGCTGCTCGACAAGTTCGTCCGCCGGAACCCCGGCGAGCGCCTTGAGCGCGGAGAGGACGGCCTTCTTGACGGACGCGAGGGCCGCCTTCGGGTTCTTCTGCGCACCGCCCGCCGGCTCGGGGACGATCTCGTCGATCGCGCCGAGTCGCTTGAGGTCGTCGGCCGTAATCTTAAGGGCCTCCGCCGCTGCAGGCGCCATCTTGCCGTCGCGCCAGAGGATGCCCGCGCACCCTTCGGGGGATATGACGGAATAGACGGCGTTCTCCATCATGAGGATCCTGTCGCCGACGGCTATGGCGAGCGCGCCGCCGGAGCCGCCCTCGCCCGTCACGACTACGACGATGGGCGTCTTGAGTCCGGCGAAGAACTCGAGGGACTTCGCAATGGCCTCGGCCTGTCCGCGCTCCTCGGCCTCCTTGCCGGGATACGCGCCGGGGGTGTCGACGAAGGTGACTATCGGGTTGTGGAACCTCTCGGCGAGCTTGGCAAGGCGCATGGCCTTCCTGTAGCCGTCGGGGTTCACCATGCCGAAGTTCGCCTCCATGTTCTCCTCGACTGTCGCGCCCTTGTGGTGGCCGAGAATGAGCGCCCTGTAGTCGCCGACCGTGCCGAAGCCCGCCACGAGGCCCCTGTCGTCGTTAACGAGACGGTCGCCGTGCAACTCCTCGAAATCGGAGCAGAATGCGTTGATGAAATCCCAGATGTGCGGACGCTTCGCATCACGCGCGAGCTTCACGCGGTCCATTGCGGACAGCTTTACGGCGGCCTTCTTGGCGGCCGTCCCGGAAGACCTACCCTTCATTTTGCACTTTCCGTTTTCCATTTTCAATTCCTATCCCTCAGAAGCCCCAGAAATACAGCATCTTCGCCAGGAACGGCTTCATGTCCTTTCGCTCGACGATCTTGTCGATGAAGCCGTGCTTCTCGAGATACTCGGCGGACTGGAAGTCCGCAGGGAGCTTCTGGTGAATCGTGTTCTCGATGACGCGGCGGCCGGCGAAGCCGATGAGCGCCTTGGGCTCGGTCACGTTGATGTCGCCGAGCATCGCGTACGAGGCGCTCACGCCGCCCGTCGTGGGGTCGGTGCAGACGCTGATGTACGGGAGCCCCGCGGCCTTGAGGCGGCCGATCGCGGCGGATGTCTTCGCCATCTGCATGAGCGAGAGGATTCCCTCGTGCATGCGCGCGCCGCCGGAGGCGCTGAATATGACCAGGGGACGCCTCTCGGCGATCGCCTGCTCGCAGGCACGCGCGATGCGCTCGCCGGTGCCCGTGCCGAGGCTGCCGCCCATGAACGCGAAGTCCATGACGCCGAGCATCGCCTTGTGTCCGTCGATCTCGCACGTCCCCATGACGACGGACTCCCTTTCGCCCGTCTTTGCGATCGTCGCCTCTACCTTCGACTTGTAGTCGCCCGAGGCGTCGTGGAATTCGAGATGGTCGGAGTAGCTCACGTCACGGAATACCTCCGCGAAAGTCCCTTCGTCCGCGACCTGCGAGATGCGCTCGCGCGCGGAGAGGCGTCCGTGGTAGTTGCACTTGGGGCAGATGGAGTTGTTCTTCTTCCACTCCTCCTTCGGCATGTGGCTCTTGCACTTGGGGCAGATGGCCCAAAGGGCCTTGGCCGGCGGAATCTTCGGTTTCTCGTTGTTCGCTACGAACCAGCTCATTTTCAGAATATCTCGATTGTTGTATAGTTTGTTGAAGGGTTTACAGCGGCATGAAGACGATGCCGTAGATCGAAGCGGGCTTGCCGCCGACGGCCTTGAGCCCGTGGGTGACGACCGAGTTGTAGTACGCCGTGTCGCCGGGGGAGAGGACGAACTTCTCCGTGCCGTACGTAAGCTCGACTTCGCCCGCGATGCAGATGATCAGCTCCTCGCCCTCGTGGCTGGACGCCATGTCCACGCCCTTCGCGTCGAACTCGATGCGGAACGGGTCCATATGGCGGTCCGGCTTGCCGAGCGCGAGCGAGTACGACGAGTACCCGAGCGCATTGGATCCGGTCCTGCGCACCGCCGCCGAGTCGAGGTCCGCCGCACGGGTGATGATGGGATCGGGCTTGAACTGGTCGTCCATGAACGTGCCCAGCCTCTGGCCGAGCGCACGGGACAGCTTCGTCAGGACGCCGAGCGCGGGGATGACCTCCCCGGCCTCTATGGACGAAATGACCTTCTCGTCGACGCCGCTCTTCGATGCGAGCTCGGCGACGCCGAGTCCGAGTTTCTCACGGTACGAGCGGATGCGCTCCGCCACCTTGTTCTCCTTGCTCATGTAGAGTCCTTTCCTTGCTTGGAAGGGATATTATATCATATTTTGGACGGTTGGTGGACGACGGATGCGCCTCAACTTTGCGGTGTGGCCGGGGCGACGGCGTCAGGTGCAGCGGGAGCCGCCGCCGGCTCGGACGCCGCCTCCGCCGCCGGGGCGGGGGCCTGAGGCGCCTCGGCGGGACGCTTCGCCTCGTAGAGCTTCCATCCGCCGAAGGCGAGGACCGCGAGGACGGCAAGCACCGCGATCGTGCGGCATAGGAGCGGGTTCCCGGCGCACTTCGTGAACGCGCGGGCGCGCTTCATCGAGAAGTAGAGCGGACGGTTTATCGCCCACCCTCCGGCGTTGAGTATCGCCCCCAGGTCGCGCTTCCTGAGCTTGAACCACGTGAGTACGACGCTCGGAAGCGACACGACGAGGATCAACGCGACGATGGAGATCGCAATCTGGAACGCAGTCATCGACGAGATCGCCGCCATGAGCGTCGCCGCGGCCGTGCCCACCATGGCGACTCCGATTCCGATCGCCGCAACGCTGGACGCCATCGCGGCGCCGCCCGCCTGCGTGCTCTGGGCGGACGCGTCGACCTTCGCCTGCGCGGCGGTCTGCTTGTCGCCGAGGTACTTCTTGACGGTGTTGCCTATTCCCTCGCCAAGCTTGCGCCAGGGGGCCCAGAACGCCTCGGCAAGCGAAACCTGGCTCTCGACGACCTTGGTCACGACCGCGTCCCAGTCCTTGCCGTCGCGGTCGAAGAAGACGCCGTTCCTGCCCGCGTAGAGCTGGGCGACGGCGCCGGCCGTGACGACCGCGCAGATGAACTGCTCGGCCTTCTCGGAGGGGCGAGTCAGCTTCAGGTAGAGTACGCAGCAGTTGGACTTGCCGGAAAGCGCGCTGTGCGCAGCCTCGCTCGCGACATGGAAGCATAGAGACAGCTCCTTGGCGTCGATGCGGAGCGTACCCGTCTGGAAGACGGCCATCCCGCCGTCCGCATAGAGGTCTCGCATGCTGACGTAGTTGTTGAGGAACTCGAGGAGGTGGAGCTTGTAGCGGAGCACCCTTTCCTCGTCCTCAAGCTCGGCCTTCTTGCCGGCGTTGAGGACGGGCTTCGCGGCGACCCACGCACGGTACGGGGCGAAAGCGCCCTTCACTTTCTTCCACCCCATGCGGTCGAGCGTCCCGACCTCGCCGAGGACGGGCTTTACGCACTTCTCGGCGAATGAGAGTATCGCCTCGAGGTGCTTCGGATTGAGATGGTCCTTGAGCGGAAGCGCCACGTCGGGAGCCTCGGTGACAAGCGGCATGTCCTCCGGCGGGGCGAAGAAGCCGTCGATCACGCCTTCGACCGCCGCAAGCGCCGCCTCGGCGTCAGCCGTGGCATCGCCCAGGAACGCGACTTCGGGCGTCTTGCCCTTCGCCTCCCAGTCGTCAAGCGCCTTCTTGTCGTCCTTGCTCGGCTCGAGCGCGGCGACGTCGGCCTGACGGGACAGGACGTCCGCCAGCTTCTTCTCGTCCTCCTCGGACTTTTTGAAGAGGTCGTTCAGGTCGACGCCCTTCGCCTGAAGGTACTTGATCGCCGCAATGACCTCCGGCGTGCGAATCCTGCCGTCGCCGTCCGTATCCAGAAAGGCCAGCGTGCGGGCGTCGAAACGGACGCCGGTAGTGGGCATTGCAATGGCCGCCCAGTGCTTCTGGTCCAGCTCCGCAAGGTGAGCAACGTCCTCGCCGTTTTCAAGTTTAACCTGGGCCATCCGGCCCTCCTTGCTCCAGCGCCAGTTGTATTCGCTCATTTAGAGTCTCCTTCTGTTCTTCGCAATATTATTGGGCGGCGTCGCGCTTGACGAGAGGACGGTCCAGCATCTTCTCGTAGAGCTTGATGTACTGCTTTGCGCACTCGGTGTGGCTGAAGCGCTTGAGCGATTCGGACATGATGCGCCGCGTCTCGCGTTCGCGGATTTCACGCGGGAGCATGTAGAACTCCATCGCCTTGTCCATCGCCCACATGAGCCCGCCCGAGTCGTAGGTATCGAAGCGGAATCCGTTGCCCGTGGACGCATTCCAGTCGAGCGGCTCTACGGTGTCGTGGAGACCGCCAGTGTCGTGCGCGACGGCGAGGGAACCGTAGATCGGCGCCTGCATCTGGGGAAGCCCGCACGGCTCGAAGAGCGACGGCATGAGCGTGAAGTCGCTCGCCGCGAACCCGAGCTGCGAGAGGCGCCCGTCGAAGTTGTGGACGGCGAGCTGCTTCTGGATGCCGTGGAAGGACTGTATGTCCCAGAACGGCTGCTGGTAGGGCCCGTTCGCGATGATCGCGATCTGCGCACCCTGCGCCGCGTACTTCGCGAGGAACTTGTACGTGATGTCGGTAAGGAGCTGCGGGCCCTTCTGCACCGGGTCGAGGCGGCTCGGCCAGAAGAAGAGCGGCGCATCGGGGTTCTCCTCGAGCCCGAGCGCGTGCTGCAGGGCGAGCTTGTTCTGGCGCTTCATGTCCCAGTGGTTGTCGGGGCCGTACTTGAACGGAATCTTGTCGTCCGTAACCGGGTTGTCGGACGGATCGGGCGCGTTGAGGATGCCCGCCGCGCAGCCGGCGTTGAACTTGGCGCGCATCTCGTTGCGGATGGAGTCCGGGACGAACGAATGCCAGCCGTTTACGATCTCCGTCAGGAAGGTCGGCGAGACCGTGTTGATGAAGTGCGCCGCGAAGCAGCCGGACGCCTGGAGGTCGATCTGGTTGTTGTTCCTGGACTCCTCGTAGCTGTAGGGGGGGTAGCTGTAGTAGAGGTTGCTCCAGAATTCCGCCGCGTCGATGCCCGCGTCCTCGACCTGCGCAAGAGAGAGCTTCTGCGTGTGGATGTTGTGGACCGTGAACAGGCACGGGATGCCCATGCGGCGGGCGGCCGCAGGGATCAGGCCCGTCATCCAGTCGTTGCAGTGGATGAGGTCCGGCTGCACGTGCGGGATGATGTTGTTGATCACCTCGCGCTGGAACGCGAGCGCGAGCTTCAGGTTCCCGTCCCCGCGGTCGTACACCGTGTCGCGGTAGTAGAAGCAGCGGTCCTCGGCGAGGTGGATGCGCTCGTCGGAGAGGTGGCTCTTGTACTTGCGGAGCTCCTCGGAGACGAGCTGAGCGGTCTCGACGTGGAACATGCGCCTGTAGTGCGGCAGCGCGACGTGAACGTCCGCCCCGAGCTGGTACAGCGCCGCCGTAAGCGACGCGGAAACGTCGGCCATGCCGCCGGCCTTGGCGGACATCTTGCCCGCGAGGTTGCCCATCCCCTCCGGAAGATACGTGATCTCCGGCGTGACGATGAGGATTCTCGGGTTTCTCACTTTTTCTTTAGGCATCTGTGCACCCCCCCTTCTTGAATGGTTACGCTATTACCGCGACAACCTGTCCCTTTGTTACGGGCTTTCCGTGCTCCGCAAGGAAGGTAATCTTCCCGGCGGCGGTCGCCTTGATTGGATTGAAAAGCTTCATGGCCTCGACGACGCACACGGCGTCGCCGGCCTTGACGGATGCACCGTCCGCCGCCATCGGCGGCTTGCCGGGGGCGTCGCTTCGGTAGAACGTCCCGTTGAGAGGCGCCTCGACCGGCGTGCCGGCGGGAATCCCCGCGTCCTTTGCCGCGGGCGCGGAACCAGCGGCCGGCGCCGCGGACGCCGCAGGCGCGGCGGCGGCGGCCTTCGCCATCTCGACGTCCGCCGGGATCGGCTCGCGCTTCGAGGGGTCGGTGTTGCGCCACTTGAAGTAGCCGAGCGCGACCTCCGGGAAGAGCGCGTAGGAGAGGATGTCCTCCTCCGCCTGGATCGTGTTGGGCGGCAGCTCCTCGGCGGCGGCGACGAGGCCGGGCTTGAGGAGGTCGGCCGGACGGCACGTGATCGGCTTAAGGTCGCCGCAGAGTTTCTTCCTGAGCTTGGGCTCGATCGGCGCGGGAGTGCGCCCGTAGTAGCCCGCCGCATAGCGCTTCGTCTCGTCCGTCACCATGGAGTAGCGCTTCCCGGAGAGGACGTTCAGCACCGACTGCACGCCGACGATCTGGGAGGTGGGCGTCACGAGGGGCGGATACCCCATGTCGGCGCGCGTCTTCGGAAGCTCCTCGAGCACCTCGGGGAGGCGGTCGAGCGCGTCCTGCTGCGCAAGCTGGGATCGGAGGTTGGAGATCATGCCGCCGGGGATCGCGTGGACGAGCACGCCCGCGTCGACGGGCTCGACCTTGGCGGAGGACGCAGGCTGGCGGAGCTTCTTGACGCCCTTGAAGTAGTCGTTGATCTCGGTAAGCAGCTTGCGGTCGAGTCCTGTGTCGAAGCCCTCGGACTCGAGGATGGATACGATCGACTCCGTCGGCGGCTGGCTCGAGAACGAACTCATCGTCGAAATCGCGCAGTCGAGGCAGCCTGCGCCCGCCTCCGCCGCCGCCATGTACATCGCGGCCGCCATTCCGCTGGTCATGTGGGAATGGACCTGGATCGGCATCTCGGGGAGCGCCTTCACAAGCGCCCCGATGAGCTCGCGCGCCGCGCCGGGCGTGAGGATGCCCGCCATGTCCTTGATGCAGAGCGAGTCGACGCCCATCGCCTCCTGCTCCTTGGCGAGCTTGACGTAGTTCTCCACCGTGTGGACGGGCGAGGTAGTGTAGCAGATCGTGCCCTGGGCGTGGCCGCCGTACTTCTTGACGCTCTTGATCGCCATTTCGAGGTTGCGCGGATCGTTCAGCGCGTCGAACACGCGGAAGATGTCCATCCCGTTCTCGCACGCAAGCGCCGTGAAGCGCTCGACGATGTCGTCCGGATAGTGCTTGTAGCCGAGGATGTTCTGTCCGCGGAAAAGCATCTGAAGAGGAGTCTTCTTGCAGACCTTCTTGATCTGGCGAAGCCTCTCCCAAGGATTCTCGCGGAGGAAGCGCATGCAGACGTCGAACGTCGCCCCGCCCCAGCATTCAAGCGAATAGTAGCCCGCGCCGTCGATCTTCTCGGCTATCTTGAGGATGTCGTCTGTGCGCATGCGCGTCGCCCAAAGAGACTGGTGGGCATCACGCAACGTTGTGTCTGTTATACGAATCTTCTTTTTGTTCATCTTCATTTTGTTTGTATTTTAGCAAATAAATCTGTTTTGTTCAACTGGGAACTTTGGTGACGGGTGGATCGTTCTTCACCCATGCCAACTCCTAACTCTTAACTCCTAACTCTTCAGACTCGCTCCCGTCGATGCGTTGCCGACGAAACGCGAATAGCGCTCGAGCCACCCGCCCTTGATGCGCGGCTTCCAGGGCTTCGCCTTCTTCGCGCGCGCGGAGATTTCCGCCTTCGTGAGCTTCGCGTTGATGGCGCGGTTCGGGATGTCGATCGTAATCTCGTCGCCGTCCTTGAGAAGGCCGATAAGCCCCCCTTCCGCCGCCTCGGGGGAGACGTGCCCCACGCACGCGCCGTGCGTTGCGCCCGAGAAGCGCCCGTCCGTTATGAGCGCAACGGACTCGCCGAGCCCAGCGCCGATGATGTACGAAGTCGGAGCAAGCATCTCCTGCATGCCGGGGCCGCCCTTCGGACCCTCGTAGCGGATGACCACGACGTGTCCGGGCTTGACCTTCCCGCCAAGGATGCCCTTGCATGCGTCCTCCTGCGAGTCGAAGCAGATCGCCTTCCCGGTGAACGTCATCATCGAGGGGGCGACGCCGCCCTTCTTGACTACGGACCCCTTTGTCGCGAGGTTGCCCCACAGGACTGCGAGTCCGCCGTCCTTGGAGTAGGCGTTGTCCAGCTTCCTTATGACGTCGTCGTCCTTGATCTTCGCCGCCTTGATCTGCCGGCCGAGCGTCTTGCCGCTCACCGTCGGCGCATCGAGGTGGAGGAGCTTCGCGGGAAGGCGCTTCAATATCGCCATTATGCCGCCTGCGCGGTCGAGGTCCGCGACGTGGTAGTGTCCGGACGGCGCGAGCTTGCAGATGTATGGCGTCCTCGCCGAAAGCTCGTTCATGCGCTCGAGCGTGAAGTCGACGTCCGCCTCGCGCGCTATCGCGAGGGTGTGGAGAACGGTGTTCGTCGAGCCGCCCATCGCCATGTCGAGCGTGAGCGCGTTGTCCAGCGACTCCCTGGTGACGAGTTCGCGCGGGAGCGGACCGCCCTTCTTAGCCATTTGGACTATGCGCCTTGCGGACGCCTTGTAGTGGTCCGCGCGCCTGGGGTCGACGGCAAGGATGGACCCGTTGCCCGGGAGGGCAATGCCGAGCGCCTCGTAGAGGCAGTTCATCGAGTTGGCCGTGAACATCCCGGAGCAGCTGCCGCAGCCGGGACAGGAGGTCTCCTCGATCTTCTCGAGGTCCTTCGCGCTGATGCGCCCCGCGTTCTCCGCGCCCACTCCCTCGAAGACCGTGTTGAGGTCGGAGTCTGCGCCCGTAAGCGGGTTCCTGCCGGGCGCCATAGGTCCGCCCGAGGCGAAGATCGTCGGGATGTTGACCCTGAGCGCGCCGAGGAGCATTCCGGGGACGATCTTGTCGCAGTTGGGGACGCAGATCATCGCGTCGAAGCAGTGCGCCCTCGCGATCGTCTCGACGGAGTCGGCTATCAACTCGCGGCTGGGGAGCGAATACTTCATCCCCGCATGCCCCATCGCGATTCCGTCGCAGACGGCGATGGTGTTGAACTCCATGGCGACGCCGCCCGCCTCCTCGACGCACTTCCTGAGGTACGCGCCGACCTTGTTTAGGTGGCAGTGGCCCGGGACGAAAGACTCGTACGAGTTGCATATGCCGATGAACGGCTTCTTGATGTCACGGCGCTTCATGCCCGTTGCGAAGAAGAGGGAGCGATGCGGCGCCCTCTCCTTACCTGCCTTTACCTGATCCGATACCATTTGACAGTCCTTCCTTTTGTCGGATATTATATCATATTCCGTCCGCGCGCGGAAGTGCGTGCGTTTCGCGTGTCGGTTTGTGCATGGAGTTTTCATTTGGCTGTGTGCTTCTATCCGATTCCAGCACTGCACTTCGCTGAACATCGTTTTTTCCTTTCTGAATCGTTTCATGCCGCCTCCTTGACTTTGAGCTTTCGTGCACTTGCACGTAAGTTCAAAGTCCCCATTGACCCAGACGGGCAAATTTGGTATGATATACAAGTTTTGAACTTCCGTGCATTTGCACAAAACTTCAAAGCAGGAGAATCCGAATGACCATCAAGCGAGACATACTTCTGAACAAGCTGATACAGGCAAAGAACCATAATCTCATCAAGATTCTGGTAGGCATGCGCCGTTGTGGCAAGAGCTTCCTCTTGTTCAATCTCTTCAAGCAACATCTGCTTGACAGCGGCACTCCCCCAGACCACATCGTGGAAATCGACCTTGAATCCGATGACCTTCTTTTCTGCCGCGATGCAATTACCCTCGGCAAGGAGATTCGCGCTCGACTTCCTGCTGACGACGCACCTTGTTTCGTGCTTATCGATGAAATCCAGCATGCGGAGCCAATACTGCCCGAAGGCACGGCGCTCTCTCGCCTGCGCCCCGAAGATCGCCCCAAAGCCTACATCACCTTCTACCATGTCCTCAACGGACTTCTCAAGCGCAAGAACATCTCCACATACGTCACCGGCTCCAACGCCGACCTTCTCTCGAAGGATATAGCCACCGAGTTCCGTGGACGCGGCGAAACCATCACGGTGTCCCCGCTTTCGCTCGCAGAGTTCGCCGAAACGATGCCCAACGCCCGGGATTTCTACCAGATCCGCGACGCCTACCTCGCATTCGGCGGACTCCCCGAATGTGCCCTTCTTGAGACCGAATCCGAGAAGCGGCGCTATCTCGACAACCTCAACGCAACCATCTACCTGCGGGACATCGTCCAGCGATACAACCTCAAGAACGACGTCCTTCTTGAAATCGTAGCCGACACGGCCATGAGCAACATCGGCAGCCTTTCCAATCCCACGAAGCTCAGCAACGCAATCAATTCCACGGGCAAACTTGTCTGCAACGAAACGACCGTTCGCAAATACCTCGGTTATCTTGAATCTGCCTTCCTCATCCAGAATGCACGGCTCTTTGATTTGCGCGGAAACCGCTACCTCGACTACCCTTCCAAATACTATGCCGTCGATACCGGCATCCGCAATTCCCGGCTCAACTTCCGGCAGGACGAAAACACGCATCTCATGGAGAATGCCATCTACAACGAACTCATTCGGCGCGACTACGCGGTTGATGTCGGTGTCGTGGAGATGTTCGCGACCGTCGACGGCAAGCGCTGCCGCAAGCGCTACGAAGTGGATTTCGTCGTCAACAAAGGCGACATGCGCTTTTACATCCAGTCCGCATGGAACATCCCCGACAACGAAAAGCGCGAACAGGAGACTTTCTCGCTCCGTCACATCGGCGACAACTTCAGGAAGGTCGTTGTGACCGGCGATCCATACGAAAAGCCCTGGACAGACCGCAACGGCGTCACCTTCATCGGCATCATGCCCTTTCTCCTCGACCCCCGATCGCTGGAAACGCTGTAGCAAATCACAGACCAACACGGACGCGCCATTCCCCAAGGAGACGCGGCATCTTGCCGCGTCAAGGCAGAGGGGGACAGTCCGCGTCTCCAAGTATATGGCCCATGGTTACGATGGGGTCCATCGTAATCCTTGCGCGACTGAACAGCAAGGCCTAGTCGGCCTTGCCACATCGCTTGCTGGGGGTTGCGTCGCTCCGCGACGCAACGTGAAAAGGTAATGGAGCAGTCGGCAAAGCAAGATTCGATGCTGCTGAAACCTCCTGATTTGACCCGCCTCGGAAGAAGCTTTCACCTGCTTCGCAGATAGCAGCGAGGCAGTTGGAGCATTCCTCATATGCCTTGGGAAGAACCTTGCAACCACCTCCCGAGCTACCCACCATGTACCTCGGGAGGTACCTAATCTACACGACGACTACATTGGCGCATTTGACGCGGCTGGAAGCCGCGTCTCCAAAACCCCACGGGGACAGACACTCGGAGCATTGTCGGGAATGTAAGTCAGCGGAGGCCGAGGAAATCGGAGGAAAGACGGTGAACCAACCTGTCCATGGCGGACTTGAAGGCGGCTGCCTTGGACTCAACGCGCTCCTCGGCGACTACGCTTTTGCCCTGCATGAGCTTGATCTCAATCTCCCCTCCTCTGCGCTGGATCGAAAGGGAGAACAGCTGAAGCTGCTCCTGAGGCGTGTCGGACTCCGCATCCTCGGGCGTGGGCTCTTCCGGCTTGGGCTCCTCGGGTTCCGGCTCCTCCGGCCTGGGCTCCTCGGGCGTGTTCATCTCCTCAAGTATCTGCCGCGCGACGAGCTCTATCTTCCGCTTCACGCTCGGGAAAAGCCCCGCATGCTGCTCGTCTGCGTTGGACGGCTCCACGCCGTCCGGCCAGAGCGTCGCATGACGCGTCTGGTTCCACCGCTCGACAGTCGCCGCCGTGAGCCGCTCGGTGACGGCTGCAAGATCCGGCGTCCGGCGGAAGAAGCTCTCCTTCCGCGCCCGCGAATCTGCAAGTATCGCCGGATGCACCTCGTCCACTATGGCGCTCTCCGCCGCTATGGCCGTCCGCGCCAGGTCGAAACATGCGGCGACTTTCGCGTCAGCATACGCGACAACCTCCTCGAGTACGTCTCCTTCCGCCCCGGCCCGCGCAAGCGGCTCGAGCGCTGGAAGCTTGCGCCACTCGCGAACGACCCTGGCGTAGTCGCTGCGGGCGGACACCGCGTCAGCCGTCTCCGCATCGGGATACCACACCCCTTCCGCCAGCATCGGCCACGCCGTCTCGGAACAGCGCTTCGCGACCTCCGCCCTGACCGCCTTCCACTTCGGCATCACCTCGCGGCGCACAAGGCGGTCGACCGCCTTGCGGGGGCCTTCGGATGCCATGCGCTGCGCAAGGTAGTCGCGCAGCTCCGCACGGTCGCCATCAGGAGCGTCCGCCAGCGACTTTGCGAGCGCGTCAGCGAGTATGCGCGCGGAGTAGAGCTCCGAAAATGCCTTCTCGCTGGCGGACGCCTTGTAGTGCGCCGCAGGGTCGGCGGTGATTACCTTCATCACATCCTCGCCCGATACGTCAAGCGGAACGGTCTCTATCCGTCCGATGAATCGGTCCACGATCTTCTTCTCCACCACGGACGGCAGGACGTCTCTCACCACAGACGGGAAAACGCCCCATGCATTCGTCGGGGCGGACGTCCTGCGGCGCTCGTCCACGTTCGCCTGAAGCCGCCCTTTGAGCTCCTCCGACAGAGCGGACGGCGCCGCCGCCTCGCTGCGCGCCCTTCTCAGGTATTCGCCCTGTCTGCGGCGCTCCTCCCTTCCGCCCTGGAGCATGGGCTCGACGAGCTCCGTCGTTATATAGGCTCGGTTCTCGTCGAAGACGGACGTCTTCTGCTCGGCGACTATGCGGTCCGTCATCTCACGCCTCAAATCGTCCTCAGACTTCGCCTCGAACTCCTCCTCGCCCGGACGGAGTGCCGTCGCAAGCCCCCTCGCCTGCTCCTCGACCGCGGCGCGCCGCTCCGCGTCGAAGGCGGACGGGAACTTCTCCCCCAACGCCTGGCGCGCACCCTCGTCCATCGTGAGCGCGAAAGATTCATCGAGCCCCAGACGCGCGCGCACCCTCCCCGCCTCCTCTGCGAAGGCTCGCGCCACGGACTCCTCGTACAATGCGCGGCAAGCCTTCTCCGAATCGCCGCGCAGTCTGTGCGCCGCAGGGTCTGCAAGCATGGCCTTGCTGAGAGAACCCGATTCTGGGCCTTTCGCCGCAAGGTCCGCCGCAAACCTCGCCACCGTTATGCGCGCGGCGCCTTCGGCGGCGGTACGGTCGAATTCCGCGTTTCCCGCGCTGAGCGCGGCTGCGAGGAGAAGTATCGGGAATGTCATGGCAGAACCTCCGCGCCGATCGCCTCCTTGACGAGGTCGAGCGACTTGCGTTTTATCTCGTCGGCAAGCGCACCGGCGTCGGGCGCACTGCCTAGCGTGTCCGGGTGGGCGATAAGCGAGAGCTGGAGCCTCGCCGCGAGGGCGCGCTGGACCCCGCGTGCGTCGAGGCGCATGGACTCGATGCGGTCCGCCACCTCCTTCGCGAGCCACGCGCGCTCGTCGTCCGTCAGCGCCTCGGACGCAAGGCCAGCCGAGGCGAGCACTTCGGCGTTCCACGTCTCGGCCAGGGACGGGACGTCCGCATAGTCCTTCGAGACTGCGGCGCTCCCCTGCGCAAACGCGCTCTTGGCCGCCGGCGCGAGTTCGAGGCGTCCGTCCTTCACATGGTCGTCCGCATTGAATACGCGCGAACCGTCAGTCCCCTGCGTCATGAGCGCGTTTAGTCCGTAGCGTATCCTGTGGTCCTCCGCAGTCTTCTCGAGGGCGAGTACGAGCTTCTGCCTGTTCAAGTCGAGGACCTGCTCCTCGCGCTCCTTCTTGGAGGCGGATACGAAGATGAAGTATGCAATCATGAAGATCATGAGCAGCGCGAAGACGACCTGGAGGAGCAGCCCCTGCAAATCGTCGGTCGATGCGCGCACGGCGCCTTCACCGCCCGCAAGACGCCGCAGAGCCCTTCTGTCCGCTTCTGTCATCGGGACGCTCCTTTCACCTCAGGGCGGCGGAGACGGCTGACAACTTGTCCGCAAGCCTGTCCGCGCGCGCGCGCTCCTCGTCCGCGCCCCTTACCAGTTCCTTGATGCGGCGTTCGAAGAACTCGTTGTACTCGCGCTGGCGTGCCTCGAAGGAGGCGCGGTAGTCGGCGAAGCGCTTCTCGAAGGCGGCTTCATACGCCTTCTGGCGCGCGTCGAATGCGTCTGACGCCGCACCGAGGCGGACGACAAGACGGTCCACGGCGGCGGCGAGGTCGCCGTCGTCGGTCTCCGCGAGACCGGAACGCTCAAGGAGGTGCGTGAAGAACGGACGGAGGAGCGGACGGTCGATCATGAACACCCAGACGACGGCCGTGAGCGTCGAGAAGAGCGCGGTGTGGAGGCACATCATGAGGTCCGCCATAGAGACGGTGTCGAGGTTGAAGTATCCTATGACGATGATGCCCCAGAGAGTGCCGAAGAGTCCGAGCGCGACATTGAGCTGGTCGGAGCCGCGGAAGAACGGGAAGTCCTCCGTCCGCATCCTCCTCCCGAAGAGGAGACGCAGCAGCGCGAGCGTGATGCAGAGGCATCCGAGGGCGGGGATGAAAGTCGTGACGGCGGAGTAGTCGACGACGGACCAGTCCAGCCACGGGAGGAAGCCGCCCGTGCGCGCGGGGAACTGCGAGGAGTCCCCTCCGGCGTCGAGGAAGGCCCTCCACCAGCGGACGAGCGCGACGACGTTGTTGGCGAACGCAAGCGCGGTGAAGGCCGTGGCCGCCAGCGAGACGAGGAACAGTGGGACAATACGCTTTTTCATCGACTCCTACCTTTTGCTTTTCCGCCAGACGTTCATGCCGTCCTCGACGTGCTTGTCGTTGAGGACGTTGCCGGGTATCACGCGCGAGCGGATGGTGTAGAATGTGTCCGGCGCATTCCAGTCGTCCCCCGCGATCTTGTAGGGGAGGCTGTCCTTCGACACGGAACCGATGGACTCGAATCCGAGCGCACGGAGTTCGCGGATGGTTTGCGGCACGTAGCTGAAGGATGCGGTCGGACGCTTCGGCGGCGGCGTTGCGACGGTCTTGCCCTGTCCCGAGGAAAGCTTCACGGAGTCGTACGCCCTGCGCATCGTGTCCGTCTTCCCGTACAGGACGTTGCTGAGGAGCTTGTCGCCGACGACAAGTCGACGCGCCTTGACGTCGGGATCGGACTTCTGTCGCTCCTTGAGCCCCAGTATCCGCCTCACGCTCGGCATGGCGAAGAGCATTCCGCAGCGCTTTCTGCCGCGATGCTTCTTCTTCTGCCAGCGGTTAGGCTCTCCGTATGCGACCTGGCTGTGCGTCACGACGCACTTGTCCGGGATCGAATAGATCTTCTGAAGCTCCTTGACGAGCTCGCGAATCGCCAGGAGCTGGGCGAGGGGCATTGTCTTGTCGTGGTAGCCGACGCACTCTATTCCGACGGAGAACTCGTCCACATCGGGCTTCCCGTTCCACATGGAGGTGCCCGCATGGAAGGCGACGCGGTAGCGGTCCACGATCTGGTACACCGTCCCGTCCTCCGTCACGCAGTAGTGGCACTCCCCCCTTTCGGAGAGATGGCGGAGCGACCCCTTCGCAGGGGCCTCCGTCGTGTGGAGTACGATGAGCGTCGTCTTCTCCCGCACCCTGCGTTCGGGGTTCTTAGGGCTCCTGTACCGCGTGACGACTGGGACCGCATTCGCCGTGAACGCCAGCGACAGGAGCAGTATGGCGATGAACCGGATCACCGATCACACATTCAGCGCGGTCTTGGACCAGGGCTCCTTGCCGGCGAGGAGCGACGGGGTCGTCATCTCCGGCGGAACGGGGAGGCCGAGCATCTGGAGCGCGGTCGGGGCGATGGCGGAGAGCTTCGCAAGGGGCGTGAGCCTCACGCCCGCGGCGTCGTTCGCGACATAGAAGCAGTCGACGAGGTTGAGCGTGTGCGAGGTCTTCGTCATGCCGGTCTTGTAGTCGACCATCTGCTCCGCATTGCCGTGGTCGGCGTAGATGAGGACGTGCGCGTCGAGCTCGAGGAGGCGCGGGAGTATCTTCCCGATGCACTCGTCGACGACCTCGGTCGCCTTCGTCGCCGCCGCAGTGTCGCCAGTGTGGCCGACCATGTCGCAGTTCGCGTAGTTGACGACGATGAAGCCGTACGGGTTGTTCTCAAGGCGCTTGAGGAGCTCGTCGGTGACGGTGTAGGCGTCCATCTCGGGATGCGAGGCGAACGTCGCCGGATCGAAGCGCGACTTGAGCTCGACCTGGTCCTCGCCCGGGCTCGGGGTCGTGGACTTGCCGTTGAAGAAGCTGGTCACGTGGCGGAACTTCTGCGTCTCCGCGATGCGCAGCTGCTTGATGCCCGCGCGGGAGACGACCTCGCCGAGGAGGTTGTCCATTCCGCCGCCTGCGCCCATCGCGCCGAGGAGATAGTCCTCGAACTCGTCCCAGTAGCGGGTGAAGCCGAGGTACGTCACCTTCGGACGTGCATGGCGCTCGCCGGCGTAGTCGTCGCATACGAACGCCTGCGTGAGCTGAATCGCGCGGTCCTGGCGGTAGTTGGTGTGCATGACCGAGTCGCCGTCCTTGACGCCCTCGTAGCCCTCGACGACGGCCGGCGGGATGTACTCGTCGGTCATGGGGGTGCCGTCCGGCGTCTTGTCGTTCTCGTAGGAGGCCTTGATCGCATCTTCGACGGACTTGATCTTCTTGCCCTCGGCGGACACGATGCAGTTGTACGCGATGTCCGTCAGCTTCCAGTTCTTCACGCGGTCCATGCCGTAGTAGCGGCCCATGATCGTGCCGATCGTGCAGTTGCCGACGGCGCCCATCTCCTGTTTGAGGCGCGCGACGTACTCGAGGGTCGAGCGCGGCGGCGTGTCGCGTCCGTCAAGGAACGGATGCACGACGATCTTCCCCTCGGGGTTCTCCTGGCGGGCGCGCTTCATGAGCTTGTAGAGGTGCTCCTGGTGGGCGTGGACGCCCTCGTCCTGGAGGAGCCCGAAGAAATGGAGCTGGGACTTGTTCTTCTTCCAGTTCTCGATGAGGCTGGCCCACTTGGGGCTTTCGAAGAGCGAACCGGACGAGAGGCCGTCGTCGATGCGCTTGAGCTCCTGGACTACGATGCGGCCCGCACCCATGTTGAGGTGGCCGACCTCGGAGGAACCCTGATAGCCGTCGGGAAGGCCCACGGCCTCGCCGCAGCAGTCGAGAAGGCAGTGGGGATAGCGTGCACGAATCTGATCGATGACAGGCGTCTTCGCCAGAAATGCAGAGTTGCCCTCCTTGCGCGGGTTGACACCCCATCCGTCACGAATCACCAGAACTACAGGTCTCATTTTGTCTTTTCTCCTTGTTTGTGAAATTAATGGCTAATATTATATCAAATTTACCGCAGTTCGGGTGTGGAATTTTGAAGTGAAGGGCCTTCCCGACAATGTCACATTATCGGGGTTACGCCCTTCTTGAGGATCACATTGCCGTATTTAGCCGTCTCGCCGCTCACCACCACCGCATACGCCCTCTTCGCGCGCTCGTAGAAGGCGAAGCGCTCGACGCGCTCTATCTCCCCTTCATACCCAAGCGCGGCGCGGTAGCGCCTCTCGACGTCCGGATCGAGTTCGTCGCCAGGAACCGGTGCCATCATGACGACGGGCGTCGCGTATGCGTCGAGCTCCAGAAGCGGGATTATCCCCGCAAGCAACCGGTCCGCGCCCACGCCGTCCGCCCGCATCACACGCTCGTTGAACGTGTGTGCGGGGAAGTGCGCATCCGAAATGACGATTTCGTCTCCGTGCCCCATCTCCGCGAGCGTCTTGAGAAGCTCCGGCGATACTACATGTGATATTCCCTTAAGCATGTCATCATTCCCTGTCTGAAATTTCACCTGTTGGTCGCGTAGAGCGGACCGAAGTTCTTGCACGCGCGATAGTCCGCGCCGGTCGGATCGTCGCTCGCGCCGAAGAGTCCCCAGCAGTGCGGCTGGAAGACCTTCTCCTCGGGGACGTTGTGCATCGCAACAGGAATGCGTAGCATCGAGGCGAGCGTGATGAGGTCTGCGCCGATGTGTCCGTACGCAATCGCGCCGTGGTTCGCGGCCCAGGCGTTCATCACCGAGTAGACGTCCTTGAAGAAGCCCTTCCCAGTGAGACGCGGCGTGAACCAGGTGCAGGGCCACTCAGGGTTCGTGCGCTCCATCAGCGTCTTCTGCTGCTTCGCGTCGAGCTCCACCGACCACCCTTCGGCGATCTGCATGACCGGACCCTGCCCCTTCACGATGGAGATGCGGATCATCGTGAGCGGCATTCCCTTCGGGGTGAGGAACGACGACGAGAATCCGCCGCCGCGGAAGTACTCCACGCCCGCCGGAACCCACTTCGTCGCCTTCAATGTCGCGTCGATGTCCTTCTGCGTGACGTCCCACCAGTTCTTGAACACCGGCTTGCCCTTCTCCTTCATCTCGCCCGCCGCGTCGAGGCAGCAGGAGCCCG
>CAMOCC010000039.1 GCA_946610035.1 uncultured Verrucomicrobiota bacterium
TTTCTCAGTTTCTTGAGGCCCTCTGCCGCGCTGTCGATATCACCCGCGCCCGATTGACTTCGAGCCGCCCTCCGAATGCGGGAATGTCGACGGCGCTGCCAAACCGCCTGACGAGTTCGGACGGCTCCGGCACTTGCAGCCAGAGAGGAGTTGTGGTATCATTCATGCGTGGTGTTTCCTTTCGTAGATGTGGTTTTTTAGACACGCACATTATACGAAAAAAGGAGGCACCACGCTTCCTTTCGCGCCCCAATTCCCGGCTCACCCAGAGGGTGAAGAACCAAAGATCGACTTCAGACAGCGTTTACAGGGCTGAAGCGCATCTCATGCGACTTCAACTGACGAGTATAGGTTTAACGCGCCTCGGACGAAGTTTTCACCTGCTTCGCAGACAGCCGCGAGGCGGTTGAAATGTTCGCATCACTCGCATCGGTCGCGGGAGGGGCCATCCACCCGCCTCGCGAGCTACCCTATGAAGGCCCGATAGGGTTGTGGAATAGCGGAAATGTGAAATTGCTCCTCTTCCCTCCAGATGGGACGCTTCCCCTTCATCGCGAGGTACTTCGCGAAATAGCCGTTCATCCACGCCTGGAGCTCCTCGGGAATGATAGTTTCTATCCGTGGGGATATGTTTCGGAATCAGGGCTTCATCTTGAAAGTATAGCCGTTGTAGTGAAGCACGCGCTTCGAGTAAAGCTCGGAAACCTGCACACGGGAGAGCGTTATCATGACCGGCTGAGCGGATTTCTGCGACTCCGACTCGGGCGCGCGGTCGTTCAGGTCGTTCGCAAGCGCAAGCGCGCTGCGGCGTTCGATCAATTCGTCCAGACGCGCACGGCACCGCGCAATTTCCGCATCCTTCTGCTGCGTAACGGACACCTGCGCCGCAAGTTGGCTCCAAACAGGGTAGCCGTTGATGTTGTTGCTCATCGCCGGGCATCCCGCACGGTCCTTCCTCGAGACGGTCGACGGATGCTGGCGCATGATCATGTCATGCCAGCCGCAATGCCCGTTGACGTACTTGAACCCGCGGTGATAGGGGCAGTAGTACTCGCTGTTGATGTACGTCGCCTTGAGTCCGCGCTTGATGTTCATCGTAGGATTGTCCACCTCGTTGTAGTAGACGTGGGGGTTATCCTTGTTCGCCTCGGCGAGACGATCCTTCATCAAGGAAATCTGGCGGTTGATGTCCATCATAGTCATGGACGGCATGTCGGACGTGCAGGAAACACTGCCACAGCTGTTCGTTGAAACGTCGGAGACAAACTCAACCGACCCGGAATTGACAACTTCGGGTTGAACCTGAACTTGCGCCCAGGCTCCTACTGCCATAAATACAGAGATAATTGCAATTTTGACTTTCATTTGCCCAATTACCTATTTTGCTCACATTGGCCGTATAGTTTACCACAGTATTACCCGATATGCAACTACCTACGACAAATAATTTTATATTTGAGCAAAAGCGGACAAATTAGCCATTAATCCTGCAATTATCCTACCTCCAATGACGGAGCGACATCGATGGCAAAAGACTCTTCCCCGGTAATGTTATATCGTGTATATGCCAACCCTGCAATCATTGCGCCGTTGTCGCCGCAATACTTCGGCTTCGCCATGAGAAGCGGTACGCCCGCATCCTCCGCCACCTTCGAAAGGACCGTGCGGAGGCGCGAGTTAAGAGAGACACCGCCGCCGAGGATGAACGCCTTGTACTTCCAGCGTCCGAGGGCGGTCCGCGAGCGGTCGGCGACGGCCTGGACTATCGCCTCCTGATAACTGGTGACAACCTTCTCAAGCCATCCTTTCGGCGGAGGATTCGCCCCGCCCTCCCCAAGCGTGTAGCCGGACTGCTGGACGAACCTGAGCAGCGCCGTCTTGAGGCCGGAGAAGGAAACGCAAAGCTCCGCAGGGAGTCCGGCGAGCGCGGTGACGCCGTCGCGCGGACGCCCCTTCGGGAACGGGAAGAGCCCCTTCCAGCCCCCTTCCGCGGCGAATTCGGGCGAGGCGATGTACGCCTTCGCGATCTTGTCCACCCTGGGTCCGCCTGGATAGCCGAGCCCGAGGAGCTTGGACGCCTTGTCGAACGCCTCGCCCGCCGCGTCGTCGAGCGTCTGCCCGATTGTCGCGTACTTGCCAGCCGCAGCGATGTCGAACCAGTTGGTGTGTCCGCCCGAGATTGCAAGCCCCAGCGACGGATAGAGGTCGGCGGGGTCCGGAACCGTCGTCGTCTCGCCCGCATCGTAGAGGAAAGGCGTGTGAAGGTGGGCCTCGATGTGGTTTATGGCGATCAGCGGGACGCCCATGGAGAGCGCAAGCCCCTTCGCGGCGTTGAGGCCGACGATGAGGGCGGGCGAAAGGCCGGGCCCGTAGGTGACGGCCACGGCGTCGATCCTGTGGTCCGCCATCGCGGTGCGGACGACTTCCGTGATCTTCTCGACGTGCGCGCGCGAGGCTATTTCGGGCACGACGCCGCCGTAGGGCTGGTGAAGCGGAATCTGCGTGTAGACGACGTTGGACAGCACCTCGCGTCCGTCCTTCACAACGGCCGCGGCAGTTTCATCGCAGCTTGTCTCTATTCCAAGGATGTTCAACTTTCCTTCCTTTCCGATCCACTTGCCGAAAACAACCGGATGACGGCATTACCAGAACTTCCACCACGGACGGTCCACTGGCTTGACGGCGCCGGACTTGTTGTACATTTCACGCACACGCTGCTGTCCGGCCGTCTCGGGGTCGCGGACCATCTGCCGGCTCCTGATCACCAGCGCATCGGTCAAGGACCAGAACTCGCTGCGGACGAACGAGTCGGGTCCGTTTCGATGGAAGACGATGAGCTGCCCGTTGGGCATGATGGACAGCGTGGGCTTGGTGATGCGCATCATGGGGCCGACATCCGTCGTCACCCAGCGCTTGCCGTTGTCGTCCTCGGCGGCGAGGAAGAGGTGTTCGGAGCCCTGTCGCGCCCAGTGCAGGAGTTGAAAAACGCGCTTCTTGCCGCTCGCATTGGAGAACAGCTGCATCGCGGTCGAAATCTCCATGCCGGGGACGACGTCGAAGGAGCGGTAGAGTCCCTCGTAGCGGTATCCGCGATGGACGAGCACGGGCCTGGCGAGGTAGCGTCCGGGGTCGGTGAGGTCGTAGTGGTCGCCGAGGAAGACCTCGAGCTTCTGTCCCTCGTTCGACTTGATCCAGAACGGCGCGGTGAAGGGACGGCGCTTGGCGCGCTCCATCTCCGAACCGTCAGAGGCGTGGATAATCTCGACGAACAGCCGGTCCTCCGAGTTCGTATAGCCGACGCTTACCTTGTCCGCGAGCATGTTTCTGACGTCTATCACGCCGCGGACGCGCTCGCCTACGACGTAGTTCGTCTCGTCGAGCTTGAGGCTCACGGTTATCCCGCTCGGCGCCGCAAAGGCGGAGCAGATTGCAGACATCGCGAACAACAGCATGGTCTTCTTCATCAGTTCAACCTCTCACTTCTTTCTTCAAATCTCCAGCTCAAGTCCGTCGTAGGCGGGTTCCACCCCCTTCGGAAGCATTTCGAGCCACTGGGCGTGGGTGTAGTCGTGGCACATGTGGACGAGGTACGTCCGCTTCGGCGCGATCCTCTCAAGGTAGGCGAGCGCGCGCTGGAGGCTCAGGTGGGTCGGGTGCTCGCGCACCCTGAGGCAGTTGAGCACCATCACGTCCACGCCCTTCAGCCGTTCAATCACCTCGTCCGGGATCACATGGCAGTCTGAGATGTAGCCTAGTCGACCGCATTTTCCGTTTTCAATCCTACATTCCAAATCCTCGAAGAGGTATCCGCAGCATGGGAAGGAGTGCTCGACGCGAAGGGATTCGACGCGGACGCCGGCGACGGTGAACGGATCGGAGTTGTCGATGAAGTCGATCTGCGGACGGAATAGCCCGTTCGCCCCGCCCTGTCTTCCGATGTAGGGGAAGATGTGGTGCATCTGCTCGATCGTCTCAGGCATGGCGTAGCACGGGAGGGGCTTGCCGACGATGCGGAAGGTGCGTCCGTTCGCCCCCGGCTCGTCGGGTCTGCACGGGACCTTCGTCCCGTTTATCGTGTTGAAGCGGCGGACGTCGTCGAAGGCCGCCACATGGTCCATGTGGGCGTGGGTCAGGAGGACCGCGTCCACCTTCTTGATTCCGTACTCAAGGCACGCCAGGCGCATTTCGGGGGGCGTGTCCACGAGGAAGGCCCCCGCCCCGGTCGAAACATGGGCGCCGCATCTGCGGCGCCTGTCCCTTGGGTCGGCGGAGGTGCAGACCGGACAGTCGCAGCCGATCTGCGGAACCCCCACCGAAGTGCCCGTGCCTAGAAATCGGAATCTCACTTGAAGAACTCTTCGATCTCCTCGAGCGTCTTGCCCTTCGTCTCGGGCATGAAGAACGCCGCAGTGACGAAGTAGACGACCGTGCAGAGGGCGAGCGTGAAGAACACCCATGCGTAGCCGACGGCGTTCACCCAGGGGTAGAAGACGCTGGCGATGGTGGTCGAGACGCCCTGGTTGATGAGAAGCGCAATCGCCATGCCGTTCGCGCGGATGCGCTCGGGCATGAGCTCGGAGAGCGCAAGCCAGACGCACACGCCGGGGCCGGAGGCGTAGAACGCGATGAAGACCATGAAGAAGATGGCGGTAAGCCAGCCGGTGAGCTGCGATGCGACGACGCCGTGCTCAATCGCGAAGAACGTCCCGCCGACGCCGGCGAGTCCGACGATGATGCCGAGCGTGCCCATCTTGAGGAGGAAGGTGCGGCCCTTGCGGTCGACAAGCGAGACGGCGACGACCGTCATGACGAGGTTGACGATCTTGATTGCGGCATCCGCATAGTTGCCGACGATGCCGGGAAGACCAGACTTGTTGAATATGTCGACGGAGTAGTTGAGGACCGAGTTGATGCCCGTCGCCTGTGTGCAGGCGAGGACCACCACCGCGAGGCAGAACGGATAGATGTACTTCCTCTGGAAGAGCGAATCCTTGTGCACAACGGGAGCGTCCGCCTTCTCGGCGACAATGCCCGCCGCCTTGTCCGCGCGCTTCTTGAGCCAGGACGGAGACTCCTTTAGTCCGAAGATGCCGAAGAGGAATACGACGCCCGGTATGGCCGAAAGCCAGAACACTGTCTTCCAGGCGACGGCCTTGGTCGCCGCATCGAGCGTGGCGGAATCGGCGGCGCCGAAGAACTTGGTCACGCCCACGCCGACGAGCGCCATGAATACGAGACCGATCGTTAGGAAAAGCTGAAAGAGCCCGGTCCCCTTTCCGCGCGACTCCGGCGGAAGGCATTCCGCAAGGTACATCGGAATGACCACGCCCAGAAGGCCGGCGGACGCACCCTGCACGAATCGACCGGCGACCATCACGGAGTAGTTGCCGTCCGAGAATACGATCATGGGAATGGAGCAGAGGAAGACGACGGAGCCGATCAGGATCGCCTTCTTGCGCCCGAGCCACTCCGCGAACACGCCTGCGGGGAGCGAGCCGATGACGGATCCGAAGAGGACCGCGCCTACGACTGTCGAGAGCCTGGCCTCGGTGAAGTAGTTGAGCGCCTTGATGTAGGGAAGCGCGGAGGCGATGGCGCCCACGTCGATTCCGTACAGAAGCCCTCCCAACCCGGCCATGGCCATCAGGTAGATTGTGTAACGCCTTGCACTCGCAGGAAGCGTTCCGCTTGTTTCACCCATACTTTACCCCCTTTTCTGTTTAAATGATTGTTGTGTTGGATATTCTACCATAACTCGGCGAGATTTTCAAATTGGCTGGTAGAGGTCGAGAAGCCGCAGTTCGACGTGCGGCTCGCCGTATGTGGACACCTCGGGCGTGAAGAGGATGTCGCACGGGACGTTCGAGTGCGCGCGAAGGCTCTCGACGAGGTCGCCACGCCCCCACCAGAGGGCGCGAGGGATAGCGCCGCGGAAGGCGAGCTGGAGGTGGCGTCCGTCGGACCCGATTGGACGCACCTCGTAGAGCCGTGCACCCCTGATGGCGAAGACAGGCTCCGGATTCCCCTCGCCGAAGGGCGCGAGCCTGCCGAGGCTCTCCACGAAGTCCAGCGAGAGTTCGGACGCGTCGACCCACGCGTCGATGTACGTAGCTCCTACGTTGGGGACGGCGGCGGACTGCGCGGCGCAGGCGGCGGCGAACGCCTTGCGGAAGTCGCCGATCATGCCCTTCTTCACGGAGAATCCGCCGGCGGCGGCGTGTCCGCCGAAGCGGACCAGCAGGTCCGAACACGCGGAGAATGCGTCGCGGACGTTGTAGCCTTCAGGCGCGCGGGCGGAGCCGTGGTCGCCGACGGAGACGCAGACTGGGACGGCGCCGCGGCCGGAAGTCGCTGCGAGGTGTTCGAGGATGCGGGCCGCGACTATGCCGGCGACGCCGGGATGTCCGTCGGGGAGGTCTATGACCTGCGCGGCGGCGTCGGGGACTATCTGCGCGAGCGCGGCTTCCGTCATGGCCTGTTCTATGCCCTTGCGCTCGGCGTTCCTGAGGTCGATTACGCGCGCGAACTCGCGCGCCTCCTCGCGGTCCGTCGCAAGGACGAGCCTGAGGGCGTCCATGCCGCTTCCGATGCGTCCGGCGGCGTTGATGCGCGGTCCTATGAGGAAGCCGAAGTCGCGCGAGGTGAGCGCCGCGCCAACGTGTCTGGAGGCGCGGTCGAGAAGCTCCCTGAGCCCGACGGGCGCGTACTTGCGGAAAAGGCGCAGCGCCGCCACGACGAGAATGCGGTTCTGTTCGCGAAGCGGCATTATGTCCGTCACCGTCGCAAGCCCCGCGAGGACGATGAGCGGCGCCGCGATGCTGCCGCCCGTGTACATCCCGTCGCACTTCGCGCGCTCCGTCGCCGCGTACGCGACGAGGAGCGCGACCCCTGCGCCGCAGAGTCCCTCCAGATGCGCTGGCGCGGCGACCTTGGGGTTGACTACGGGGCAGTCGGGGAGGACGGGGCCGGGAAGGTGGTGGTCGGTGACGACGACGTCGATTCCCCTTCCCTTCAGCTCCTCGACCGGTTCCACGGAGTTTATGCCGTTGTCCACCGTCACGACCAGCCCGACACCGGGGTTCTCCTCCAGCATGCGAGAGACTGACCTCTCGCTCATCCCGTAGCCCTCGGAGAGGCGCTCCGGGAGGAACGCCTTTACGTCCGCCCCGAGCGCGGAAAGCGCGTGTACGAGTATGGCGGCGGCGCAGACGCCGTCGCAGTCGTAGTCGCCGAAGACGACGACCTTCCTCCTGGCCTTGACGGCGGAGAGGATCGAATCGACGGCGGCGTCGATGCCGGGGAGGTCCGAAGGCGGCGCGAGGTCGCGAAGCGCGGGCGCGAAGAACGCCTCGCGCGTTTGCGGCGTCACGCCGCGCACGGCGAGGAGCCGCGCCATAAGCGGACCCTCACCGGCGGCTTCCAGCGCCTTGACGACGCCTTCGTCCGCCGGTCTCTCTATCCATTCGCCCCTCAGACCTTGACCTCGTGGCACCAGCCGTGGGTGTCCTCGATCTCGCCGTACTGGATTCCCTGCACGGTCTGATAGAGCTTGAGGAGGGTCGGGTGGACCTCCTTCTCGTCCGAAATCTTGATGACCTCGCTGCCGCGCGTGATCTCCCATACGGGCGTGATGACGACGGCGGTGCCGAGGGCGGCGACGGCGGCGAAGTCCCTGATCTCCTCGTAGGGGATCGGACGGCGCTCGACCTTCATGCCCATGTCGGCGGCCACTTCGCGGAGCGAGAGGTTCGTGACGGACGGGAGCACGGAGCAGCTGTCGGGCGTCACGTAGCGTCCGTCCTTCGTGATTCCGAGGAAGTTGGAGGTCGAGAACTCCTCGACGTACTTGTGTGACTTCGCGTCGAGGTACAGCTCGACGGGCCAGCCGTCGTGCTTCGCCTTCTCGTGCGCGAAGAGCGAAGCCGCGTAGTTGCCGCCGACCTTCACGTCGCCCATGCCGTGCGGGGCCGCGCGGTCCCAGTCGTCGAGGATGACTGCGCGCACGGGCTTGAGTCCGCCCTTGTAGTACGCGCCCACGGGCATGACCATGATCATGAACGTGTACTCCTTCGCGGGGGCGACGCCGATCTGCGGACCCGTTCCGATGAGGAGCGGCCTCAGGTACATCGACCCGCCCGTCCCGTACGGCGGGACGAACTCCTCGTTCGCGGCGACGACCTTCTCGCACGCCTCGAGGAAGCGCTCGACCGGCATCGGGGGCATGACGGTGCGGATTGCGGTGCGCTCCATGCGGCGGCCGTTCTCCTCGGGGCGGAAGATCGCGATCCTGCCGTTCTTCTGGCGGAACGCCTTGATGCCCTCGAAGCACTCCTGTCCGTAATGCAGGCAGCTCGCGCCGATGTGCATCGTGATGTACGGGTCCTTCACGAACTCGAATTCGCCCCACTTGCCGTCCTTCCATACCGAACGGATGTGGCAGTTGACGTCGGAGAAGCCGAATCCCAGCTTCGCCCAGTCGATGTCGTTTCTTGGCATTTTATCTCCTTGTGCTTTCGTTTATCATTTGTTTAAGCTCCGCGTCCACCCTGGCCAGCTCGTTGAACGCCTTCGGGTTCACTGCGGCGAGGTCCCTTACAAGCTTTAGCGCATGCGACTTACGGTCCGTGCGCCAGTACACCCTCGCGAGCAGCAGCTGCATGGAGAACGGACGCTCCCGCGTGGAGGCGAAGTAGCGCTTCAGGGCCTGCTCGGCGCGGTCGTTCATGCGCGCATCGGCGTAGACGGACGCCGCGAACGCAAGTTCCGACGGATCATTGATGCGGTCGTCCACGGAGGCGATGAGCTGGGCGGACATCCTGGTCGTCTGCGCGGCCGCCTGGAGGCTGCCCTCGTCGCGGCAGAGATCGGCGACGCGCGCGTACGCGACGGCGAGCGGGAGGGCGAGCGCGGCGCGCTCGACGTCCGTAGCGCCAGGTGCGCCGAAGCGCTCCTCCAGGTCGACGACGCTGCGCCAGCAGTTGACGGAGGGACGGTACACAGCGGTGCGCTTGTTGTGCGGGTCGATCTCGTCGATGAAGTCGAGAAGGTCCTCTATCACGTTGAGCGCCTTCCTCGTCCCCGCCGTGTCGCCGGTGACGCCGAGGGCCATGCGCTGCGTCTGGACGTAGCGGAGAGTCGACTCGGGGGAGATCGGACACAGCAGGCACGCCTCGCGGAACGCCTGCTCGTAGCAGGAACGGAACATCGCCGCGGAGGCGATCGTCCTGCTTGAGGAATAGGCGCGGAAGGCCTTGTTGAGCTCAAGCCCCGCGATGGCGGAGCGAAGCTTCGCGAAGGACTTCTGCCCGGCGAAGTCGCGGCGGTACATCGGGTCGTCGATGAGGCGGCGCGTGTACCAGTCCCAGAAGTCGCGGTCCTTTCTCAGCGTTTCGCCCCACCGGACGGCGGATGCGTCGTCCGACGTCTTCGCCGGCTCGAGCTTCATGATGAGTCCGTGCGGCGTGAGGTAGTCGTACATCCAGTCGATCGGATAGCTCTCCTCGACGTAGAAGGCGTGGCGCGGCGAGTTCTTCTCGAACATCCTCCGAGTGAGGATGGCGTTGATCTTCATTACGCTCTGGGCGCCGGTGACCTGGACGCGTCCGTTCACCTCGACGACGCCGTCCCTTATCTTCTCCTCTGGCGTGAGGCTGTCGACGTACTCCTGGAAGGCCGCCGCGTTGTCCTCGTTCGCCGGGATCCATATCTCGTCGCCGTATAGGTCGCGCTCGACGGACATGTACGTCCCGTCCGCAAGGGCGTTCTGGGTGATGAGGTAGACGTCGGGACGGTAGTCGGCCGAGTAGATCATGTACGTCGGCACGAACCGGCCCGGATCGGTGCCGCCGAAGAAGACGGCGTGGTCCTCCATCGCCGGCGGCCAGTCGGGGTCCGGAAGCGGCTCGTCGTCAGCCGTGAGCTGGGCGCGGACGGCCTTCGCGCCGTCCAGCTGGTATGCGCCGAACTGCCAGCCGAAGGTGTGCCCGTTCTGCTCGGAGCCGCCGAGCTCAAGGACGAGGCGGTCGTTCGTGTAGTTCTGCACGAGCGGCGGGAGCGCGGCGAATGCGACGACGCCGGGCACGAGCGCGAGGGCCGCCATGCGGCGGAGGCCCGGCGGGACGAGGCGGACGACGAGCGCGGCCGCGAAGACGAGTCCGTAGCCGATCCACATCGCGATCATCGCGTGGGAGGAGATGAACTTAACCTTCTGGATGAAGCCGTCCTGTATGTCGCCCTGAACCTTGGCGAGGATGATGAGGAGGACGGACATCATGAGGAAGCACGCGCCGGACGACAGCAGCCACTGCTGCGAAACGTCGCGTCCCTCGAAGTATGCGACCCAGCCGGAGGAGCGCACGCGGCGGAAGAGCGCGAGCATCTGCGGGAGGAACGACACGAAGACGCCGAATGCGCCTACGACGAGCAGCATCAGCATCGCGAGCGGAAGGCTCCCCTTGAAGGCGAGCGGTGCGACGACGATCTCGACCGCCAGCACCATGAGCGCGTAGACGGGCGCCTTCTCCCCCTTCGCGCGGCATACGTCGACGAAGCGCCTCATGGCGACCGCCGGGAGGACGAGGAACTGGCGGAAGCCGACGATGACGACGCCTATGAACGCCGCCGCCGCTACGATGAGGAGGAAGAACCTGTCGAAGCCCCTCCAGAAGGCGTTCGTCGCGCCGTCGCCGAGGAAGTCGCGAAGGAGGAATATCGCGAAGCAGCCCGCGACGACCCAGAGGACGCGGAACGCCGTCTTCGCGCGCTTCGACCCCGCCGCGAACGTCCAGCATGCGAACGGAACCGCCGCGAGGAGCGCCAGGAGGTCGGTGAACTGGAGCTTCACATCGTCGAAGTAGTGCCCCATCTGGACTTTGAGGAAGTCGACGAACTGCCCGACGCCGGCGAAGTCCTCGGCCTTGATCGCCTCGTACTGTCCGCGCGTGATCGCATGCTTGAAGCCGTCCCACGTGCGCGGGTAGCCCCAGTTCATCGGCGGATTGCGGAGGTCGGAGACTATCGGCATGTACGCGTAGAAGGAGACGCCCAGCTGGGTGAAGAACGCCGCGCCCGCAACGGAGCGTCCGTGCGGCAGCACGTGCCACGCGAGCGCGAGGACCACGAAGTTCCAGGCGACCGGCCACCAGAACCACCAGCTCGCAGGACTGACGAGTCCGTTCATCGCCCCGTGCCTAAGGAGGAGGAACGCCGCGATGTGGAAGCCCGCGACGGGAATCGCGAAGCAGAGCCCCTTCTTGACGAAGGAGGCGAGCGCGAAGAGCGCCGCGATGAGGAGGAGGAATACGGTCGTGGACTTCATCCACGGGAACGCCTCGCCCTGATAGCCCACGGTCTTGTTTCCGAACAGCGGACCCGACACCGCCACGTCCTGCGCCGACGGGACGAATACAAGCACCGAAAGGACGGCGAGCGCCGCCGCGCCGGCGGAGACGAACATGAGCGTCCTGCTGCGTCCGGAAAACAGCGGCTCGTCCCTCAGGAACGCGGCGACGGAGGCGACGACAGAGACGGCCGCGAAGACGCCGACGAGGACGTAGACTGCGGGTTCCGCAAGCGGCGCCGTCGCCGCCGTCACGCCGGACCACTCCTCGGCGGACGTGAAGAGCGTCCCGCTGAGGAAGAGAAGCGCCGCGCCCGCGCCGCCGCCGTACAGGACGGACTTCTCGGCGAGCTCGCCCTTCTTCCTGGACTTGAACCAGATGCCGGCGAGAAGCGCCCCGACGAGGACGACGAGAGAGAGTACCACGCCCGTCTGGGACGGATTGCGAGAGGTCTTCGCCGTGAGCTCGAACCTGCGGCCGGCATTGGCGGACTCCTCGAATGCCTTGCGGACCTCAGGGTCGATGAGCGCCGCCTGCGACTCGACGGCGGCGAGGACGGACGCCGTATTCTGCGCCTCGTTCTGCAGCTGCGCGTCGTTCGCCGCGCGCGCCTGCATGAACTTCGCCTGGACGCCCCTCTTGGCGGCGGCCCACTTCGCCTCGGACTGGTAGTACATGCGGAAGTACGGCATGTACTGCTCGATGGCGAGCTTGTCCGCAAGCTGCTTCGTCGTAAGGCCGACCGGCGCCTGCTTCTCGATCACATCCTTCTTCATGTCGCACTGGGAGCGCTGGAGCTCGCCGATCTGGAGAATCTGGTATGTGAGGAGGACGGGGACGAGGTACAGCGCAAAGTCGCGGAAGAGCGATATGTTCCGCAAGGCGATGATGATCGCGAGCGGCACGATCGCGAAGAGGAGCACCTGGTAGTTCGTCAGGCCCAACCCGAACACGAACGCCGTCCACCACAGCACCTTGTCCGACGGACGGCACATCCACCTGTAGGAGAGGAGGAAGACGAGCATCAGGAAGAGCGCGTTGAGCGAGTATATCTCGACGATCGTCGACTGTGACCACTCGACGGGCGAGAACGCGAAGGCGAGCGCGCCGCCGACGCCGCCCGCAAAGCAGAGCCATGAGGTTGGTGGTTGGTGATCGGTGGTTGGCGATTGGTGGCTGGTGGCCAGCAGGTCGTGGGCCGAACGGCAGATGAGCATCGCCGTGCAGCCGGCCGCGAAGGCGCCGAAAAAGGCCGAGCACAGGCTGACCGCCCATGCCGGCGTCGGATGGCCCATGTATGTGACGCCCGCGAACAACTTGCAGAATATCCAGCTGCAAAGAGTCCAGAACGGATACCCGGGCGGATGCGGCACCCCGAGGTGCGCAGCGGCAGTGGCGAGCTCACCCGAGTCCTCGAGCCCGACGGAGGGTCCGATCGTGTAGAAATAGACAGCAAACGACACCAGGGTCGCCGTCCAGAACGCCGCCCAGTCGAATTTAGAGAAGAATCGCGCCTTCATATAAATGTATATTATATCAAATTTCGGGGACCAAATGGTAGGAACTGGTATTTTTCGGTCGGACGTCACATGAGGTTGTAGGCGTCTACATCGAGCGTTACGCGCAATTGCGCGGGCGGAGGGCGCACGCCGATGATCCATTTCCACGCCTTCACGATGACGCCGACCTTCGGCGCGCGCAGCACGATCTGCCAGCGATACCACCCTTCCGCCTTCTCCAGCGCACTCGGCACGGCCTCGCCGACGTCGAGTCCGCCGACCTTCATGAGCGACTTCGCGTACATGTCGGACCAGTCGGCGACGGTCTTCGCATCCTCGCTCCTCAAGTTCACCGTCGCGAGATGGCAGAACGGAGGGAAGAACGCCTCCTTGCGCTCCGCAAGCTCCGCCTTCGCGAAGGCGGGGTAGTCCCCGCGCGCGGCCGCGCGGATGACTTCGGACGACGGATCGTAAGTCTGGATGAGCGCGTCGCCCGGCAGCTCCGCGCGACCCGCGCGCCCCGCGACCTGGGAGAGGAGCTGGAACGTCCGCTCGCCCGCCCGGAAGTCCGGCATGTTGAGGGAGCTGTCCGCGTTGAGGACGCCGACGAGCGTCACGTTGGGGAAGTCGAGCCCCTTCGCTATCATCTGCGTCCCCAGCAGGACGTCCGCCTCGTGCCGCCTGAAGGCGCCGAGTATGTCGTCGTGGGAGTTCTTGCGGCTGGTGGAGTCCGCATCCATGCGCAGTATGCGCGCACGCGGGAAGCACGCCTTCAGCGCGTCCTCGGCCCTCTGAGTGCCGATTCCCCTGTAGGCGAGCGCACGGGCGCGGCACTCGGGGCACTCCGACGGGACGGGGATCCACCCGCCGCAGATGTGGCAGCGGCAGCAGGAGTCCGCGCGGTGGTAGGTGTACGGCACCGAGCAGTCGGGACACTCCAGGACGTGTCCGCACGATTCGCACGTGACGCTCCGGGACCATCCGCGCCTGTTGAGGAAGAGAATCGTCTGCTCGCCGCGGTCTAGGCGGAGCCTGATCGCCTCAAGGAGGACGGACGAGAAAATCCTGCCCTTGTCGCCTGGGTTCTCCATGTCCACGATGCGGACGCTCGGCAGAGTCCCCGCCCCCGCGCGCTCGGTCATGGACGCGAGCGCGTACTTGCCGCGCGTTGCGTTCATCCAGCTTTCGAGGGAGGGTGTTGCGGACCCGAGGACGACGCGCGCGCCCTCTATGGCCCCGCGCATAACCGCGACGTCGCGCGCGTGGTAGCGCGGCGTCTCGTCCTGCTTGTAGCTCGTCTCGTGCTCCTCGTCCACGACGATGAGCCCCAGGCGCTTCACCGGCGCGAAGACTGCGCTGCGGGGTCCGATGACGACCCTCGCCTCCCCGCTCCTTATCCTGTGCCACTCGTCGTAGCGCTCGCCGTCCGAAAGCGAGGAATGAAGCACCGCGATGCGGTTCCCGAAGCGGGAGACGAAACGCTGTACGGTCTGCGGGGTGAGCGCGATCTCGGGGACCATGACGATCGCGCCGCGTCCCGCCTCGAGTTCCGCAGCAATCGCCTGGAGGTACACCTCAGTCTTCCCGGAGCCGGTGACGCCGTGGAGGAGGAGCGGACGCGGCGGAGTGTCCGGGGACGGCGCGGAGGCAGGGCTTAGGATTGCATCGAGGGCGGCCTTCTGTCCGGGATTGAGGGGAAGCGCCTTCGACGGGAGCACACGACGTCCCGTGAGGGGGTCGCGCCTCTTCGCGCGCGGCGCGACGCTCACGAGGCCCTTGCGCCCGAGTTCGCGCAGCGTCGCGGGGGTGGTCTTCAGCTCCTTGCACAGCTGCTGCAGCCAGCCGCCACCGAGGCGGACGATCTGGTCGTAGAGCCACTGCTGGTGCTTGGTGACGGATGAGTCCGCCGGGGCGAGCGCGGGTTCCACGAAGATGAGCTCGCGCGCCCGGGCGCCGGGCCTGAGGACGGCGGAGGGTACGGCCGCGCGGAGGACGGACTCTATGGGCGAGGCAGTGTAGGCGGCTATCTGGCGCACTAGCCGCAGGAGTTCCGGCGAAAAAAACGGCGTTTCATCGACTATCGCCTTCACCGGCTTGAGGCGGTAGGGGAGGGTTTTAGGGTCTTTTAGGGTCTGATTAGGGTCAGTTAGGGTCGATTCTAAACCGACCCTATCCGACCCTAATCCGACCCTATTTGACCCTAACTCCATCGCAAAGCCGCGGGCTTCGCGATGGCCGAACGGAACAAGAAGAAGCTGGCCGACGGCCAGCTTCTTCTCGAGCTCGACAGGCACCGCGTAGGTGAACAGCTTGTCGAGCGACAGGTCTATCGCGACCCGAACGGTCATCCGTTAGGGCTCGATGTACTTCAGCGTGATCTTGTCGGGGATGCTGAAGCTGTTCGAGTTGTAGATGTCCTTCAGACGGCAGTCGCGCGCCTTGAAGGACTGCGCCGCGCCGCCCTTGTAGACGATGACGCAACCGTTCTTGCCGAAGGGCTGGGGATAGGTCTCGCCGAGCTTGATGCGGGTCGTCTGGGTGGACATGTCGTTCTGGCCGCTCTTCGCGAACTCGGACGTCGCCGCGTTGCGGGAGACCATGACGGGGATGAAGTCGCCCATCTCGCCCGTCAAGCCCGAGACGACTGTCCAGGCGTTGTTCTCGGCGTTGAGCTGGCCGGGCTGCGCGGGCGGGACGCCTGCGCCGGCGAGCCAGTTGGCCTCGTAGCCTTCGATGTAGGGCATCCACTCGTCGGAGCTCGTCTGGTGCTGGATGTCGAAGAGCTCCTTGAAGTACTCGGTCGACGTGCCGAAGGTCATGCCGGCGATGTCGTCAGCATCCTTCGTCTTGCCGTCGTTCTCGTCGTTGTGGGGCCAGAGCGTCTCCTTGCCCTTGCCGGAGCGCTCGGTGTTGCCCGCGATGATGCCCTGCACGATCTTGCGCCCGTTCATGGCGACGGTGTTCATGTTGACCTTCGTCATCGCCGAGGAGATGGCGGGGTAGAGCGTACCCATGAGAATGCCGAGAATGCCGATTACGACGAGCAGCTCGACGAGCGTGAAACCTTTATTCATTTTCTTCATTTTATTACCCCTTGTTTTTCCTTTTGGGATTTTGTTGATGATGCTGATATTATCTCAAATTTCTCACCGATGTTCAAGTGCCTTTTTCAAATATGGCATGTAGGCGCGGGTGTAGGTCACGAAGCTGACGAGGTTGAGGAGTATCAGAAACGCCTCCGCACCGTAGCAAATCGCAAGCATTCCGCCCTTCCAGGCCGCGAACGGGGACATGTCGTTGAAGACGAGGTACGCGTAGACGAGGCCCGCGGCGGGGAACGAGAGCGCCGTGCGCACCTTTCCGAGCCACATCGCGCCGCAGTCCGCGCCGTAGAGCGACCCGACCGACCGCAGGAACGTGACCCACAGGTCCCGCAGGATGTAGAGCATCGTGAACGCCAGCATCACAAGCGAGTGGGTCGTGTCGCCCTGGTGGAGGATCATCCACGTGAGCGCCGGGAAGGCGACGACGTAGAACACCTTGTCCATCAGGGGGTCCGCCATCTTGCCGAGGGGACTCACCACGTTCCACCTGCGCGCGAGCGCCCCGTCGAACGCGTCCGTGATCCCGGCGAGGAACATGGACGCGCCCGCGAGGACTATGAGCGCGACTGACGGGACATACTCCTCTACGAGCGCCAGCAGGAGCCAGAGGAAGATCAGCGGGACGCGTATGAACGTCAGCGTATTGACGAAAAGAGACTTCGTGTTCAATCCTTCGCCAGCCCTTCCGCAATCACGTTCTGCATAACGCCGAGGGTCTCCTGCAGCTGTGTGAGGCGCGTCTTCAGCTCCTGGATCTGGAGCTCGGCCTTCTGGAAGTTACGCCTTGTGGCGAAGAGCTGCTTGAGGACTTCTCCCGCGTCGAGGTCGAGGTCGGTGAGCTGCATGCCGTCGGGAATCGGGACGAGGACCCTCTCGCCGCACGAAGAGCAGTCGATCTGCAACCCTGCCCCGCGGTAGTCTATGACAAGACTCTTCCCGCAGTGGGGACAGTCGAAGACGATGTCCGTATCACGGATGTCGGCCGAATCGGCATCCTGCGTTTCGAGCGCAGGGGACTCGGTGTTGTCGGTCGATTTGCTTTGTAACATGGTTAACCTCCTTGCCTTTACGAGAATTATATAAAAAAAAACGATTCAGCGCAAGGGGGTGCCGCGAAAAAACGCAAACGGACCGGACTACATCAGCGGGTCCTGGGAGAAGACCGGACCCTGCGGCGGCGGCTCGCTCGTCTGGAAGCCCTCGGGCTCCGTGACCGGAAGCGGACGGTCCTCGAAGCGCGTGTACTCCTTGATGAAGTTGACCTTCACCTCGCCGATTTCGCCGTTGCGGTTCTTCGCGACGTCGATGATCGCAAGCTGCTCGTCGCCGCTGTCCGGATCCGTCGGCGTCCTGGACGGACGCCGCAGGAGGAACACGACGTCCGCATCCTGCTCGATCGCGCCCGAGTCGCGGAGGTCCGACAGCTTCGGCTTCTCGTACTTGTCGCCGCGCTGCTCGTTCGCGCGCGAGAGCTGCGAGAGGACTATCACCGGGATCTTCAGCTCCTTCGCCATCGCCTTCACCTGCTGCGAAATCATGCTCACCTCTATCTGGCGGCTCCCCTGGCGCGACGCCTCGCGGCAGGTGCAGAGCTGGAGGTAGTCGATGACGATCAGCTCGATTCCGTGCTGCTTCTTCGCGCGGCGCGCGCGGGCGCGGAGGTCCATGATGTCAAGCCCCGCCGAGTCGTCCACGAATATCGGCGCGTCCTTGAGCTCCCCGGCCGCCGTGAAGAGGTTCCCCATAAGGCGCTGCTTCTCGTCCTTCGGACACAGGTTCCTGTTGAGCCGCCACATGTTGATGTGGGCCCGCCCCGCGACCATGCGCTTCGTGAGCGCCTCAACAGGCATTTCAAGGGAGAAGATCATCACCGGATGGCGCTTGCCGCCGTCCGCCTTCACCGGCGGATACCCCCCGCCGCCGAGCGTCAGCATCTGCCCGAGCGCGGCGCTCTCCGCGATGTTCATCGCAAGGGACGTCTTGCCGACGGACGGACGCGCCGCGATTACGATCATTTCGGCGTTCTTCAGCCCCTGGAGCTTCTCGTCGAGGTGCTTGAGCCCCGTCGAAAGCCCCTCGAAGGTGACGCCCGTCGACGAGAACATCGCGTTGATCCTGTTGAAGCTGTCGTCCACCGCGGCGGACCACGACATCGTCCTGCCGCCCTGGACGCCTATTTCGAGGAAGGACTTCTCCGCCTCGCCCAGGACAGCCTGCGGATCGGGGTACTCGCGCTCGTCGTAGCACTTCGCGACGACGTCCGTCGCGCGGTCGATCATCACCCTGCGCAGGTGCTTCTCGCGGACGATCCCCATGTAGTGCTCGGCGTGCGCCGTCGTCGGCGTCTGGTCGATGAGCGACTGCACGTAGGCGACGCCGCCCACGGCCTCCAGCTTCCCCTCGTTCCTCAGAAGCTCTATCAACACCAGCGCGTCCAGCGGCCTGCCAAGCCTGTTGAGCGTGAGCATCGCGGTGAAGATCGCCTTGTTGCGCTGGTCGTAGAATGAATCGGGCGAGATGCCGTTGGTAAGGCACAGGTCCATGACGCGGTCCTCGCCGCGTCCCGTGGTGTCCAGCAAAATCGATCCGAGTACCGCCCTCTCGGCTTCGGCATTGTTCGGCGGTGTCCTTATGTCGTCCATGTCCGATAGTATACCACACATGGACGGCTTGCGCCCGTTCGCGCTATCTACAAATATCTATCCGTTGCCTACAGGTTATCTACAGGGAGTCCGCGGATGTACCGCCAGGCCTGCCTCGCACCGGAATCGAGCAGAACCTCCAGGGCGCTGAGGAGGAACGTGCCGCGCCAGTGGCGCCTGCCCGGATCGAGCCGTGCACGCGCATCGCGGAGCAGGAACTTGTTGCGCGACTTGCCGGCGCCGTTGCCGACGGACGCCGCACCGTCCTGCCGGGCCTCGTACACGTAGTCCGCAACACCGGCGACTCGCATGGTACGCGCCCTCAGCGCATACTCGGACAGGAATATCGCATCCTCGTTGAGAGGCAGCGTCTCGTCGAAGCGCAAATCTCCCATGACGCTCCTGCGGAATGCGCGGCACCAGACCGTCCCGAACTCCCTTCCGCACGCGCGCCAAAGCCCAGTCCGCGTCGGGTGCAGGAGAACGTCCCGGAGGCGGTAGCCGAAGACGGCCCTCCATACGCGGCGCCTGACGTCGGGCCCCTCGTACACCGCATCCGCGTCCTTCGGGATGAACGTCGCAATGCGTCCGCCACCGTCCCGCATGAGGAACCCGCCCCATGCGAAGTCCACGCCGTCGACGGCGCGGACCAGGTTCGCAATCCAGTCGGGACGCGGCTCGTCGTCCGGATCGGCGAAGAGGAGCATCTCCCCCTTCGCGTTTTCGATCCCGGTGTTCCTGGCGGCCGAAACGCCGCCGTTCGGCCTGTGGACAAGCCGGAAACGAGGCTCGCCCTCCAAGGCCGCGTACGCGGTCGCGGCGTCGGGATCACCGTCGTCGACGAAGACCGCCTCCCACCGCCCCGCGTACGTCTGCGCCTTGAGGCTCTCCGCGAAGCGCGCAAGCCACCTCCCCGCCCTGTAGCAGGGGACGACAACGCTCACTTCGACTGGGAAGCCGTCGGACACGGACCTTACTCCGCAATCGCCGCGAACGCCTGGTCGAGGTCGGCGATGATGTCCTCGGCGGACTCGAGTCCGCAGCTGAAGCGGATGAGGTCCGGCGGAATCCCCGCCTCGCGCAGCTGTTCGTCGGTGAGCTGGCGGTGGGTGTGGGACGCGGGGTGGAGGACGCAGCTCCTCGCGTCGGCGACGTGCGTCACGATCTCGATCATCTTAAGCGAGTCCATGAACTTGATCGAACGGTCGCGCCCGCCCTTGATGCCGAAGGTGAGCACGCCGCTCGGCAGCCCGCCGTCGAACTGCTTGTCGCAGAGCGCCTTGTACTTCGAGTCCTCGAGGCCGGCGTACTCGACCCACGCGACCTCGGGACGCGACCTCAGGTACTTCGCGGCCGCAAGCGCGTTCTCGGCGTGGCGGCGGATGCGGAGGTGGAGGCTCTCGAGCCCGAGATTGAGGATGTAGGCGTTGAACGGACTCGGTATGGAGCCGTAGTCGCGCATGAGCTGGGCCGTCGCCTTTACGATGTACGCCTGCTTGCCGAACGTCTTCGTGTAGCTGAGGCCGTGGTAGGACGGATCGGGCGCGACGAGTCCGGCGAAGCGCTCGGGGTACTTCTCCCAGTCGAAGTTGCCGCTGTCGACGATGACGCCGCCGACCTGCGCGGCGTGTCCGTCCATGTACTTCGTCGTGGAGTGCATTACGATGTCAGCCCCGAACTCGAACGGACGGCACAGGACGGGCGTCGGGAACGTGTTGTCGACGATGAGCGGCACGCCGTGCGCATGCGCGACCCTGGCGAACTTCTCGATGTCGAGGACCGCGCCGGAGGGGTTCGCGACCGTCTCGCCGAAGACGCACTTCGTGTTGGGCCTGAACGCCTTGGCGAGCGTCTCGCCGTCCGCATCCGGGTCGACGAACGTGAAGTCGATGCCGAGCTTCCTGAGCGAGACGTTGAAGAGGTTGTATGTCCCGCCGTAGATCTGCGCGCTCGCGACGACGTGGTCGCCCGCCTGCGCGAGGTTGAGGATGGCGAATGTGGACGCCGCCTGTCCGGAGCTTGTGAGGATCGCGGCGACGCCGCCTTCGAGCGCGGCGATCTTGGAGGCGACGATGTCGTTCGTCGGGTTCTGGAGGCGCGTGTAGAAGTAGCCGGAGGCCTTGAGGTCGAAGAGGTCCGCCATCTGCTGGGTCGTCTCGTATCTGAAAGTCGTGGAGGCCGTGATCGGCGGCTGACGGGGCTCGCCGCGCTTCGGCTGCCATCCGCCCTGAACGCACTTGGTGTCGATTGTCATCTTTGAATCCTTTCTTGTATTCTCGAATGCGCAATATTATACCAAAACAACGCGGTGTTGTGTACGCCCCGTTCTAGCGCTCGAACTCCTCCCAGAAGGCGGACGGCGAACGGTAGCCGCCCATCGCGGCGTTCGAGGCGACGCGCTCCGGCCTGGACGTGTTGAGCGCGACGTGGCGGACGCCCGGGATGCGCAGCGCGTACTCGACTGCGGCGGACGCGGGGTCCACGCCGTACTTCCCGCACAGCGCGAGGTACCGATCCCTCCTCGCGAAGATCTCCGCGTCCGCCACCGGGTCTGCCCGGCGGTAGTCGAAGAGGTCCCCGCCCGTCAGGAACCCGCCGTTGAACACGGCCGAGTCTATGACCCTGACGCCGTCCGCCGCCAGCCGGGCGATGAAGTCCATGAGCTCCGGCGGATGCACGAGGACCGTCGGCGCGCAGGCGAACATCGCCCAGTCGAGCTTCACGTCGTCGTAGAGGTCGCGTATGACAGTCCAGTCCTTCGAGCCGACGCCGACGCCCTTTACGCACCCCCTGCGCTTCAGCTCGAATAGCGCCTCGTACGCCCCGATGATGTCTGCCCGCCTCGCCTCCCTGCTCCCGCCGCCAGCCATGTACTCGTCGGGGTCGTGGACGGACACGAGGTCGACCGGATATCCGCCTAGGAGTTCCTTCGCCTCCTCGTAGCAGCGCAGGATTCCGTCGTAGGAGATGTCCTGCTCCGCATCCCACTCGAGCCCCGCCCACGCGCCCGGCTCGAACGTCGGCTCGGGAGTCGCCAGGGGCTTGCGCCTCCAGCCGAGCTTCACTCCGATCGTTATGTCTCCCGGCCTCTTCCCCAGCGCGCGCAGGGCCCTGCCGATGCACTCGAGGGACAGTCCCGCACCGTACTTCCCGGCGGAGTCGACGACGGGATGGGGGTACGCCTTGAACCATTCCGCGGCAATGGCGACCTTGGTGTCCTCGGGGACGACGCGGTATAGGTTGCCGAGGCAGCTCGTACCGAATATGATTGGCGTGGAGTTGTCCATCTTCAGTTCTCCAGTGCGATGTCGCAGAAAAGGAGCCGGCCGTTCGTCTCCCGTCCGATGATCTTGGCGAAGTCGCCTTGGAGCTTCACGTCGGGGAACTCCACTACGAGATCGCCCTTGGCGACGGAGTGTCCGCACGGACCTATCCCCCCGCCGTAGGCGACGATGTCCGGCGCTCCGAAGCGGAGTGAATCGAGGTCGACGTCCCTGACCGGATCGAACCCGCGCTCCGCCTTGATGCGTATCTGCCACAGATGCCCCTGGCGCTTCCTCGGAAGGACCTCCGCTACGCGGCCGGGATTGAGCGGAATCGTTATGTTCTTCGAGCTGTGGATGTCGCCCCCCTTGTCCTCCCACTTGTTCCAGTCGATGACGGCGAAGTTCGCCTGGACGGCCCGCCCCCTCTCGTCCTGGAAGACGCGCATGCGCTCGTACTTGAACCAGTTGTTTGTCACCGCCGCGCCGTCCGCCGTCTTCACCACGGCTATCCCGGGTGTGTACGCCTCGCCCGGACGGGTCTCCCACTCCACGCCGTCGCGCGAGACGATGTGCCACGCGACGCGACCCTTCCAGTCGTTGACGACGACGTTGTACTGGACGTGGTCCTTCCACACGACGGGGTCCTCGAACGTCGTGACCCTGACCGCCGGGTATATGGACTTGTCGGACTGCTTGACGAACGGCTGGATGCCGTCCGGGCTGATCCATACGTACCCGTTGCGGCTCACGGCGAGCACGCTCCCGTCCTCGCGTTCGGCGAAGGTGAAGTTCGTCTCGTCCCCGCACGGCTTGCCGTCCGTGCCGACGAGTCCAAGCGCCCCGCGCGTCCAGGGTCCGTCAAGCGACGGGGCGCGATAGCATCCGCCGATGACATAGACGCACCAGCTGCCGTCCGCGCAGCGGAACGCCTCGGGGTTGTGTCCGGGGCCGATGTCGCCGAGCGGGGTGAACGGACCCTCCATGCGGTCCGCCACGGCATGGCAGACGTCGGACTTCGGCCAGTACATGTGACCCTTCGGCTGGCTCTCGAGCCATCTGGCGACGAAGAGGTGGTACCTGCCCTTCTCGTCCTTGCGGATGCGTCCGCCCCAGTAGGAGTACTTCGCGTCCTCTATGCCGTTCTTGACGTCGCGCGGCTTAACCCCGTCCGCACCCCAGCAGTCGGACACGAGCGGACCAATCGCCTCGGACGGCTCGAAGCGGTCCATGAAGCGTCCGCCTGGAACAAGCCTCTCCCATCCCGCAGGACGCGGCCGCTCCACAATCTGCCCCGCCGCCGCAAACGCGACCGCGACGGCCCCTGCAAGAACCAATCCCCTCATGTATCCATCCTCCTTTTCGCGCGGGACTCCATTGCCCCGCATTCGGAGGACATTATACACGATTATCCACTTGCGCGCGTCGCCACGGACGCAACGGAAACATTGCAATTCGCGCAGCGACCTGCAATCTCGCAAGGAGGGGCCTGGCGTCAGCCGATCCTGACGCGCCGCCCCTCGATCCTGTAGCGTCCGGACGCGATGATGTTCAGCGCCTCGGGATAGGCGATGTGCTCCTGCACCTGGATTCGCGCATGCAGCGTCTCGGGAGTGTCGTCCTCAAGGACGGGCACCGCCCTCTGGACGAGGATGGGGCCCGAATCCGTCCCTGCGTCGACGAAATGGACCGTGACGCCCGCGACCTTGCAACCGTAGTCCAACGCCTGCGTCCAGCTGTGGACGCCGGGGAACGCGGGAAGGAGCGCCGGATGTATGTTCACCACCCTGTTCGGAAACGCCGCGAGCAGCTTGGGCTTCACGATGCGCATGAACCCGGCGAGGACGACCGTGTCGACTCCGGCGTCCTTGAGAAGCTCTATGCAGCGGTCCTCGGCCGGACCCTCCAGCTTCGTCTTCCACGGCGCGCAGTCGAGGTACCGGCAGGGAATCCCGTGCCGCTTCGCCCTCTCTAGTATCTTCGCGTCCGGGAAGTCCGCAAGGACGAGCTTCACCTCCGCGTCAAGCGTCCCCGCCGCAATCGCATCGACAATCGACTGCATGTTCGATCCGGCACCAGATCCCAGGACTCCGAGATTCAACTTGCTCATTCTTCAATTTCCTTTCATTTTACTCCATCGGCAGCTTCAGCGACGAGCCGACAAGCCCCTTCGCCGTGGCCTTGACCTCAAGCGCAAGCCCCGACCCGCCGGTGCGGCGG
>CAMOCC010000040.1 GCA_946610035.1 uncultured Verrucomicrobiota bacterium
GGCGGTTGAATCCGTTGGCCGCCCACAGGACGCCCGAAAGCAGCTCGGGGGAGAGCTCTTTGTCCGCGAACGTCCGCTCCGAGCGGCGGGCCTTCAGCGCCTGCATGACGGTGACGCCCGAATCCCCGTCGGGAGCCGGAAGCTTTATCGTCTCTGAACCTACAGAACTCGAAGCGGCCAATGCCGCAACTATTGATAGCACTACTGCCTTCATGCCCATTTTCCCTTCCTTGCTTTTATTACAACGCCTTCACCATCCTCACCAGCTCGGCGCGGGTGCGCTCCTCTGTTTTAGACACACCATTAACAGAATTTACAGAATTGAGGGATGGGACAACAGGACTTTTGCATTCCGCCCACCAACTCCAACTCGGATCTCCAACTTCCATAATTCTGCAAATTCTGTTAATCATGTGTCTACCCCCTCCTCAATCGGCATCTTCGCACCTTCCGCTCCGATTCTGACGAAGGTGATGTCCGTCGTGAAGACGCCGGTCTCCTCGCTCGACTCGATGTGGCGGCGGAAAACCTCGACGTGGTATGTGACGGACGTGCGTCCGACGCGCGCCTTCGTCGTCTCGAAGCGAAGGACCGACTGCGGGTGGACGCTCTTGTGGAACGTGACCTCGCTCATACCGACCGTGACGAAGTGGCAACCGGGATAGTCTCCGCTCACGGCCATCCACGCGATTTCGTCGACCCACATCAGCATTTTGCCGCCGAAGAGGAAACCATAGTGGTTGAGGTCGCCCGGCATAACGAGTTTGTACGATGTCATGTTTTTTCCTTTTCTGTCTGTCTCACCGCCGACAATTATACCATTTCCCGGCTCCGGGCATACAACTGGTTGATCTTGTTGTATGTCAGCATTTTGCCTGCCGCACCGCCAGCACCTCGGCGATGTACACGATGTGTAGATCGTCGGCGGACGAGTACCACTTCTCGAAAGGCGCGCGGTCGATGAACGATGCCTCCGTCATCGGCTGGCGGTAGAGCGTCCGGCATTCTAGGACGAGGTTCGCCTCCTCGAACGTCGGTGGCTTCACCGTTTCCGATGCGACAGGCGTGAGGCCTGTGAGCGCCATCTTGTCGCAGTCGCGTCCGCTTTTCGTTCCGCAGATGGTCAGCGCCTTCTTGTATTTCTCCGGGAGCGCCGAGAGCGTGAACTCCGCCCGTGCGTCAAGGAACTCGCGCGTGTACCGCGTAGGCCGCACTACGACGGCGACGACGGGCTTGCCCCACATCGTCCCCGCGAATCCCCAGCTCACGGTCATCGTGTTCCACTTTGCGGAGAAGTCTCCGCCGGTCAAGAGGAACCATCCCTTGTCGAACTGCGCGAACGGCCTCGCGACGAATTCGGAAGGTTCAACCCTGTTCATGTCGTTTTTCATCTTATCTCCTTTTGCTTTAGCAAGAGCTCTGGGCGCGACGAGTACCGCAGCGCTCGCCAGCGTTCCAGCCATGAAATCCTTTCTCGACAGATCCATCATCTTTTACAACGCCTCCACCATGCGCACCAGCTCGGCGCGGATGCGCTCCTCTGTTTTTGACACAGCATTTACAGAATTTACAGAATTGAGGGATGGGACAACGGGACTTTTGCATTCCGCTCTCCAACTCCAACTCGGATCTCCAACTTCTATAATTCCGTTAATCATGTGTCTGAAAACCGGATGATCATGTCAATCGAGTGCCGCGTTTATGGCATCCTCGACCTCTGCATTCTCCTTTGCACTTGGTGCTTGTTTGAAAATCCTGTCCAGCCATTCCACCACATCGTCCTCTGTATGGTGCGATGTGACGCCGATGTCGAGCCGGCGCTCTATCTGGTTTGATCCGCGAATGACGAGCCCGTCGAGATTACCTTCAGAGGCGGACGGGAATCAGAGGCGGACGGGAAGCCCGCGGGAGGCGAGGAACGACTTGAGTTCCGGGATGCCGATCATGTGGAAGTGAAATACCGACGCGGCAAGAAGGACATCGGCACCGGCTTCGGCCGCTTCGGCGAAGTGCACCATCGTACCCGCGCCGCCGGACGCAACAACGGAGGCGTCCGTAATCTCGCGGATCTTCCTGATGAGCGGCAGGTCGTAGCCCGTGCGAACGCCGTCAGTGGACTTGGATGTCGGCAGGATGCAGGCGACGCCATAGTCGTTTACCTGCTTCGCCCACTCGATTGCATCCTTGCCGGTCGCAGTGCGTCCGCCGTCGATGAACACCTCGTAGCCGGACGGCATCGCGGCGTTCTGCGCAACGTCAATCGCGACCGTCACCTTGTCGGCACCGAGCTCCTTGACCATTTCGCCGATCATCTCCGGATGGCGGAAGACTGCGGACGAAGTGGACACCTTGTTCGCGCCTGCCTTGAGCACTTCCTCGGCGGCCGCGACGGACGAAATGCCTCCGCCCATCGTGAACGGCACCGTGACGGCGTCAGCGACCTTTCGGACCACCTCGAGCATCGTCTTGCGGCCTTCCACGGTTGCCGTGATGTCGAGCATCGCCAGCTCGTCCGCCCCAGCCGCGCAGTACGCCCTGCAGCACTCGACGGGATCGCCGGCGTCCTTGATGTTCACAAAATTCACTCCCTTCACGACGCGTCCGTTGATCATGTCGAGACACGGCATAATCGTAAGCTTTCTGTTCATCTTCAAGTGCTCCTTTTTAGGTTTTGTATTCTTCGCGGGTTCTTCCACCCGGCGGAACAGTTAGATTATATCAAAAAGCATCACATCCGGCGAAAACTTACCACGAAAAATTGGTCGGAGCGGAGGGATTTGAACCCTCGGCCTTTTGCTCCCGAAGCAAACGCGCTACCAGGCTGCGCTACGCTCCGACGTGCGGGAGTCTTCCAAAGCGGAAAACGTTGAATAGTATACTATTTCTCGGGCTGGAAGTCAACGGGGAGAATTGATATAATATAAAAAACTTACCGGGAGCTACAGTCGTGAACAGAATTCTATTCGAAAAAGAGGAAATATGTGACGGTTTCGCCGTCTTCGGAGGCGTTCGGGCGGAGCACGTCAGGACGGTCCTGCACGGAGAGATAGGCCAGCCGCTCAAGACGGGCGTCGTGGACGGTCCGATAGGCACCTCCGTCATAACGGCGATGGACGGCGATTCGATCACCGTCAAGGTGGACCACAATGCGCAGGCCCTGCCGCCGTGGGCGGACCTCGTGCTCGCCCCGCCGCGTCCGCGCGTCATGAAGAGGCTCCTCCCCCAGCTGGCGACGCTGGGCGTCGGTCGCATATTCCTCGTCGGGGCGAAGAAGGTCGAGAAGGACTTCTGGGGCGCCACATTGCTGAAGCCGGAGAACTACCGTCCGCTTCTCGTCGACGGACTCATGCAAGGCGGCACTACAGCCCTGCCCGTCATTGAGACGCGCAGGAACTTCAGGAAGTTCGTCAACGAGGAACTCGACTCCGTCTTCCCGTCGAAAAGGCGAATCGTAGCCCACCCTTATGCGGGGGACGCAACTGCCGCGCCCGGCGACGGGAGGGACGGCGGGCGGCTTCTCCTGGCCATAGGGCCGGAGGGCGGATGGACGGACGACGAGGTCGCCCTTCTCGAGTCGAAGGGATTTGTCCGCCACTCCCTCGGCAGGCGAATCCTGAGAACCGACACCGCCACCATCGGCCTTCTCGTCAAGCTTAACGACGAGGAAGGCCGCTAGAAGAGTTCGCCCTGGACCGGGGCGGCGGTCCCTGCGGACGGCGCAGGCGCGTCGGGCGGCGGCTTGGCGGACGAGCCCAGCAGCTCCAGCAGGCGTGCCTCGTCGATGACCTCCGTTCCCAGGGCGCGCGCCTTCTCCGTCTTCGTCGCGCCGACGTTCGCACCGGCAATCAGGTACTTCGTCCTGGATGTCACCGCGCCCTGCACGATTCCGCCCGCAAGCTCTATCATCTTCGCGTACTCCGTGCGCGGACGCGAGAGCGTCCCCGTAAGGACGCATCCCGCCCCGGCAAGCGGCCCATCCGTCCTCACCGCCTCAGCCTCGGCGCGCTTAGGGTCGATGCCCAGCTCCTTCATCCGCGCGGCGAAACCTGCGCCGTAGGGGCTTGCGAAGAACGCCAGCACCGCCCTCGCCGCCTCGACCTTTATCTTCAGTATCTTACGCTTCCTGCCCTTCCTTGCGTCGTTCTCGACGACCTCCCTGAGGACTGGGCTCCCGGCGAGATCGGAGAACCGTTCATGCTCCGCGGCGATGTCCTTCGCGACCGTGACGCCGACGTTGGGGATTCCCACCGCGAAAAGCCACCTCTCAAGCGGAAGCCCTCTCGCCGCCTCGACGGCGTCGCGCATGTTCTTCGCGTTCTTGCCGAACTTGCGTGGCACGCCCTCCTCGCCGACGTCCAGCCCGGCGAGGACGTCCCAGTCGAGCGTGAAGAGGTCCAGCGGATCGCGCACAAGCCCCCTCTCCACGAGGACGTCCGCGATCCGACCCCCGAGCGCCTTTATGTCAAGCGCGTTCCTGGAGGCGAAGTGCTCCAGCCGCCTCTGCAGCTGAGCTGGACACGCCGGGTTCACGCAACGCACGGCGACCTCGCCTTCGAGTCGCACTACGCCGCCGCCGCACACGGGGCAGGTCGTCGGCATCTCGAACACACGCTCCGTCCCGTCGCGGCGCTCCTTGATGGACGAATCGATCGCCGGGATGACGTCCCCCGCCTTGACGAGCCAGACGTGGTCGCCGATGCGGATGTCCTGCCGGGCCACCTGGTCGGCATTGTGGAGCGTCGCGCGCGATATGACGCTGCCGGCGAGCTCGACGGGCCTGAGCTCCGCAACGGGGGTGAGGATGCCCGTCCGGCCGATCTGCACGGTTATGGACTCAACCACCGTCTCGGCGCGCTCCGGCGCGTACTTGAAGGCGCGCGCCCATCTCGGACCGTGCGCCGTCGCGCCGAGTACGCCGTAGAACCTTCGCTCGTCGATCTTGACGACCGCGCCGTCTATCTCGAAGCGGAACGAGTGCCGCCTGCCGCCCAGTTCGTCGATGGCGGCGAACACCTCGTCGATAGTCTTGCATGACTTCGCCCACGGCGCGACGGGGAAGCCCCACCGCTTGAACGCGGCGATCATCTCGGAGTGGCGCGCGAAGGAATCGCACCCGACGCCACCGGAATTGTATACGACGATGTCGAGCGGACGCTTTGCGACGACCTTGGGGTCGAGCAGCTTGAGGCTGCCGGCGCAGGCGTTGCGCGGGTTCGCGAATGGTTCGCCGCCTGACTCCTCCAGCCGCGCGTTCAGTTCCGCGAAGCCGTCCCTCGTCATGTACACCTCCCCGCGCACCTCCAGCGTATCCGGCGCGTCGGCCGGGAGCGAAAGCGGGACCGACTTGATCGTCCTCACGTTCTGCGTCACGTCGTCCCCGACTATTCCGTTGCCGCGCGTCGCGGCGCGGACGAGGCGGCGGTTCTCGTAGCGAAGCGACATGGACACGCCGTCGATCTTGGGCTCGACGAGATATGTGAAGCCCTCGACCGTCTTGCGGATGAAGTCGTCGAAGGCGACGAGTTCGCCCTTGGAATGTGTCTTGTCCAGAGACTGCATCGGCGGATCGTGCCTCACCTGTGCGAACGACCCCAACGGCTCGCCCGAGACTCGCTGCGTCGGCGAGGCGGGGTCGTAGAACTCGGGATGGGCCTTCTCCAGCGCGAGAAGCTCGTTGTACATCGCGTCGTAGTCCGCATCGCCGATCGCCGGCTTCGCCTCCACGTAGTAGAGGCGGTCGTTCAGTTCGATCTCGGCCCTGAGACGCTCTATGCGTCTCTTGATCTCTTCGCTTTCCATGTCCTTCGCCTTCACGGATTTGCAGAGGGATGCGTATGGACGATCCGCTTGCCCGGCTCCTGCCTGATCGTCCGTCCCTCGAAAGGGATCTTGCGCTCGTTGAGGTTCCGGTCCACCTTGTCCGCCGACCCGCTTTCCGCACGGCGCCTATGCACCCATGCGGACCTCGTATACCCCGCGCGGGAGAGGTAGTTGTTCTTGAAGACCCAGAGTGCGCGCTGGTCGTCGAAGTCCTCGTCGACCTGGACGTATATCGTCACGTCCTTGGGGACTTTCCCGTTCTCCAGCCTGCGGACCGCCTCCTCGGGCGTCACGTATTCATCCATGAACTTCATCCCGTTCCTGGTTACGTGAAGGAGCGGGTGGGCGATGTCCTGCTCGTAGGCGACGGTGGACGTGGCGCAGCCGCAGAAGCCGAGGAGCGACATGTAGAGCGCTGTCCCCGCGATGATGCTCGCAAGCGGATTCCCCTTCCAGAGCTGGAGAGCGACCGTGAGCGCGCCCGCGAGGTAGGGCCAGGCGGTGCGCCACTCGAGCGCGGAGTAGGAGTAGACGATGAGCCCCGCGATTATGACCGGCGATACGAACGCGCCGAACCGTTCGACGGACGGCGGCAGATCCCTGCTGCGTCCCGCGAACAGGAGGAACGGAAGCGACCTCAGTCCGAATGTGACCGCCCATGCGACGGCGACGACGGCGGCGGTGTAGACTGCCTTCTCAAGCATGACGGAAGAATCCTTTCATCTGATCTGTGAAGATAACGAGGAAGAGCGCGACCATGGCGAACTCTATGCCCTTGGACGGCAGCGGCAGCGCGGCGCCGGCGACGGCGCCGGACGTTGAGCCGAGCACCCAGTACGCCGCGCACAGCGCGTGGTTCCAGAGGCAGTAGTACCTGTGCTTGTCGGAGTCCTTGATCCGGCATGCCACGTCGAGCGCGTATATCTCGTCCGCCAGCGAATGGACGAGGAACCACTTCTGCAGGAGCGGGATGCTCCGCCACCTGCCCAGCATCGAAAAGCCGTAGAAGGCGTAGCGGAAGTTGATCCCGAGCGTGAGGAGCGCGACGGAGAGAAGCGAATCGCCCTGCGCGAGCGCGGGGACGATCGCGAAGCTCATCGTGCCGGATATGACCGTCGCCGATATGACGAGGGACCAGAGCGGGGCGAACGGGACGCCTCCCTTGACGGAGAGGAGCACGCCTGCGGCGAAGCCCATCGTCACGTACCCCATGAGGACGGGGAGCGAGTTGACGAACGCCCTGCGGAATATGGCCCTGCGCTCAAACGGAGCGATGTGCGAGAATCTCGGCGACACGTTCTGCATCCTCGGGAGTATCGACCCCAACGCCCTCGTCCACCGTCTTGACGACGGCGATCCTCGCGCCCATCCAGAGAGCGCGGAGCTGCTCGAGCTTCTCAGTCTTCTCGATGGCGCACGGCGGCTCCTTTATGTAGCGCTTCAGGAAGGCGCCGCGGTAGGCGTAGATGCCGAGGTGTCGCACGTACAGTCCGCTCGAAAGGTCCGCCTCGCCGTCCCTGTCGCACGGAATCGGCGCGCGGGAGAAGTAGAGCGCGCCGTCGTCGCGGTCGAGGACCACCTTCACGACTGTCTTCGCCGCGAAGTCGGACGCCCGCCTTATCGGGGTGACGGCAGTCGCCATGTCCCACTTGTCGTTCATTCTCAGCTTCATGGCGAGCTCGTCCACGAGCACCGGATCGATGAGCGGTTCGTCGCCCTGGATGTTCACAAGGATGTCGTCGTCCGCGAAATCGGAGAGCCCCCTTCCGCCCTCCGCGCAGTGTATGCGCGCGGCGCACGCGATGCGGTCCGTTCCGGAGGGCAGCGAGGACGGCGTCATCACGGCCGTTCCGCCGCAGGCGCGCACCGCGTCCGCGATCCTCTCGTCGTCCGTCGCGACCAGCACCTCGTCCAGCGTCTTCGCCCTCTTGACGGCCTCGACGACCCACGCCACAAGCGGCTTGCCCGCGAGAACCGCGAGCGGCTTCCCGGGGAAGCGGCTGGAGCCGAACCTACTCGGGATTATTCCGTACGTCTTCATTCTTCTCCTCTATTTCGACTTTCTTGAAGAACATCTTGCGGAGGATCGACAGACGCCTCTCCTGACGCTCCAGGGACCAGAGCACGAATCTCCACTTGCGCTCAAACCCGTATGTGCGCCGAAGCCCGGGATGGAACTCCTCGAACTGGTCGCGGAGCACCGAGAGCCTCCACTCCATCGCGTGCGTCCTGTACTCGAAACCCTCCATGAACCTGTCCGCGACCTCCGCCATCGTCACCTTGTGGCGCTTCTGGAATATCTTGAGCGCGTGCGCGAAGTAGGCGAGGTAGAACGTCGCGATCCTGAACAGGTTCTCGTCCGTGTACGAGAGGTCGGGCCAGCCGAAGCTGCCTCGGACGGAGCATGTCGCCACCGACTTCGGCACCACGCGTCCGGCGATGATGTCGTACTCGAAGGCGTATATCTCCTTTCCGACGCCGTAGAGCGGAGTGTTAGTCTTCGGGTCGAACTTCTTCATCGCCATGTTCTGCGCAGCGGCATCGCCCATGAGCTGTGCGAGCGCGAGGACGACCTCCTTCTCCTCGTAGGTCGCGTCGTCGACGCTGCAGAAGTAGTTGGCGGGAATGGAGTCCATCGGCTCGCCCTCGAGCCTGTCGCGGATGTAGTAGTCGAGCGGCTGCTTGCCCTTGTGCGCGCGGCGGCGCAGGATTCGGTACTCGCTAAGCGCGACGCCGAGCGCCTTGAACGCCTCTATGCGCGCAAGCATATAGCTCGCATAGCCGTTCCTCGCCATCGAAAGGCGCTTCTCTATCTTGCTCACCTCGACGGGGCTGCGGTTCGTCTTGAATACGATTTCCCGCGTCTTCCCCCTGCCCAGCGGCGCGTCGTCCTCGGGCGTCCTCAATTCGTATACGTTCGCGTACTCGACCCGCTCGTCCTTGCTCATGAGGCTGCGGATGTTCGAGAGGAGCACCTCGCTGCGGTCGTCCGAGCCGGGATGGAACACCGGGCGCCCGTCGACGAACGTCGCGCCCGGCAGCGCCGTGCGCCTGTCGTCGAAGGCCGGCGTCGAGCCCTCGCCCGCGACCGAGTAGATCTCGCCCGTTATGTGCATGTAGATGTTCTCCACGAAGGCCCTCGACTTCTCGTCCGCAAGCTCCGTGCGCGCCAGGAGCGACGAGTAGAGCGACTTCACCGCCTCCGCCCGCCTCGCCATCTCCGCCTCGTCAACGCGTCCGAGCGCGATCGCCTCCATCAGCTTCTCGAGCTCCGGCACGATGCGCTCCATCGCCACGCCGCGCTGGAGCCCGAACAGCTCGATCTCGTGGTGTCCGCGGTGCTTCGGCATGCGCATGAAGGAGTACTGGTTGCCCTCGTAGACGCTGACCATCTCCCTGAGCGCCTTCACGAACTCCTGCGGCTCCGTCTTCGCCAATGCGACGAACCGCTCGAACTCCGAAAAGGAGAGAAAGTGGACGCCCTTCATGGAGTGGTAGTACGTGACCTTCGACGAAATCCTCTTCTTGGACGCCGCGAGCGCGACGCGCATCTCGTTCTCGCTCCAGGCGAGCTGCTTTACGCGCCACTCCTGCCCGAGCCGCCTGTAGTGGTCCAGCGTCGCGTCCGTCCGCTCGCCCATCACGATGTCCTGCAGGGCGAAGCCGGCGGACCCCAACAGCCACTCGTCCGCCTTGAACAGCCGCTTCGCCGGGACGTCGCGCTGCGAGATCTCAATCTTGTCCTGGACGACGTTCGCGCACAGCACCGCGTGCATGAGAACGTCCCCGCGCTTCATCGACGACAGCCTCGAGAGTTTCCAGAAGCGGCCGTCCAGCAGCGGGAACGCCGCCACGGAGTGGTTCCCCGTCGTCATCGTCATCACGCGCCCCTTCGCGCGCCTGCGCAGGTCGCACTTCTCCACCAGGAGGATGCTCGGATGCTCGTCCAGGTGGTGGGAGACTCCCTGTTCGAATATGTAGGTGTCGTCGCCGAGGTCCCACGCCTCGAAACTGCGCGTCCGCCCCATCGCCACAGTCGTCACCAGGCCCGGACGCCTTGCGCCGGACTTTCTGATGCGGCTGAGGAATGTGCGGACGGCCTTCATGACTCGTCCCCGCCCTCGTCGTGGTGGTGATGGTGGTGGTGCGAAGCGCCCTCCGCGGCGATCAGGTCCTCGGCGAGCGCGCCGACGGCGTCCAGCCCCGCCTCGTCCGCCGCGGAGAGGAGGTTCTCCAGCGCCGGTCGCACGTAGACGAGGAAGCCGGGCTGCCCCACGGACGCGAGCCTGCCGTATGCACCGAGCGCCTGGACGAGCCTCTGGACCGCAGCGAACGGCAGTACCTCGGGGATGTCGCCACGCCCCGTCCGCTTCGCGTAGAGCGTCGCGAGCGCCCGCCTGTCCCCCTCCGTCAGCGAGACGTACGGATCGTACAGGAGCGAGGCGAGGTCGTACACCGCCGGACCGAGCCTCATGCCCTGGAAGTCGATTATGCTCGGCTTGTCGTTCCTGAAGAGGATGTTCGTCGACTGGAAGTCGCGGTGGACGAGCGCCCTGGGCTCTCTTTCTAGCCGCTTCGCAACGTCCTCGAGCTCGGTCTCCACCGCCGGGCTCATCGGACGCATGAAGCGAGTCGCAAGACAGTGCTCCCGGAAAAGCTCACGCTCCCACTTCCAAAGCTCCGGGCCGAACGCCGGCTCAAGGTCGAGGCCCGATGCATCGAGCTGGTGGAACTTCGCAAGCTCCTCCACGACCGACGCGTAGGTGACAAGCACCGACGCCCCCTTCTGCGCAATCCGGTGCCGCAGGTCCGTCGCGCCCGCGAACTCCATCACGACGGTCTTGAGCCCCGGAAGGTCCGCAAGCACCTCCGGAACGGAAATCCCGCGCTCCTTCAGCCAGCGCGCCTCGGTCGCGTACTTCGCGTTCTCGCCGCGCCTCTCGTCGTCGTATACGATGACGATCTTGTTCCCCGACCGGAAGAAGCACCTGTCGCTGCCGCGCGCGCCGAGGAACTCTATCCCGTCCTGCGGGTCCTCCCCGAGCGCGGACTTCAACTGCGGTATTTCGGCGAACGCGTTGTCGTCCCCGGTCCTGTTCAGGTCAATGTAGCTCTCAACCGTCCCCGCATCGGTCCAGCGAAGCCCGTCGACCTCGACTGCGCGGACGAACCGGCCGTCCATCATCGCCTTCTCGTAGGCTTCGACGATCGTCGAGAAGCCCGCCGGCTTTACGTAGTCGAGGATTGCGGACTTCAAACGCGCGATGCCGCAGTAGGTGAAGGTCCCGTCCCAGCCCGGGTCGGGGCTCTTCCAGCATGTGACCAGCTTCGCCTCGGGCTCGATCTCGATCGTCCTCGGCCCCTCCTCGCTCACCAGCGCGCTGGCGATGACGTCAACGCCGCCCATGCGCGTCTTGAAGGCCTCGTCTGAAAACGGACACTCATCCACGCCGTCCACCACGACATCCGCATTCACAAGATAGAAGTCCTCGCCGCCGATCCATTCGCGAAGCGGATTGAGCACCCCTCCCGTCCCAAGTATCTCCGGCTCGTAGCTCGCACGGCACCCGTTCGCCGCACACCACGCCTCTACCTGCCCGTGGAGGTAGTGGCAGTTGACAACGATGTCGTCAACGCCCCATCCGCGCAGCATCGCAACGGTGCGCGCGAGGATGGGCTCGCCCCAGACCGGGAGCAGCGGCTTGGGAACGGCGCATGTGAGCGGACGGAGCCTCGTACCGAGACCCGCCGCCAGCACAACTGCCTTTCTCACCCCCATGACGCCCCCTCTACCTGTACACTGACCTCTGACGCTGGGTCCGCATGCGCGGCTCCTCAAGCATCAGCTGATACCACTGGTCTCCCAGCCCGGAATTGCTGAAATGGGCGACGCGGTTGTTCATAAGGTGCTCGTGGTTCTGCTTCAAGGTCGCGTTGTCGCTGTTCTTCAACGCCTCGGTGAGCACCTTGAACGCGCCGTCCACGTCACCGCGCTTGACGAGTATCCAAGAGAAGCACGCCGCCAGGAGCACGTTCTGGTTGTACCTGAGGCGCCTGACCCCCTTCTCGTATGTCTTGCGTATATCCTCGATGTTCGCATCAAGCATCTGCTGTCGAGCCATCTTCATCGCAACCAGCGTGGGATCGGCCAGCAGGACCTTGGGCAAAAGCTCGTCGACGCGCTTGAAATCCTTGATCATCCAGTTGAGCTGCAACTGCGCGGTCGCCATCTGGCGGTCGATCATCGGCACCCAGAGGCGGAACTTGCGCAGGCACTCAGTCTTCGCCAGTGCCTCGCGCACGAATGTGCGCGTGTCGTCGGCGATCTCCTTCTGCGCGGCCTGAATGCTGCCAGGCGGACGTATCTGCCAGCGCTGCATCTTCTCCTGCAGCCTCTTCTGACCGTCTACAAGGATGGCCTGGACGCCTTGCATCTCCGCCGTCATGCGCTTCCTGAGGAAAATCCCGAAGCAGACCTGGAACGCGACAAACAGAAGCACGCCGAAGGCGATGCTCCAACCGACACCGACACCCACCGCAAAGTGAAGTGCGGCAAAACCGCCGCATGCAACGGCGATAGCTATTATCATTGTTATCATGTTATTTATTATAGCATATTTTCTCCCCCGTTTGGAGGAAGTCGTGAAAATTTGTGAAAAAAGTCAAACACACCGACATACCCCCTTGTACCAAACGCATGGATTTGATATAATACGCCATCGACCTCGGACTGTAGCTCAGTTGGTAGAGCACGACACTTTTAATGTTGGGGTCGCGGGTCCGATCCCCGCCAGTCCGACCAATGCAAATCGGCGTAAGCCCGCCGAGCCGCCTTTCAATTCGCGCCTTAGTGCCACTTGGTCATCGTCTTGCCCGTCTGCGCCTTGAAAACCATTTTCGTCACGTTGATGTTGCCTGATTTCAGAACTTGTCGCTCTTGGATTAAGAGAAACATCGTCTGGACGTGGCGCAGCGCTTTGGCTTGCGTCATTGCCTATTACGTGATACGTTGTTCCGTCCAGCAGCCTCTTTGGCTCTGTGTCTCCGTGTTAAAAACATTTTTGCGAAGAGGGAGTGAGGGAGTGGGGGCGGTGGATTTTCACAGTAATCTCTGAATCAGAAATTGCAAAACCGATTCACTTGAGATAGACTTCCTCGCAGGAACGGACGGCGGAGATGACGGAAACCGCGTCCTCGGCCGCGGCAAGGCGTTCCAGGAGGTCGGTTCCGTGCGCCAGGACGGCGAGGCGCGCAAGGATGTGGAGGTGCTTCTCGTGGTCCGTGGAGCCGATGAGGAAGAAGTGGCGCGTCGCCTCGCCGTCCGGTCCGCCGAAGAAGACGCCGCGGCTGGAGCGTCCGTACGCGATGAAGGACTCCTCGAAGAAGTAGGGGTCGTGGTAGCGAGGATGCAGGAACGCCGCGCCCATGCCGACTGCCGTGGGGGCGGCTTCCTCTCGCGCGACGAGCTCCGCGTAGAGCCCCTCGTCGTCGTAGACGAGTCCGGTCGAGATCGCGAGGTCCGTCATGTCGCGGATCGCCCCCGCCTTGGCCTTCGCCTTCAGGTCGAGCGTTATGCCGTCCGGACGGAAGAGGTCCGCAATCGAGAAGTCCGAGTTCGTCTTGCGGCGAAACTGGTCGGACATCTCCCTGTGGGCCGCGCCGACCTCCTTGGCGGACGACGCAAGTAGGTTCCGCTGCGCCCACTCGTCGAGGACGCGGTGCTCGAACCAGTATTCGTCCCCGCGCTTCTGGGACTCTATCTCGCCGCGCTGGGCGGCGTGCTTGAGCTCGTTCCCGTCCACGTGCACGTGCGCGGCCGCGGACTCCAGGTTCATGAATTCATGGCTCATCGACGCCCTCCCCCCGCCGCCTGGCGGCGGCATATCCTGACTATCTCCGAAATCAAGAGGACGTCCACGCTCGCCCCCGACGAGACCGCCCTTTCGCGCATCATGAGCAGCCGCGCGCGCGCAACGCGCAGCTCGCGCAGCGTCCAGTTGCGGAGGAATTGCGTGTTCTTGCGGACGGCGAACGGCGCCATCCCCTCCGTCGCCTTGTCGAGGCACCCCTTCTCCTGCGCGTCCGCGAGCTCCACCAGCTGGCGGAAGAACTTCTCCAGGACGGTCGTCATGAAAACCGCGAAGCCCGCCCCCCCCTCGAAGCGCTTCAGCGCGTCCATCGCCTTCGCCAGGTTGCGCTCGCCCACGGCGTCCGTCACGGACCACACCTCCGGCTCCACGCCCACGCCCTGCGACGTGACATCGCCTATCGCCGCCTCCGTCACCACGTGCTCCTCGGGACCGAGGTAGTCGCGCATCTTGCCGAGTTCGCTGATGAGCGACCTGGAATCGGTCCCCACGCGCGCCACGAAGAGCTCCGCGGCCCCGCGGTCGAACTTGAGGTTCATGTCCGCCGCCAGCTCCCGGACGCGGTCCACGGCCTCCCTGGCGCGCTCCCAGGGCTTGCCGGACGCGAACACGGCGAATTCGGCGACGGGCTTCAGGGTCTTCGCGAAGATGGACGACATCAGGAGCTTCGGACCCGATATGATGAGCTTCTGGTTGTCGGAAGGCGGCAGGGACGCGAGCTTGCGGGCGAACTTCTCAAGGCCCTCCTTCACATCCTCCGAGGGACCTCCCTTTCCGCTCTGCGGGAGGAACTTGACGTTCTTCCACCACGTTGTCTTGACGGGGTCGAGGAACGGCGGCGTGGAGAAGCTAGAGTCGACCTCCACGAGGTCCTTCAGCTGCAGTTCGGCGTTCGTCGCCATGTTCGAGTCGACGACCTCGAGGCCCGTGCCGTCCCCGGTCAGTTTCTTCGCGGTTTCAGAGACGAGGTAGTCGTCCTCACCGATTATCAGATGTATGTTCGCCATTTCTCTTCAAGGACCACACTAGGAGCGCGACGCCGACGGCGACGAGCAGTATCGAAAAGTTCTGGGCGCTGGACAGCGAGCCCCACACCGGACGCTCGTCGTCCCTGAGGAACTCGACGAAGAACCTCAGCACGCCGTAGCCGATGCAGTACGTCGCCGCCGTGTACGCGCGGAAGCGGCGGTAGAGGAGGAACAGCACGGCGAAGAGGACGAGGAGCGCGGACGCCTCGATGAGCTGCGTCGGAAGGACCGGTAGCGTATGCGGAGCCGACTTGGCTATGAGGCCGGACGCGACCTGCGAGTACCACACGGGGGAGTGCGCGGGGAAGGCGACGGCAATCGCCGAATCGGAGACCTTCCCCCAGCAGCACCCGTAGCAGAAGCACCCGATCCGTCCGAAGGCGTGTCCGAGCGGCACGCCGACGGCCAGGACGTCCGCAAGGCCGAGTACGTCCGGACGCTTCACGAAGCACCACACGGCCAGGACGACGAACGCCGCGAGGAGTCCGCCGTAGAAGACGAGCCCCCCGCTCCACACGGCGAACACGCGCAGGAAGTGCTGGTCGAAGCCGTCCGCATGCCAGTACTCGACGACGTGCGCGATGCGCGCGCCCGCTATGCCGGCCGTCACGAGAAGGAATACGAGGGTGTTTAGGTCCGGCCCCTTCCACAGCCGTTCCACGAGCTTCCACGCCAGGAGTATGCCGACGGCGATGCAGGCGCCGAAGGTCTGAAGCGGAAGTCCAGGTATGAGTTGAGGGTACATGTCTCTCCAGTGCTCCTTATTTGCCGGCGCCCGGGCGGAGGAGGCCGGCGATGTATGTGAAGATTCCGTAGACGAACGCGTACGTCCCCGAGACGTTCGCGTGGAACGTCCGCCACAAACCGCCGTAGCCGTACCCCGTCGCGGGGGCGAGGAGGAGGACGATTGCGAGGGCGTTCGCAAGGAAGATGAATGTCCAGGAGAAGAGCCGCCCGTACAGCGTCACGTCGGGCTGCGTCTGGGCGAGCGACTGGAGGGTGAAGAGGACGTGGAACGCCCATGTGAAGCCGATTGCGAAGAGCCAGGCCGGCAGGCACGGGAGCGGACGGACGAAGAACGCCGTCGCCGCGGCCGCCACGAGGACAAGGAAGGTGTAGAACGGGAAGAAGTACGGTGCGAGCGTGATGAGGAGGTTCGACTTCGTGAGGTTGACGCTCCCGCCGGATTCGCGCACGCGCAGCTTCGACGGCACCGCGCCGAACATGAGCCCCCAGAGGGCATGCGTGAGCTCGTGGCCCAGGACGTACGTCTTCACCGGATGCGGCATGAAGATCCACAGCGCGGCGAATGCGACGATGCCGGCGAGGAAGGAGAGCGGACCCGCCGTCAGGGTCGCGCCAGCCGAGGCGACGGACACGATGGTGCGCCCCGCGGCCCAGCAGGCCGGGAGCAGGACGAGACCGACGATGAATCGAAGGAATCCGCCCATCACCTCGTCGCCTTGGACTTCCCGTCGTCCTCGAATATGTACACGGTTTCGCGCGGACTGTAGCGGTGGTTCTCGCGGGCGACGGCCTCGACGGATTCGACGTCCGTATTGAACCGCCGCTCCATCTCGATCGTCTCGGCGGTGCGGCGCTCTATGTCGCGTATCTTCATTTCGCGCGCCGCGTCCTGCTCCTTCAGCTGCAAGTACTGCCTGAAACGGGGGGCGAACTTGACGAGCCCCCCCGCAAGCAGAAGGAGCACGATCACCACCGTGAACCCCATATACATCCTGTCTTTTACTTCATCTTTCATGGCGAGAGAAATTATATCAAAAATTCTGTACGAAAAACATTGACTTTTGCGGAAAAAGTGAGATACTATACGCCCGTTCACGCTAAGGAAGGCGACTTCCAGGTGCGTAAGCGAAAAACAAAGGAAACAAAGGGTCAATGAAGATCAGTGCAACGAAGAAGTGCGGCGCCGCCAAGACGGTTGTCGCGAAGAAGACGGCCAAGCCCGCTGTCGCCAAGGCAGCCTCCAAGCCGGTCGCCAAGGCCGTTACGTTCACGGTCCATGCCGAAAAGGGCAAGGCCGTCTACGTTGCTGGCGAGTTCAACAAGTGGGATCCCACCGCCAAGAAGATGGCGTACAAGGCCAAGGACGGCGTCTACGCCGCCACGATCAACCTCGTACCCGGCGAGTACCAGTACAAGTTCGTCATCGACGGTACCTGGTGCGCCGATCCCGAGAACGTCAACTCGGTCCAGAACGACCAGGGTACGTTCAACTCCGTCGTTACGGTCAAGTAAGACGGTTGTTCAAAAGGGGAAAAAGAACCGCAGCACCAGCTGCGGTTCTTTTTTTTGGCCGCTGTCAGCGAACGCCCCCGTTTTCCTTCGCTAGGCGCTTCAGCTTCGCGGCGAGGGCGAGTCGCTCCACTGCCGACATGTGGTCGACATATAGGATTCCATTCAGGTGGTCGAGCTCGTGCTGTACCGCGCGCGCAAGGAACCCCCGCACGGTGATGACCTGCGGACGGTTCTCCTCGTCCAGGTACTGGCACGTGACCTGATGAGCCCGCGTTATGGAGCCGCCGACGCCTGGAAAGCTCAAGCAGCCCTCCTTCTCGCGCTGAGACCCCTCCTGCGCAATGATCTCCGGATTGAAAAGCTTGAGCGGCATCTGGACGGGCGCGTTGAAAAGCTCGTCCTCCTCGTTGTCGCAACCAGATGGAATGTCTATGACGCACATCCTCTCGGTGTGACCGACCTGCTCCGCCGCAAGGCCGACGCCGCGCGCCTTGTGCATCGTGTCGACCATGTCGTCCGCCAGCTTCCTGAGCTCGTCGGACACGAACTGCACGGGCTTCGCCTTCTCGCGGAGGACCTTTTCGCCGTATTTGCAAACCTTCAAAACCATTTCACGCCCTCCCCGTGGACCCGAAACCGCCCGATCCGCGATCCGTCTCGTCTATGGAATCCGTCTCGACGATCTCTGCGCGAGTTGTCGGCGCAACGACGACCTGGGCAATCCGGTCCCCCTTGCCTACGTGGAACTCGGCGGACGAAGTATTGAAGAGTATCACGCCCACTTCGCCCCGGTAGCCCGAATCGACAGTCCCGGGAGTATTGAGCACCGTGACGCCTGACTTCAGCGCAAGGCCGGACCTCGGACGGACCTGAGCCTCCCATCCGGGCGGCAGCATGAAGACAAGCCCAGTCGGAACAAGGGCACGTCCGCCGGCCGGGATGGTCATGTCGGCTACGCTCCTGACATCCATCCCCGCATCGCCCTCGTGGGCGTAGGCGGGGAGGACGGCGTCGGGATGGATGCGCTTGACCTTGAGCGTCATGGGCGGCTCCGAATGTCAGTCCTGGTCCTCGGCCGAGGAATCAAGGTCCTTGTAGCCGAGACGCTTCAAGTTGGACTTGAGCCACTGGTCGCGCTTGACGGTGTACTTCACGTACGAAAGACGATCCGCGGCCGCGAGCTCGGGCAGTGCGAACTCGCGCGAGCGCAGGACCTGAGCAAGGGCCTCGCGATCGCTGGTGCCGAGCATTGCAAGCTCGCCGTCCGTGCGGTCCATGCACACGACGACGATGCCGCGTCCCGTGCCGGTGGAGATGAAGTCGGACATCTCGCCCTTGTTGAGCTGGATCGCCGCGGGAATCACCCTGCGGGCGTTGTCGAACTTCGGGGCCTCCTCGTCGCTGGCGGAGAACGTGACGGCCTCGGAGACGTTCGTCGTCGCGAGGACGGCGTCAACGCCCTTCTTCGTCACGGCGGCCACGGCATCCTCGAACGCCTTCTGGCGGGCGTCGCGAAGCGCGGGGGTGCGGATGAGCTCCTTGCACTCCTCGAAGGTCGCATCGTGCGCAGGGCTGGTCTCCGCCGTCTCGACGAGCCAGACCTTGCCGGAGTTCCTGGCCGCGAAAATGCCGTAGCGGTAGTAGCTGTCGGAGGCCGGGTCGAGCGCGGATATCTGGGACTGGACGTCGCTCGCGCCGGGGAATGCGGCGGAGGCCGTCCTGGCGAAGCCGGGGACGAGCCCTTCGGAGGGCTTGACCTCGATCCAGCCGGTCATCGCGACCCTGAGTCCGCTTGCCTTCGCGATATCGTCGAGAATCGACGAGCGGGGCGTCTCGGGATCGTCGGAGATGAGAGCGTTCTCCTCGTTGGCGCGGGAGGCGATTTCGCCGTTCTCGTACTTCTCGAGGAACTTCTCCCTCGTGAGGGTCTTCACGATCTCGTCCTTGACTTCAGCCTCGGCTTTGACGGTGATCACGCCGTTGGTGTCCGTCGTCGAATAGAGCGAGTCCTTGTCCTGCTCGTAGCGCGCCGTGATCTCCTCGGGCGTCACCTCAATGGAAGCGACGAGATTCGTATCGGCCACGTTGAAGAGGACGGTGCGGAGCTTCAGGCGCGTCGGCACGTGCAGGCGGTCGCCGTTCTCGTCGTACCACTTCTTGAGGCCCTCGTCGTCGAGATTGATCGCGTCGGACTCCTCCTTCGTCTGGGTGAAGGTCGCCACGCGGACCGTCAGGCGGTCAGTAAGGTCGTGGACGATCTGCTCCGTCTCCATCGGGGAGACCCAGGCCGTCGCGTTCATGTAGGCCGAAATGCCCTGCTGCGCCTGCATGCTCTTGCGAAGGAGCTCCTCGAAGCGGCCGATGCCCATGCCGTACTGCTGCTGTATGCGCTGGGCGTACTGCGCCTCGTCGTAGGCGAACGCGGAGAGGTAGCGCGAACGGATCGCCTGGGCGAGCACGTTGTCGGAAACGCGGATGCCCGCCTCGTCGAACGACGCCATGGCGGCGTAGTTCTCGGCGACCTCGATCGAGCGCGTCGCGCCGCGGTTGCGGGCGTCGGGGTTCTCGGGGAAGAGCTCGAGGATGTCGCGGCAGTCCTTCTCGAGCTTCGCGTCGTACTTGACGGACATGTCCTCGAGGTGCGACTTCGTCCTGGCGGGGGCGTTGTCGTCCCTGAACCAGTCGTCCGGCGCGACGAACGCGAGCGACACTACAATTGCGAATACGCCCCAGACCCACTTGTTGCGAATCAGCTTGTTGAACTGAAGTATGACCATTTTGTTACTTTGTGCTTTCTTTTTGTTTGTACAAGACTGCCGTCATCGGCGACGTGCCGGACTCAGAACTCGAAGCTGTCGTCGGATCCGCCGGAAGACTGCCCGTCGCCGTCGGAACCGGCGTCGTCGGACGCGTCGGAGACGTCCGTCGCGTCGGCCTCCTGCGTGGCGGCGGCGTCAACATCGGCCTTGAGCGACTCGGCGGCGGCCGCCGCGCGCTTCGCAAGCTCCTCGCGCTCCTTCTTCGACGTCGGGCCGAGCTCGCCGGAGTTGACCTCGTAGCGGTTCTCGGCGAACGCGCAGCGGTTCCTGAGCTGTCCGCGGGAGTCGAACGTCATGACGGTGACGGCCATGTTCTTGCCGATCGCCGGCTTGGCTCGGTGGATTCGCACCGCCGTGCGCGGAGAAAGCTTCCAATCAAGCACCTTGGGCTCGATCTTCGTCTCGCCGGTGCCGAAGTCCTTGTTCGCGACAAGGCCCTGGTCGAGCTTGAGGAGGACGTCGCCGCGAGAGCCGTAGAGGGCAGTCACGAGCTGGTCCTGCGAGGTGCGGATGCGGATTTCGTTCGCGGCGCGCATCGACGGCGCCTTGAAGTGCGGGCCCTCGACGGACATTGTCTGAGTTACGCAGCGGATGACGGCTTCGTCGCCGTCGCCGTTCTTCGAATACGTGTAGCGGGACTCGCCGATTGCGCTCACGACCGTGAAACCGGGCGCGGCGACCGTGAAGCTGCCGTCCGGCAGGTTCGTCGGGAGCTTGAGCGTTATCGTGCCGGAGACGAGGATCACGGAGCGTGTCTTCTCGCCGATCTTCTGCACACGCGTCGCAAAGGCGCCGATGCCCTTGACGACTACGAAGCTCTCGGGACCGAACTCGATCGTGAGGTTCGCGTCAACACCGAGCGTCCGGTACGTCGAGCCTAGGGGGTAGTACTTGCCCTCTTCGACGGTCTTCCACTCGGTTACGCCGGGGAGCTGCACCTCTGCGGCGCCTTCGAGTTCACGGCAGAGCGGAAGGACGTGGAATATCTTTGCGGACGCCTTGCCCGCGGGCTTGGAGGGGGCGCCCTCCGCGTCATCGGACACTTCCTCGCCTTCATCGTCTGAGACAGCCTCGCCCGCATCGTCGCCGGCGGACGCGGTTTCGGATGCGGAGTCGGAGGACGACGTGGATCCTGCGTCGTCGAGGTCTGCGAGCAGGTCGTCTGTATCGTCGGCCCTAACGCCGAGGGATACGACCGCCGCTGTGACGGCTAAAATGCGGATGAGAGATTTCATTTAGTTATCCTTTCAGACGAGATGAGCCCCCTGTGACGGCTTGATGAGGCTGCAGACCGGCTCGTCGCCGAACTTCGCCTTGTACTCCTTGGTGATCTGCGCGGCGATCTTGTCCGCCGCCGAGGGATCCACGAGGAGGCAGCAGCTGCCGCCGAATCCGCCGCCGGAGAGGCGCGCGCCGTAGACTTCGGGAATCGCCTTCGCAGCGTCGACGATCGCGTCCAGCTCCTCGCAGGAGTTCTCGAACCAGTTGCGGCTCGACTCGTGCGAATCGTACATGAGGGCGCCGAAGGACTTTAGGTCGCCCTTCTCGAGGAGCGCAGCGCCCTGGAGGACGCGCTCGTCCTCGCCGATCGGGTGGACCGCCCGCTTCGCCGTCGTCTCGCTCAGCCCGCCGCGGTAGAGCACCCACTCGGCCATCGTGACGTCCCTGAGGTGCGTCACCGGCTTCCTCAGGACGCCCGCGAAGTACTTCGCCGCATCCTCGCATGCCTGGCGGCGCGAGGCGTACGCACCGTCGACGAGCGCGTGCTTGGCGTTAGACTTGACCATCATGAACGCGACCGACGGACCCATCGAGACCGTCTCGAACTCGTTCGTGCGGAAGTCGCTCTTCACGAGCGCGCCCTCGGCGCCGTACATGGACGAGGCCTGGTCGAGGAGCCCGCAGGGGCAGCCCGCAAACGTGTGCTCGGCCTTCTGCCCGATCTTCGCCATCGTCGTCCTGTCCTTGTCGATGCCGTAGAGCTTCGAGAGCGCGAGGACGGTGCACATCTCGAGGGCGGCGGACGAGCTGAGGCCCGCGCCGAGCGGGATGTTGCCGAGGAACATGCCCTTCCAGCCGTGCCTGGCCGACGCGGGGTTGCCGTCGAAGAGCCAGTTGAAGGTGCCCGTCACGTAGTTCTGCCAGGTCATCTCCTTGGCGGGGGCGACGGCCTTCGTCGTGAACTTCGCCGTCTCCATGAGGTCCGCCGCCGTAAGCTCGCACGAGTCGTCGTCGGACGCGCTCACAGCGAAGAACGTTCCCTTGTCGATGGCCGCCGAGAAGACGTAGCCTTCGTTGTAGTCCGTGTGGTTGCCGAGGACCTCGATGCGGCCCGGGGCGTAGGCAACGATCTCCGGCTTCCTGCCGTAGAGTTCCTCGAACTTCTTCACCAGCTCGTCGTAGACTTCCTTGTTCTGCATTTTAAACTCCTCCGTTGATGATGTTCTCAAGACGTTTCACTACTTCACCTGCTCTTCGATGTCCGCCGGCGGCTTCGAGAGGAAGGCGGAGTAGACGAAGAGGTACGCAAGCGCCGCAGCGGGAATGGCGTACGAAACCATGTATCCCGCCTTGTCGGCGATGAAGTTCTGGACGAGCGGGAGGATTCCGCCGCCGACGACCATCACCATGAAGAGGCCCGACGCCGCAGCCGTGTACTTGCCGAGCTTCTCTGTCGCGAGGTTGAAGGTGGACGGCCACATGATCGACGTGCACAGTCCGCAAAGCGCGAAGAGGAGCGCCGTGAGCGGGACCTGCACCATTTCGAAGCCCGATCCCGTGAAGACGGGCATCCTGGTGGTGACGCCGGTCGTCTGCGTGCCGACGAGGATGAGGACGATGGCCGTGAAGGTTGTGACGGACATCAGGACCCGCGAGGAGACCTTGCCGCCGATGAAGGCGCCGACGGTGCGGCCGATGAGCATCAGGAACCAGTAGGTGCCCGCGACCATGCCGGCGATGCCGGCGGCGTTCTTGACGACGCTGTCGATGCCGCAGGTCATGAGAGGCCCCTTCGCGTCCGCAAGCCAGAGGTTCATCGTCGCCGGGATGCCGATCTCGATGCCGACGTACATGAAGATGCCGACGACGCCGAGGAGGCAGTGGCGGAACCTGAGGGGCGCAAGGACGGGGATGTCCTCCGTCGTATTGCCCTGCTCGGGATTGGCGATCGGGATGAAGGAGAGGACGATGAACGCCGCCGCGAAGACCGCAAGGGCAATGTACATGACGAGATTGACGTCGGCGACCACAGTGTCCTTCGTGACCTGGCCGATGAGCGCGCCGACGAGCATGGGCGTCGCCGTTCCCGCGACGGAGTTGAAGGTTGTGCCGATGAGGTTCAGCTGGTTGCCGCGCGTGCCGCCGCCGCCCAGGAGGTTGAGCATCGGGTTCACGACCATGTTCAGCATGCAGACCGAGAAGCCGCACACGAACGCGCCCAGGAGGT
>CAMOCC010000041.1 GCA_946610035.1 uncultured Verrucomicrobiota bacterium
AGAACCGCTACCTCGAGATCGCGCGCGGCAACGACGAGACCGAGTTTGGCCGCCGAGCCTGCCTCGACCTCAACGCCGAGATAATCGAGATCGCGACCTCGGGCGTGGGCCTTGCGCTCTACTGGAAAGCCGCCGGCCCGCAAGTGCTGGCGAGATGCGATGCTTGAGGTGTGCCTGCCCGGCGGCGTTTCTCGACCAGCCGTGCTCCCCGCGCCAGTTTTGCTGCCCCGCGCCAGTTTTGATGTCCAAACTGGTTTCGGGCATCCTTTGGGAAAAACGGAATTCAGGAGCCGAAAAAAACGGAATTCAGGAGCCGAAAAAACGGAATTGGCTATTGCTGACTCGCAGGAAGTGTGATATAATATCCGCAAAATGAGTGAAAATATTTACATAAATCGCCATCTTGAGGGTGTTCTGTCAAATGCAGCAGAAACCTTCAAAGTGGTGATTCTTGGCGGCTCGCGGCAAGTCGGAAAGTCAACGCTGATGAAGCGATTTCTGTCTGACAAAGGCGTACGCATGGTGAGTTTTGACAATCCTAGTCTCAGACAAGCGGCTAAAGATGATCCTGAACTTTTCCTTGCGCAATATGAGCCGCCATTGATGATAGATGAGTTCCAGTATGTCCCCGAATTGCTTCCCTTCATCAAAATGGCAGTAGATGAGCGCAATGGAGCTGGACTATATTTCCTGACGGGCTCACAGCTTTTCAAGATGATGGACAAAGTCGGCGAATCGCTCGCTGGACGGGCTGCGGTGCTTTCTTTGTCGTCGTTTTCACAGGCGGAAATCAAAAGGGTGCCAGCATCGGCACCGTATCTCCCTTCCGATCATGCGGTCTGTGGTGCGCCGATGTCGCTTAAGGAAGCGCAGGAGGCGGTGTTTCGCGGAGGAATGCCTGCGCTTGTCTGCGCAGGGGAGAAGATGAACAGGGATCTGTTCTTTTCGTCGTATGTCCAGACATACATTGAACGAGACATCCGCAAGGTGATAAACGTTCGGGACATCGGCCGATTTGAAAGCTTTCTTGCCTGCGTTGCTGCTCGGACGGGCGAGGAACTAGTATATGACGATATCGCCTCGACGATTGGAGTTGACGCCAAAACAGTAAAGTCGTGGATTGGCGTGCTGGAAGCTACCGGGCTCGTGTTTCTGCTTCACTCATGGTCGGGGAACCCTGTGAAGCGCGTGGTCAAGCGGCCGAAACTGCATTTCATGGACACGGGTCTAGCATGTCACCTGGCTCGGATAGCCGATTCCTCTGCGCTTTTTGCTTCTAGCCAGGCGGGGCATTTCTTCGAGTCGTGGGTTGTGGGGCAGATTGTTCGCTCGTATCAGGCGGCGGGGCTTGATCCTTCGCACTATCTTTACTATTACCGTGATGATGCAATGCGGGAGATCGATCTGCTTATATCCCGTTCGGGCAGGCTTTATCCCGTAGAAATCAAGATGTCGGCGAACCCTGGAACGGATGCGATGCGACATTTCACCGTGATTGACGAAATGGGCGTGGAACGCGCGCCTGGGTGCGTGCTGTCGCTGACGCAGAATCCAATCCCCGTCAGAGACAAGGGGCTTGTCGTCAATGTCGCGACGCTGTGGTCCACGGGAAGTGAGACGAATAAATGAAGAAGCACAAGGAAGACAGATTTGGTTAAGCAAGTAACAATCTTGATCTACACGTTTCCCGAGAAAGGGAACGAAGCGACTGCATTTACAAAGATTGTAGCCTCCATAGAGCGCACTTGGGAAAATGTCGGGAAGCTAAAAACGGTCATTGTGGCAAGTCATCACTTCGCTGATGTTGACAACTTCGCATCGCAGCATTCCAATGTAGAGCTTCAGATTGAGCCTTCGCTCGTTTATGGCAGCATCACTACTATGTCGATGGACTGCATTAAGCGCCTTTATACTAGGTTCACCACGCCGTATGTTCTGATTATCCAGGATGACGGCTATCCAGTTCGCCCGGGACTTGAGCAGTTTGTGGGAAAATGGGATTTCATCGGCGCGCCATCGGTGCGCGACAGCCGCCGCCGCTTGATGAACCTGCTTGGCTTTCCGTGCCTTAACGGAGGTTTTTCGCTTCGTTCGAGGCGCATCTGCATTCGCGCCGCAAACGCATGGAACAGATGGTGGCGTTTCTTTTTGAATCCTAAATCTCGGTTCTTTTTCGAAGACACGTTCTACACCATGACAGCCTGCCTTGGATGGGGCTATCGTCACGGACTTAAGTTCGCTGGGGAAAAAGACGCCTTCACATTTGCCTTTGATTCGCTTAAGGGGTTGATCACAAAGCCCAAAGGCATTGCATCGTTTGGGGTTCATGGGAGAGGATAAGATGAAATCGCGACCTACACTAAGTTTTTGCATGTTGACCTGGAATCGTGCACCTATGCTCAAGGTGTGTCTGGAGAGTTTTTTTGCGAAATTGTCGAATGAGTTGCCCATAGAGCTTATCGTAATGGACAATGCATCGACGGACGATACAAAAGCCGTTCTTGAGAAGTATTCACAGAAAGCGAATGTGCGCATTGTGCTTAATCAGAAGAATCTTCGCCTTAATGCATATAAACCTCTTTTTGGGATGGCGAGAGGGAAGTACATTGTAGATGTTGACGATGATATCATTGAGTTTCCTGCCGGTTTTGACAAGTCGATTGTCGATTATTTCGAGGCATTCCCAGATTATGGATTCATTTGTCTTAACGTTGTCCAGGATGAGAAAACCAATGGGCACAAGCCTGGTCCTGAGTGTTACAAGTTGGACATTCGAGGCGATAAAGTAATGGAGGAAGGTCCCGTTGGTGGATGGTGCGCTGCATTCAGACGAAAGCATTTTCGCCTGTTTCGACTTTTCTTCAACATGTTGAATCTCTCTATCGCCAGAGTAGAGGATGGTGTCCTAAGCGGATTTCTTCATGTTGTGCTTCGCAAACGGCAAGGGGTAATCAAGAGTGCCGTATGCCTACATGCTACAGGCCCTTATTACGCTAGGGAATTTGGCCTTCTGCGACGGGAGGCGGAGAAATACGAAGCGGCAGGATTGTCTAAAGAGGCACAGGAGTTTGCATGATGCGACCAGCGAAGGCAACTATAATTATCCCGTGTTTTAGGAATGAGTCGACGATATCTGATGTGCTTGCGGACATTAGATGCCAGACCTGTTCCGATTGGGAATTGCTGGTTGTTGGAAATGGTCCTTGTCAAGAAGCACAGCGGAAGATTGTGGAGGCCGCCGCATCTGAAGATGACCGTATAATATACTTGTCTATAGAAGAGGCCGGTGTCAGTCGGGCTCGAAATTTAGGAATTGAAAAGGCATCTGGCGAATGGATCGCCTTTGTTGATGCGGATGACCGAGTGCCGCCGCAGTGGTTGGGTAATTTTCTTTCTCATGTTTCCCTGGAGCCGGATGTTGTCGCTGGCGGTATCAGCTATAGAGACGAGCGCTCTTCGAATGTGCATCGTACTGACTTGAAGCTCGACTCGGAAGAAGTGTATTGCACTGATGCCAAAGAGTTTGTCTCTGTATTTTTAAGCGATATGGCGGTAACTTATTCGCCATGTACAAAAATATTCAGAACTCAATTTCTCAAGAATTCGGGCATAATGTTTCGAGAGGATATATCTGTCTATGAAGACGGCATATTCAACCTTGAAATTGCCATGGCTTGTAGCTCGATGTGCTTCATAAGGCAAACGGGATATGAATATTGCCTGCATCCTTCGACATCTGCCATAGGTCGTTATCATTCATGTATGAAAGAGGCTGTCGATGCGAGAAGAAAGCTAATTGAATCCGTCATGCGGCGTGGCGGGCTCAAACAGAATGACATAGAGCGGCGCATGTCTGTGCAGCTTGAAGCCGACATGCTCGATGTTTTTCTCAATCTCTACAGACCTGGTTCATCAACGAAATTCTCTGGCAAGGTCAAACTTGCCAGAGAGATTTTTGCAAATGAAGACATTGCACGTGCTTGGAGAGTATCACGTCCGACAATGAAGAACCTGCCTCTACTGGCGTTTTGGTCCTTCTATGTCATACGGTCGCCATTCTTGTGCGTTATGGCGTTCCATTTCCTTTTTCTTCTACGAAAGCTTGGGAGGTGATGCCGTGAGACGTCCCGATTCTCCAGAAGACCTGAAGCTCCTTTCCTTGCATCTGGAAAATAGCAATGCGCTCGGAATGGCTGGGCTTAGAGATGTCACGCCCAGGAAAGACGTCACAGTGCTGATGTACTTCTTCTGGGCAGAAGACAAAGCCGCAGAAAAGTGGCCTGAATTCAAAGGAGCCATCCTGGAGACGTGGAGAAAATGCGGATTACTTAAGACTGTCATTGTAACAAATGCCTTGTGTCAGTGCCTAAGCGATTTCGCCGGAGTCTTTGACAACGTTGAGATTCAGGTGGAGAAGCGCCTTGTTCCAGGTGATATTGTTTCAATGAGCTATGATTGCAATTCACATCTCCACGAACGATTCTCAACTGACTATGTGCTCATAATCCAGAATGATGGGTTTCCGCTCCGTACGGGGTTAGATGAATTCGTTGAGGCGGGATACGACTTCATTGGGGCTCCGCACTGCAGGCCGTCATTTGTGCCTAGTCTTTTGACTCGTCTGCTGCGCTACTGTCCGTCTAACGGTGGCTTTTCTCTGCGGTCGAGACGCATCTGTCGCCTTGCCTCCAAGCTGTGGGAATCGGGGCATTTTGCTTCAAGGCCGTATGTTGAAGATGTCATTGCAGAAGATTACTTCTACACAAAGACATTGCCATTGTCTGGATTGCGGAATTGGCTAAGCCGTAGCCAGGCGTCCAGCGCGTTGTCGGATCGGTTTTCGTATGGCGCGACATTCCCATTGACTGCGAAGTCATTGCCATTTGGATTTCATACGGCGACGGCGTTTGGCTCCTTGCAACGAAAGTTTATTCGCAGATTGCCGATATAGGATATCTTTCATGTCAGATACATTTGAGACGGTGTCAGTAGATATTTGTTGCGACATGTATTGTAGGTACATGTTAGAGCAATGGTTTGGTGTTTGCGACAGAGGGTGCCTTTGTTGCTCTATCAATTAGGAACGAGCGCTATGAGTATAAGTTGCCCAGTATATATTGTATGTCCAGCTCATGTTGCGACCGGAGGAACAGAAGCCGCACATGCTTTGTGTCACGAGCTTAGGAAGTTGGATACAAGTGCTTTTATGTTTTATATTAACGTAAAAGATCCTAGTGTAGTTGTACCTGAACGGTTTAAGAAATTCAGTGTTCCATATGTTCTGAGGGTAGAAGATTCGGCGAATGCACAATTAGTGATACCTGAGACCAGTACAGATTTTATCCCGAAGTTCCCTTTGATGAAAAAGTACATCTGGTGGTTATCCGTAGATAATTATATTAGGCCACTAAGGTTGTGCGGCCCGCGAGACATGATTAACTTGTTGAGCGATCGGATATTTAAACGGAATGTTGATTTCAAGGATACTCATTTGGTTCATATGTGCCAGTCGCAGTATGCCATGGATTTTGTCAATAGAATGGGGGCGACGAATGTGCATTTCCTTATGGACTACCTTGGCGAAGAACATCTTGCGCCAATTGATATGAGTGCCCCAAGAGAGGATGTAATATTGTACAATCCTGCAAAAGGTCACGCATTCACAAGACGCATAATCAAGGCGTGCCCTAAATCTTTTAGATTTGTAGCGTTGCGGTCTATGTCGCCCGCAGAAGTACATGGTTGGTGTCAGCGTGCTAAAGTTTATATTGATTTTGGTAATCATCCCGGGAAGGATCGGTTCCCGAGAGAGGCGGCTATGTCAGGGTGTATCGTAATAACTTCAAAACGGGGGTCGGCAGCCTTTCACGAGGATGTGCCGATAGACGATTGTTATAAGTTTGAGGATGCGCAGTGCGAGATACCTAAGATAGTGGATTTAATTTCTGACTGCCTTGTGCATTATGATTCACGGCAGTTGGATTTTGAAAGTTACCGTGCTTATATTCGGGAAGATCATAAGCGTTTCATAGAGCAAGTAAAGTCAATATTCAAGTCTTGATGGAATCAATTGTGTTGCTTGGAGCGTAGCATTGATATTATGCACATGCTGTTTTTTAAAACAGCAATCCCTGTCATCCAGCAAAGCATAGTTTCAAGCGTGTTGATGTTGTGGGTTGTCAGAAAATTTGTGCATTCCACAGGGAGAATATTGATGAAATATCCATGTCCTGTTACAAGGAGAAGAAGAACTGGATAAAGAATCTCTACTGGAATCATCCATATTAAGAACTGAAATCTGTTGGCAGATATCTCGGCAGTTGTGTATAGTGAATTGAAAGAGCCTAAAGTTCCAATTCCTATTGCCCATGGTATAGCCCACCAATAATCGGAGTAGCACTCGCCGTGCGGAAGAAGGTTTAGTATGTCCCTTCCCCAAAATACAAAGGGGACAACAATGATTGCGCTAAAAACAAATACAGCCATTGTAGTTCTAATTACAAGTGGACGCGTGTCTCGGTTTTTGGCTGCAATCTCTGCCGCAAATGGGAATATCGTAAATGTAAGTGTTGCGGCCAAGAAGTTCGCGATTTCTGAAAATCGCGTCGCCATGTAGTAACCCGCAGAATCGATGTCAGGTAGTCGTTGCCTAAGCACTGTGGATTCAATGAGTAAGCAGAAACCGCCGGAAAGTCCCCAACAGAGGAAGAAAATAAAAATCTTTGCAAATCTTTCTGAAATTTCCCTGCTCCAATATGGCTCGGACTTGACGGAAAGTTCTTTGCGGAGTGCGAGGACCGAGGCGGCGATGGAGAAGGCGGGCGTCGCGGCCTGTCCAACGAAGTAGCCGGTGATGGCGCGGAAGGGCATTGCGACGAGCATCGCGATGAGGCGCACCGGCGCGCCGACGATGCTGAGGATTGACTGCGCCTTGAACTTCTTGAGCGCCTGAAGTGCGTTCGAGTAGATCGGCGCGACGGCGCTGACAAACGACGCGGCGATAATGACGAGGCCGAGCGAACCCTCGACTATCCTGATGCGCTCGAGAAAGGCGGGGAGGAGGAAGCGGGCGACGATGATGGCTACGAAGAGGAAAACTGCGGTCGCGGCAAATACGCCGCGCATGAGGGTTTTGAGCTTGCCGAATTCCTTGCCGATGGAAAGGCGGGTAAGTTCGTTGCGGAAGGTGTTTGCGAATGCGGCGACGGGAATCGCAAGGAAGTTGGCGAACTGCGTAAGAGGCATCACCGCGCCGAGCTCTGAAGGGTCGACGTACTTCGGGACGAGCCACAGGCCGACGAACGCGTTCAGTACATCTGCTGCGCGGCAGGCGCAGAAGAGCATGAGCGAGTACCACCAGAAATCGCCGAGTTTGGAATGGAGTCTGGAGAGTAGTTTTCTCATTTATTTGGCGAATATTATACCAAATATAGGCGGGCTGTGGCTATGGAATGTCCCCTTGGAGGTTCCCCAATTTTTGCCGATACTGCCGCCCCTTCCCGACACCCCGCGCGGAATTTCAGAAACTCCGATGGTTAGGGTTCCCGCTACCGCTTCACTGCTTCGCGTTTTTCAACCACGATCAAGTGACTCCTTTCATAGTGTTTATAGCGGCCTTCGGCCGATTTATGCGGCACAGCCGCATCCAAAAACACTTCAACCGACACATGTATAGCCGTTGTATGGTGCGAAGCGGCGAAGCGGTAGCGAGAGCCCAAACGCTCGGAGTTCGATTACAAACCGGAAGTGGATTTTCACTTAACGCAAGATGAAGATTGCCACTTCACCCTTTGTTTACTGGGGTGTGGCCTTTTTCATGCCAGAAAAAGTGGGGGACCTCCAAAATGTCCCCGGTTGGACAAAACGCGGAGGACGCGGGGGCGGGAAATTTGGTATAATATTCAAAAACCATGATTTCCGCCGTCGAGAACTTCAACTCGAAATTCACACCCCCCGGGGCGGGTCCCGGAGGGGCGGTGTGCATTTCGTCCCTGACTGGCTCGGCGGACGCCTTCCTCGCCTTGGCGCGAACTGCCGCGGGCGGCAAGCCACGAATTGTCCTCGCCGTCACACCCGGCCTGCCGGACGCGGACAGGCTAGCGGACGACCTGCGTATACTGACAGAGAGGGAACCGACTCGCATCCTCGAACTGCCACCTCTCGTCCAGGACGACAAGTCATCCCTCGGCACCCGCCTCAAGACAGTCGCCGCGTTGAGGGCCTGGGCCTTGAACCCCTATCCCGCCGTAGTCGTCGCATCCTTCCCCGCTCTCACCACCCCGATCCCCAGGGGGACTGTCCCCGCCTTGCGCCTGGAACTGAAGGGGACAGTCCCCCCGACTTCGGGGAAGGGGGTGGGGACAGTCCCCCCACCCCCTATGGGGACAGTCCCCCAACGTTTTAGCGATATTTGTGCAAAATTCGCGGAATATGGCTATAATCGTGTTCCTATGGTGGAGAGGGAGGGCGATTGGTCTGTAAGGGGCGGCATCATAGACGCATGGTGCCCCGGCGAGGAGTTCCCGATAAGGGCGGAGTTCTTCGGCGACGACCTTGAAAGCCTCAGGACCTTCGAGGCGTCCTCCCAACGGTCTATTGCCCGGGTAGATGCCGTCGAATTCCTCCCCGCTAGCATGCCAGCCTCAGCTGAAAACGCAGGGGGACAGACCCCGGGGGTAGGGGGACTGTCCCTGCAGGATGGAGGACTGTCCCCAGGGGTAGGGGGGCTGTCCCCGGGGGGACAGTCCCTGATTGGGTTGCTGCCGGAGGGGGCGGAGATACTTGCCCTGGAGCACAACGCCTACAACATTGAGTCGCTTTTTGCGATGGGCGGAGATTCTTCCGCACTCCATTCTCGATTCTACATCATCTTCACCGGCGATCCGGCGCCGAGGGGCGTGCCGACGTACTCCTTCCAGACGGCTCCGCTCCCGGGATTTGCGGAGCTGGGGGCGGACGAAGCGCACCACCCCGAGCTGTTCGACGCCGCGCGCGCCCGGCTTGAGCGGCACGTGTCGTCCGCCGAGGCGAGGGGCGACGTCGTTGCAAAGATCGACGGCTTGAGCGGCGGCTTCGAAATACCCGGACTTGTCGTCGTGACCAAGGCGGACCGGGTGTTCACCAAGAAGAAGACGCATTTCAGCAGGAACGCCGCCGCGATGCAGGGCCCGAGGCTGAACGACTTCGACGACCTTGAGCCGGGCGAGTACGTCGTCCATGTGGACTACGGTGTGGGTCGCTTCATCGGGTCCTCGGAAATCCTCGTTGATGGCAGGCGGAGCGAAGTCTTCACAATTGAATACGCCGACGGCGCGAAGTTGCACGTCCCGGCCGCGCATGCGCACCTCCTCTCGCGCTATGTTGGCGTGAAGGGCGAGGCCGTCCACCTGCACCGTCTCGACGGCAAGCGCTGGAGCAAGGACAAGGCGGACGCCCAGAAGGCCGTTGCCGACCTTGCGGCCTCGCTCCTTGAGACGCAGGCGAAGCGCGAACTCGTCCCCGGCTTCGCCTATGACGTCGCCTGCGAGGGGCTCGACGCCTTCGAAGCCGTCTTCCCGTACGAGGAGACGCCCGACCAGCTCGCCGCAATAGCGGCAATCAAGAAGGACCTCGCCGCCCGCAAGCCCATGGACCGGCTCGTGTGCGGGGATGCGGGGTACGGGAAGACCGAGGTTGCCATGCGTGCGGCGTACATCGCCGCGCTGAACGGGAAGCAGACGGCAGTCCTCGCGCCCACGACGGTGCTCGCCGAGCAGCATTTCGAGACGTTCACCTCCCGGTTCGACGGGACTCCCGTTAGGATAGAGTCCGTCTCGCGCTTCCAGACGACGGGGACGCACGCGGGCACGTTCAAGCGTCTCGCAACGGGCGCCTGCGACATAGTGATCGGCACCCACGCCATCCTCTCCCCGAAGGTCGCCTTCCACGACCTCGGTCTCATCATAATCGACGAGGAGCAGCGTTTCGGGGTCCGCCACAAGGAGTTCCTGAAGCGCCTTCGCGCGACGGCGGACGTCCTGACGCTATCCGCAACGCCGATCCCGCGCACGCTATACCTCTCCATGACGGGTGCGCGCGACCTTTCGCTCCTCAGGACGCCTCCGCGCGAGCGCGTGGCCGTCGAGACGACGGTCGTCCGCGATTCGGACCAGGTCGTCCGCGCCGCGATAGAGTCGGAGCTTGCGCGCGGCGGACAGGTCTTCTTCCTCCACAACCGCGTCACGACGATCGGCAAGGTGGAGAAGCGGCTCAAGGAGCTGATCCCGTCCCTCCGCATCGTAGTCGCGCACGGGCAGATGGATGCGACCGCGCTCGCCCGCAAGATGCGCGACTTCGAGCGCGGCAAATACGACGTCCTCCTATCGACGACCATCGTCGAATCGGGAATAGACATACCGCGCGCGAACACGATACTCGTCGACCAGGCGCACACGTTCGGGCTTGCGGACCTCTACCAGCTGCGCGGGCGCGTCGGGCGCTCGTCGAAGCAGGGGCGGGCGGTATTCCTCCTTCCGGCGGACGGGCTCGTCGATTCCGACGCGCGCGAGCGTCTTGCCGCGCTCAAGCGCCATGGCGGACTCGGCGCCGGGTTCAACCTCGCGGTCCGCGACCTCGAGCTGCGCGGCGCGGGGAACCTGCTCGGCTCGCAGCAGTCGGGGCACATCGCCGCGGTCGGCTTCGGACTCTACTGCCAGCTCCTCCAGCGCACTGTCTCGCTGATGAAGGGCGAGAAGGTCCGCGAGGTCGTGGACGTCAAGATGAACCTCGACTTCATCGACCCTTCGCCCGCCTCGACCGACGCGGATGCGGCCGCCGCGCTCCCGTACGAATACGTCGAGGAGGACGCCCAGAGGATGAGCTTCATGAAGCGCCTCGCCGAGGCGATGGACGTCAAGGTCGTGCGTGCGCTCGCCGAGGAGCTGGAGGACAGGTTCGGCCCGCTGCCGTCCGCCGCCGCCCGCCTCGTCAAGCTCGCCGAACTGCGCGTCCGCTGCGCCGCCGCGCGGGTCGACCGACTGGACGTGAAGGGGACTCGCGCCGTCTTCTACAGGGTCGGCTCGCGCGACATCGCATTCGTCCGCGACCTGAAGGGGAGGAATGCGGACAGGAAGATACGCGAACTTTCGGCAATGGTCTTGAAGGAGAAGGACGGATGATAATCGACATGCATGCACACAGTTTCCCGGACAGGATAGCCGGACGCGCCATGGCGGGCCTCATACGCGCCACGCGTGGCGTCCTGACCTCCATCGGCGACGGAACGCTCACGAACCACCTCGACCAGATGGACCACGACGGGGTGGACATGGCCTGCCTTCTGCAGATAGCGACGAAGCCCACGCAGTTCGAGGTCCTTATGCGCACGGCGAAGGCGATCAGGGACGGCGAATTCGGCGAGAGGGCGCAGCGCAAGATCATCCCGTTTCCGTCCGTCCACCCCGCCGACCCGGACCTCTTCGCGCACCTCGACGAAATCGCCGCGGAGGGATTCAAGGGCGTCAAGTTCCACCCCTACTACCAGGATTTCAGCCTCGCGGACCCGTCCGTCTGGCCCATGTTCCGCAAGGTTGCCGACCTCGGGCTCGTCGTCGAATGCCACTGCGGATACGACGTGGGGTATCCTGACAGGTTCGACGCGTGCGGTCCGAAGGAGGTCGCAGCGCTCCTGCGGAACGTCAAGGGCCTCACCTTCATCGCGGCGCACCTCGGCGGGTGCGCGGGGTTCGGTCCGCACGAGACCGACCCGCTCGTGGACCTCGGCTGCTACGCCGACACGTCCGCCCTCTTCTGCAACTGGTACAGGGACGAGGAGATGAGACTCCTCCACTCGTGGCCCACGGAGAGGCTTCTTTTCGCAACGGACTTCCCGTGGACGGTCTACTCCGAGGCGATACGCTGGGTGAAGGAGTTTCGCGATCCCGCCGACTGGGACGCGATATTCTCCGGCAACGCACGACGGCTGCTGGGAATATAGGGAAGTTAGGAGTTAAGAGTTAAGAGTTGGGAGTATCATGCTGAAAATCGACATAATAAGCGTGCAGCCGCAGATGTTCAGGGGCTTTCTGGAGGAGAGCATCGCCGCGCGCGCTGTGAAGAAGGGCGCCTGCGAGATAAACATCGTCGACCTCAGGGAGTTCGGCGAGGGGCGGTGGCGCAAGGTGGACGACAAGCCCTACGGCGGCGGACCCGGCATGCTTATGAAGTGCGGTCCGTGGTTCGCGGCGGTGGAGAGCTGCCTCTCTGACGGGTTGGACGGCCGCGCGAGGGTCGTAATGACCTCGCCTGCGGGGCGGAAGTTCACGCAGAGGGATGCTGAGGCGTTTGCGAAGGAGCGTCACATCGTCTTCATGTGCGGACACTACGAGGGCTTCGACGCGCGGATCGAGACGCTTGCGACTGACATGTACTCCGTCGGGGACTTCGTGATGACGGGCGGCGAGCTTGCGGCGGCGGCGATGACGGACGCGATAGTGCGCCTCTTGCCGGGGGTCCTCGGCGGCGGCCCCGCTGCGACGGCGAGCGAAAGCTTCGGCGCGGGGGGCGGCCTTGAGGCGCCGCAGTACACGCATCCGCCGGAGTTCCGCGGGATGAAGGTTCCGGAGGTGCTTCTCTCCGGCGACCACCGAAAAATCGAGGCGTGGAAGAGGAGCGAATCGAGCCGGCTCACAGCGGAATTGCGTCCCGATTTGAAAGGCTGAATATGTTGAAGAAAATTATTGTTTTTTGTGCTATAATTGCGATTAACGCCATTGCATGTGCGTCCGAAATCGTAGTGGTCGCCCATGAAGCCGGATACTACACGTCCCTTGCCAAGCACATGCAGCGCTGGCTAAAGCAGCAGGGCGTCGCCGCCGAGCTTGCGACTCCGGAGACCATGGCGAAGGCGATGGAGGACTCGAAGCTTGTGTTCCTCGTCGGCTTCAACGAGCCGACGAAGGCGGAATTTGCCGCGTTGGAGGAGCGCAGGGCGGTCGGGACGCGATTCGTCGTATTCTACTCGGCGTCGCCTCGTCTTGCGGCGATGATGGGGGTGAAGCCGCTCGGGTACGCCACGGCCTCGTATCCTGGACAGTGGAGCCGGATGAACTTTTCGCAGAACTTCCTGGAGGGATGCCCCAAGTCGCTTTTGCAGACCTCGACCGTCCTGCAACGCGCCGAACCCGTCAGGGGCAAGGCGCGCGTGATTGCGACGTGGTCTGACCGTACGGGGCGGACCACCGGCGAACCGGCGTGGATTGCGAGCCCGGCGGGCTACTGGATGACGCACGTGCTTCTGGCGGACGGCGACGAGGGCCTGAAGGCGCAGCTCCTGGGCTCGCTCGTCGGGAGCGTCGCGCCGAGGCTCTGGAACGCGCGCGAGTTCGCGGCGCGCAAGGCGTCAGAAGACGCCTCCACGCGCGCGTTCGCCCTGCGTCAGGAGCCGCGCAAGGGCGAGATACGGGCGGTCTGGGACCATTCAGGGTGCGGACTCTATCCGGGGGACTGGGCGCGGACGATGAGGATTCTCAAGGGACGAGGTGTCACGGACCTTTTCGTCAACGTCGCTGGCGCGGGGTTCGCGCACTATCCGTCGGACGTCCTGCCGCGCTCGAAGACGTTCGAGCAGGAGGGCGACCAGCTCAAGGCGTGCCTTGATGCCGCGAAGGGGACTGGCGTCAGGGTCCATGCGTGGGTGCTGTGCTTCAATGCGACAAGGACGACGAAGGAGCGGCTGGAGGCATTCGGAAGGCTCGGATGGCGGCTTAAGACGAAGGACGGGGTGCTTTCGGAGTACCTCGATCCGTCGAACGCGGCCGTCCGCAAGTACCTTCTTGACGCGATAGACGAGATTCAGGCGCGATACAGGGTGGACGGGATACACCTCGACTTCGTCCGCTGGTACGAGCGGAGCGTGAAGCCGCCCGACGCGGCGGACGTCATATCGCGCTTTGTGGCGTCCGCACGGCTCCATGTGCGCCGTCCCGTGTGGTTCACGACGGCGGTCCTCGGGAAGTATCCGGCGTGCGTGGCGTCGGTAGGACAGGACTGGGACGGCTGGATCGACTCGAACATCGTCGACTACGTCGTTCCCATGGACTACACGGAGGATTTTGCGAAGTACGAGTCGTTCCTGCGCCAGCACGTGCGCAGGCCCGGCAACGCGAGGCGGACGATCGTCGGGATAGGGGTGACGGCGAACGAGTCGCGGCTTACGCCCGTCCAGGTCATCAACCAGATCAACCTCGCCCGGAGGTACGGGTGTGCGGGGGTGGCGCTTTTCGACCTCGACACGACATTGGAGAAGAACGTCCTACCCTACCTCGCGCTGGGGATGTGGAAGAAGTAGCCCGGTTTGTTTGGTGGTTAGAGCCTGGCCCAAGGGGGGTATGGAGTGCGGATTTCGACGGGATCGCCCGTGAGGGGGTGCTTGAAGGCAGCCGCGAGGGAGTGGAGGCAGTGTCCCGTCTGGTTTTCGACCGCGAAGGCCCCGTAGAGGCGGTCGTTCACTATGTGCATGCCCGCCATGGCAAGCTGGGCGCGTATCTGGTGGGTTACACCAGTGAAGATGGTGACCTCCAGTAGCGTGCGCTCCTCGTTCTCGACGGTGGTGTGTCCGATCGGGACGAATCTCGTCACGGCATGCAGGGGGCGGAGGGGACTGTCCCCATGGGGGGTGGGGGGACTGTCCCCATGGGGTTTGGTCGCCCTGGGGCCGAGGCGGGAGGTGATGCGCCGGTCGTGGATGCCCACCATGCGGCAGAAGGGTACTGTGGGATCGTGTACGAGGTCGTTTTCGAGCGTGGCTCCCGTGGCGACCGATCCCTCGACGAGCGCCAGATACGTCTTTTTGACGGTTTGGGACGAAAACTGTGTCCGTACGGCCTCGAAAGCCTCCTTTGTGCGGGCGACGAGGACGAGGCCGGAGGTATCGGCGTCGATCCTGTGGAGGGCTCCGGCCATGAGGGGCCTGTCCCCCAGCGGGATGCATTCCGGGTAGCGGGCGGCGACGCCGTTCATGAGCGTCTCCGTCTCGGTGCAGGAGAGGGGCTGCACGGGGAGCCCTGCGGGCTTGTCGCAGCCAAGGAGGGTGTCGTCCTCGAAGACGATGCGCGGGTGGATGGACGGATTGGGCTTTACCAGGTTGTCCGAGGTCTCCAGAAGCTCCACGACCTCTATCGTCTCACCGCCGCGGAGTTTGAGGCCTTTGACGGCGGGGCGTCCGTTGACTAGTATCGCGCCGCGCTCGGCGGCCTCGCGCACGAACGCCCTGGTCGTCGTAGGGATATAGGAAAGCAAGGCGGCATCCAGTCGGACGCCGCCTTCTTTGACAGTTATGGACTTTCTGGGGATCAACTTCCTACTCGTACCTGTCCACAACGGAGGGGGCGATGGGGGCCATTCCCTCCCATGAGCGGTTCGTCGCCCATGGAAGGTTGGTGTCCTCCGCCGTGTCGGCAATGCAGCCACCCAGGATCGTCGCGGCTGCGGCAATCACCGAAAAATGCAGAACGAAGAATGAAACGTTGCGGATTATGCTCATTTCTACATTTCCCGTCCGCCAAATCATTCCGCGAAGACCACGTCGCCGGGCTTGAGTTCGTCCTGCGCCCAGTTGGTGAGGATGTCGCAGGTGACGTAGTTCTTGCCGGGCACCTCCTGGCGGAGGCGGATGCGGCCGACGAACTCGCCGGCGGCGCCGTTGAAGCCTGCGCGCTTGACGCCGAGCTCAAGCATGGGCATCGGACGCTGGAGGTCGTCGCCCTTGAGCTGCTTCATGGCCTCGGGCGTCAGCTTGACGATCGCGAACATGTCCTCGTTGTTGGCGCGCAGGATCTCGCCCTTGTCGCCGAACGGGAGCGTGCTGACCACGGAGCCGGATCCGCCGCCGCCGACGGGGTTCTTGTTCTGGGCGATGAGGTCCTGGATCTGCTTCTTGAGGAGCTCGATCATCTTGTTCTGCTTGTCGAGGTCCTCCTTCACGACCTCGGTCTCGTTCTTGGCGGTCTCGACCTCGTCGCGGAGGGAGACGATTTCGAGCTCCTTCTCCTTGATCTGGTTCTCGTACTCGACCTGCTTCTCGAGGAGGGCGGTGTTCTTCTTCGTCAGATCCTCGATCTGGGCCTTCTGCTGGATGTTGGTCGCGACGTGCGAGCGCAGGACGGGCGTCACCTTGTTGTACTCGTTGGCGACGTACTTGATCTTCTCGCGCAGGGGCGGAAGGGCCTCGCGCGTCTTCTTCAGCTGCTCCTTCTGGGAGGAGAGGGCCTTGATGAGCTCTTCGAGCAGGAGCTGCTCGGGGGAGCCGCGCGTAAGCTTCTCGGTGCCGTCCATCATCGGCTTGCCCGTCTCGGGGTCGATGATGTAGATCTCGCGAAGCTTCTTGCGCTCGTCCTCGCCCCAGCTCAGGAGGTTGTGGTCGAGCTTCTCGAGCGCTGCGTTGTAGTCGTCGACGTCCTCGAGGAGGTTGACCTCGTTGGGCTCCACCTTGGTGTGGTCGGTCGGATCGTCGGAATCCATCATGATGGGCTCCGATTCGGTCGGGTCGTAGTCGTTGCCGGCCTCCACGAGCGGGGCCACCCTGATGAGGTAGTCCTCCATCATGCGGTTTCGGTCCTTGAGCTCCGTGCGCTTGTCGTTCAACTGGTATTCATACCAGAGTGATACGCCCACGCCGATTAGGAACAGGTATACGAATACGTGCAGTGCTTTGTTCATAGGTTTTTGCCTCTGATTTTTTGCCTCGGTAGAGACGGTTTCTCCATTTGTCGCTGAAAATGATACTCTATTTTTCGTCATAAGGCAACTGTTTTTTGGTACAATACTCGCCTATGGCATTTCAGGTACTTAGAGAGGATGCACGTACAAAGGCCCGTCTGGGGCTTCTGAACACGGCCCACGGGAGCGTGAAAACCCCTGTTTTCATGGATGTGGGCACGCTTGGCACGGTCAAGTCGCTGGAGCCGCGCGACCTCCGGGAGACTGGCGCGCAAGTCGTGCTGGGCAACACCTACCACCTCATGTTGCGCCCCGGCGCGGAGGTCGTCGCGGCCGCGGGCGGGCTCCACCGCTTCATGGGATGGGAGGGGCCGATCCTCACGGACTCGGGCGGATTCCAGGTCTTCTCGCTCGCGAAGATGCGCCGGATCACGGAGGAGGGCTGCCGCTTCAACTCCCATCTGGACGGACACGAGTTCTTCCTCGGTCCGAAGGAGTCGATGGCCATGCAGCGCGTCCTCGGCTCCGACATCGCCATGGTCTTCGACGAGTGCCTCCCGTACCCGTGCGACCGCGCGCGCGCCGAGAAATCGGTCGCGCAGACCCTTCGGTGGGCGCGGGCGTCCAAGGACCAGCCCCACGCCGACGGACAGCTCGTCTTCGGGATCGTCCAGGGCGGGGTGTACGACGACCTCCGGCGCGCCTGCGCGGAGGAGCTCGTCCGGATCGGCTTCGACGGCTACGCGATAGGCGGCGTCTCGGTCGGCGAGCCCGAGGAGTGCATGTACCAGGCCGTGGACGCGTCTGTCCCCTGCCTCCCCCGGGACGCGCCGCGCTACGTGATGGGGCTCGGCGTCATGCACCAGATGGCGGAGTGCGTCGCCAGGGGCGTGGACATGTTCGACTGCGTGATCCCGACGCGCATCGCGCGCCACGGCACGGCCATCACGCGCCACGGCAACGTCGCCATAAAGGCCGCGAAGTGGCGGCTCGACCAGGGGCCCGTCGAGGAGGGGTGCGAGTGCTACTGCTGCCGCAACTTCACGCGCTCGTACGTGCGCCACCTCCTCTCGTGCAACGAGATACTCGGCCTCAGGCTTCTCACGATCCACAACGTCTTCGCGCTCAACCGCTTCATGGCGGACATGCGCGCGGCGATTGCGGACGGCAGCTTCTACGATTGGAAGGAACAAATAAGAAAGGACACAACGAAAAATGAATAGTTCACTCATCCTCGCGGACGCGGCCCCCGCGGCCTCCGCGGCCCCCGCGACACCCGCGCAGCAGGGCGGCAGCCCGTGGAACGGAATGATCCTGCCGCTGTTGCTGATCGCGCTCTTCTACTTCATGTTCCTGCGCCCCCAGCAGCGCAGGGAGAAGGAGCGCCGGAAGATGATCGAGGAGCTTCGCGCGGGCGCGAAGGTCGTCTTCGCGGGCGGAATCATCGGCACGATCGTCTCCGCGAACGAGAAGACGTTCGTCGTCGAGACGCAGGAGGGCCGCATGGAGGTCCTGAGGAGCTCCGTGCAGGGCGTGGTCTCGGCGGAGGGTCCGTCCGAGGCCGACGCGAAGTGAGGCAGGAGGGGTCATGGCGCTGACGCGGACAAAGTACGGGGTCGAGTTCGATCCGAGGCTGGAGGAGCGGGACGGTTCGTCCGGCGGAATCGGCTGGATCGTCGTCCTCGTCGTCGTGGCGGCGGCCGTCTCGTTCGTCGTGACGGTCGTCCGCCGCATCTCCGCGTCCGCCGCGGCCGACGAGGCGTCGCCGCCCGCGCTCGTAGTGGGCGCGGGCGCGCCGTCGCCGTCCGTCGCCGCGCCCACGGCGTCCGCCGAGCCGCGCGCGGCCGTCCGCGCTCCCGCGCAGACGAACGCCGTCGCCGCGCCGCCTGCCGTCCCCGAGCCGGACCGAGAGGTCCGCTCGCTCGTCGTCAGCGACTTCGGCAGCCGCCCCGCGCGCGCGAAGAACCTCCTGCTCAGGCTCGACGAGGCCGCGCGCAAGGGCGACGTCGCCATGCAGGTCGCGACCATAGAGCAGATACGCGCGCTTCCGGGCGAACCCGTAGCGGACATCGACGACTCGCTCGTCGAGCGGCTCGGCGAGCTGAACATGCGCTGGCTCCTGGAACTCAGGAACCCGCAGTGGGTGGCCGAGGTCGTCGTCAAGCGCGGCGACTCCGCGACGCGCATAGCGAAGGAGCGCGGATCGACCCTCGGGTCGCTGAAGCTCCTGAACCCCGGGCTCAACGTCGACATGCTCAAGGCGGGCGCGCGGGTCAAGGTGATGGACCGCCCGGCCTTCAGCCTCGTCGTCCACAAGCGTCTCAGGGCCGTGGATCTGAACTTGAACGGCAAGCTTTTCAAGCGGTACTCCCTGCCGGACGACGCGCCCGAAATCCCGTGGGAGCCGGGGACCTACACCACCCCCGCGAATCTGCGGGAATTTTTCAACAAACAGGGTGTTTCCCTCACTTTGGACGACTTGTCGGAGCTCGACACATTCGTTCCCAGGGATACTCCCGTGCGCGTTTCCCCGTCCTGACGGGCGGAGAAACCTTAAGAAAACCTTAAGAAATCTTAAGGCAATCTTAAGTTTTCTTTTCAGATAAATTGGTATGATATCCCTTGTCCGCACGATCAAGGGATGTCATACATGTCAACAGAACTGAAATGGATCTTCGCCTGCGCTGCGCTCGTGGCCGGCGAGACGCTTGGCTTCGCAACGCCCGCGGCGGCGGGGGCTTGGCCGCTCGCTGCCGCGCTTGTCGCGCTCGTCGCGCTCATGGGATACGGCTACGAGTGGAGGCCGTGGCCGTGGGTCGCCGCCTTCGCGGCGGGCTTCGCACTGGCGCTCGCCGCCGTCGAGTCGCGCATGGAGTCCCTGGACGCCCTGCTGGAGCTCAACGGAGGCGCGCCGAGCGAGGCCGTGTTCGTCATAGGCGACGACGTGAGGGCGGAGAATCTCCGGTGCAGCTTCAACGGCCGTGTGCGCGGAATACCCGTGCGAGTCTACATGACGCTCGCCGAAGGCGCACAGGCGCCGCGCGCGGGCGAGACGTGGGAGATGAAGGGGTGGCTGGACAGGCGCTCGGACGGACTCTTCGGCGGACGCCGCAGGGCGTTCTGGGTGCGGGGCAGGGGGTCCGCCGCGCGACGGCTGGCGGCGGCGGACCGTTCGGCGCTCAGGCGCGTGCGTGCGGACCTCGCGCGCCGCGCGGGGTTGGGGCTGGAGCGGGACGGGGAGGCGGCTGACCTCATACGCGCCATGCTCCTCGGCGCGCGCGGGCGGCTCGACAGGGACACGCGCGAGGCGTTCGTAGGCGCGGGAACGGTCCATCTCTTCGCGATATCGGGCCTGCACGTCCTTCTTGTCGCGAAGCTGTTCATGCTTGCGCTGACGCTGGCAAGAGTTCCGATCAGGTGGTCGGGCGTGGCGCTGATGCCGCTTCTGTGGGGGTATGTGGCGCTGACGGGGTCCGGACCGAGCGCGGTGCGGGCGGCGACGATGGCGAGCGTGGCGGGCCTCGCGCCCGTCTTCTGGCGGCGTCCGAACGGGTTCACGGCGTGGTCCGTCGCCTTCCTCGCGACATACCTGCGCGATCCGGAGATGGTGTACGACGTCGGCTGCTCCTTTTCGTTCGCGGTGATGTTCGCGCTCGTCGCATGGGGGTGGTGGAGCGCGCCGTTCAAGTCCGGAAGGCTCATGAAGGCCGGCGTCACGCTCGTCGCATGGGCGGCGGGCGTCCCCATCGCCGCGCACGTCTTCGGACGCATCACCCCGGGCGGGCTCGTGGCGAACTTCGTGGCGGTCCCGGTGGCGGTGGTGGCGGTCTTCGCGGGGGCGTTGGGGATACTCGCGAGCTTCCTCTCGGATTTCGCGGCGGCGCACTTCAACAACTTCGCCGCCCTGGCGACGGGGTTCCTGGCGGACCTTTCGCGCCTCGTCGCCTCGCGCAGCTGGTCCTCAAGGGACGTGGAGCCATGGTCCCTGGGCGTCTGCGTCGCCTGGTACGCGGCGTTCGCTGCGGCTCTCCTGACGCTGCGCATCTGGCTTCTGCGCCGTCGCCGCAGACTGTGATCGGTTAAGGTCTCTGTATTTTTTGCCACTCCAAGTGCGAGAAATGGTATAATAATGTGTGTGAATCCATATAGAAGCGTGATTTTGGCGGTGTTGACGCCTGTTATGTCCGTCTTTGCGGCGGACGGAGTGTCCGTTTTCACCAAACAGCTCCCCGGGCGCGAGGCGGCCGCGTGGGAGGTTGAGGTCGTGACGCGCGGCGAGGTGGAGAGCCGCGTCCTGGACTCCGAGGGCGACCTCGTCGCAGGTCCCTTCGCGGCGAAGCGCTTCGCCGTCGCGGGCACGAAGGCGTGGTCCGCCGAAAAGCCCGTCTGGTACACGCTCGTCACCGAATCGGACGGCGAACGCAAGGAGACCGTGTTCGGGTTCGCGGAGCAGGTCATACGCGGCGGCAGGCTCTACGTCAACGGAAGGCCCGTGCGCGTCAAGGCCGGGCCCAAGGCGCTGAACGGCAACGCGGCGAGCCTTCGCGACCTCACGCAGGAGGAGGCGTGGAAGACGGGCGTCTACCGCCTCTCGGCCTCGCAGCTCAAGCGCATCGGCGCGGAGACGCCCGCCGGGAACGACGCAGCGACGAAGTACCGCTTCCGGGACTGGACCGTCAAGTCGACCAACTATGCCTCCCGGATCGTCGTCGCGAACAGGAACGCATTCACCGACGGGTCGGAGGTAGAACTTCGATGGACGCTCCTCGTTGACGGCGAGGAGGAGGACTCGGGCGAAATCGACCTCATGGGGCTGCCGCCTGGCGCCGAGGCCGCCTTCGACATGCCCGAGGAGGTGACGGAGGCGCGCGGCGAAGACGGCTCCGTGAGCGTCCGCTTCTCATTCCTGAGGGACGGCGAGGTCGTCGCGGAGGACCAGCTCGACCTCGTCGCGTCGCGCGTCGCGAACGCGCTCAATCCGCCCGAGGGGTGGCTGCGCGCGCATACGCCTGGATGGTTCAAGTCGTCCGTCTCCTGCGAAGTCGAGCAGGGGGACGTCGACCAGGTCCGCGTATTCAGGACGGGCGGGCCCTTCAGCCGCGGCGTGAAGTTCGAGTTCGACGAAATGGAGGGGCTGCCGAAGTCTTTCGTGAAGCGCGGACGCATCTACGACAGCGTAGTCGCCGGCGCATTCGCCCTGAGGTCGGAGAACGGGTCCGGCGAATCCTCCCTCGGCATCGTCTATCCGCCCTCGCCGGTCGAGACCCGCGGCGGCGCGTACACCTTCGTCACGCTTCGCGGCGGGGACGGCGTAGTCGGCGCGGCGAGGTGGACGGTCTACCCGAACGGCATAGTCTCGTGCCGCGCAAGGCTCCACTCCGCCACCGCCGAACCGGGGACGCGCCTCGGGTTCTCCATGCGCCTTGCGGAGGACGACGAGGACCTCGAATGGTACGGGCTGGGTCCGCGCGCCACCTCCAAGGGCGACGTGGAGGGCGCCTTCCTCGGCCGCTGGGAGGTCGACGAGCCCGAGGAGTTCTCCGCGGAGCGGGTGCGCGGGCTGAGGTACGGCGATTTGACGGTGAGGACCCTCGGGGCGCCGTTCTCCTTCAAACTGACGACCTGCACCGTCGAAGCCCGCACTGTAAAGGACCTCGCAGTCTTCGGCGAGCCCGGCAGGGACGGCGTGGTGGAACTCTCCTTCACGCTATCGGTCGACGACCCCGAACTCACCGCCCGCGCCCCCGACGGAGCGGACGACCTTCCATCCCTCAACAATCTCTAACGGCAATCTACCAACCACCAACCAGTTCCCACCATGAACGAATCAGACACCTCAAGGCATTTCCTCAGACAGTGGATTGAAAAGGACGTCGCCGACGGCAAGACCGGCGGCAAGGTCGTGACGCGCTTCCCGCCGGAGCCGAATGGCTACATACACATAGGCCATGCAAAGGCCGTGTGCGTCGACTTCGGCATGGCCGCGCTCTTCGGGGGCGAGTGCCACCTCCGCCTCGACGACACGAATCCGACGAAGGAGAGCGACGAATACGCCGCCAACATAAAGAAGGACATCAACTGGCTCGGCTTCCAGTGGTCGGGCGAGGGCGATGCGGGCGAGAGGGGCTTCTACAACGCGTCGAACATGTTCGACAGGATGTACGAAATCGCCGAGAACCTC
>CAMOCC010000042.1 GCA_946610035.1 uncultured Verrucomicrobiota bacterium
TCCCAATTGCGGTTGGGACTTCCTTGTTGCGTCGGCGGAGCGACGCAACCCCCTGCCAAGATTCGTGGTCCCGCGAAGCGCAAAACATGACAACATAGACTATGCAGCGACGGCGCACCATAAATATCTCGTTGCACCCGGGCGGCGGCCTAGCGCCAGTCGACTTCGGCGCGGAATGGATTCGGGTAGCGCGGGGACTTGATGCGAAGTTCAAGCGAGTGGAGGTACATGCGCTCCGCCTTCGGTCCGCCGTACTTCACGTCCCCGACCACGGGATGACCCGCCTCCGAGAAGTGGACGCGGATCTGGTTCTTCCGCCCGGAATGCAGCTTGACCTCGACGAGCGTCGTCCCGCGCGCGGCGGAGAGCGTCCGCCACTCCGTCTTCGCAAGGCGTCCGCCGGCGGAGGGCCCGACGGAGCGCACCTTGTACCCGTCCCGGTCCTCCTTGAGGTACGACTCGAAGACGCCGCACTCCCCGTCCATCGCGCCGCGTACGCGGGCCAGGTACGTCTTCTCGGTGAGGTTCGCCCAGTCCGAGCGGTAGAAGTCGGCGACCCTCTCCGATTTTGCGAACATCATGACGCCGCTCGTCTCCCTGTCAAGCCTGTGGACGAGCCAGACGCGCCTAATGGACTTCCACTGGCCCTTGCGGACGTAGTCCGTCAGGAAGTTCTCGGCCGTGGGCTGGGTCTCGCGCGCGTACCTGCCGGCGAGGTGGGTGTGAGTCGTGAGAAGCCCGGCCGGCTTGTCGATTACAATTATGTCGTCGTCCTCGAAGAGGATCTCGAATGGCAGTCGGTGCCGCTTCTGAACTTTCACTTTCACAACTCCCCTAGGCCCTCGGATGGTAGCGGCGGTGGATTTCGCCGAACCGCGTCGCGTCGACATGGGTGTATATCTGGGTCGTGCCGATGTCCGCATGCCCGAGCATCTCCTGTATCGCCCTTATGTCCGCCCCGTTCTGCAGCATGTGCGAGGCGAAGCAGTGGCGGAGCACGTGCGGCGAAATGCGGTCTGGCGGGATGCCGACGGCGAGCGCCCGCTCCTTGATTATCTTGAAGACGCCCTGCCGCGTGAAGGGACGCCCCAGCCGCGTCACGAAGACATGGCGCTCCGACAGGTTTCCGCGCGTGAAGACGTCCCTGGCCGACTCGCAGTACGCCCTGAGCGCCCTCCCCGCCGCGCCGCCCAGCGGAACCACCCGCTCCTTCGTGCCCTTGCCCAGCACGCGGACGAGCTCCCCGTCCGCCACGATGTCGTCGAGCGTGAGCGCGCACGCCTCGCTCACGCGCAGTCCGCATCCGTACATCGTCTCCAGGAGCGCCCTGTCCCTCAGCGAGCGCGGATCGCCCCCCTTTACCTCGTCGATCATCTTGAAGGTCTCCTCCTGCGAGAGGACCTTGGGCAGGGGGCGCGCCTTCTTCGGCGAGTCGAGCAGGTCCGTCGGATCGGACGCGACAAGCCGCCTCTCCTTGAGGTAGTGGAAGAACATCCTTATCGCCGCGAGGCGGCGCGAACGCGTGGACGACGCCATCCCCTCCTCGCGCTCGCCGCGCAGGTACTCGGCGATCGTCTCGCGCGTCACGGACCCCGACGAGCCGATTCCGCGCCTCTCCAGGAACATCCCGAAATCCCTCAGGTCGCGTCCGTACGCAAGGCACGTGTTCTCGGCCATCTCCCGCTCGAAGCGGAGCGCACCCGTGAACGCCTCCACGTCGTCGTCGTATGCGGACATCCCGTCGCCTCCCTCGACTCCCACGCCGTCCCGCTTCAGAGCCGTCCGAGGAAGTCCTCGATGAACGCGCTCATGAGGGGCTTCGCGCTCTCGCCCGCCGCGACGACCTCCTCGTGGTTCAGCGTCCGCCTCGAAATGCCGGCCGCAAGGTTCGACACGAGGGAAATCCCTGCGATCTTCATCCCGCAGGCCTTCGCGAAGACGGCCTCCGGGACCGTCGACATGCCCACGACGTCCGCGCCCTGCGCCTTGTACGCCTGTATCTCGGCGGGGGTCTCGTAGCACGGACCCGACGTGTAGGCGTACACGCCGTCCATCGCCCTGAGCCCGAGCCTGTTCGCGCTCGCGTGGAGGAGTTCGGAAAGGTGCCTGTGGTAGACCTCCGTCATGTCAGGGAACCGCTCGCCCCACTCGGGGTTGTGCGGGCCGATGAGCGGGTTCGCCCCGACGAGGTTGATGTGGTCCCTTATTATGACGAAGTCGCCCGGCTTGAGCGCGGGGTTGATTCCGCCTGCGGCGTTCGTGAGGAGGAGCGTTCCGCAGCCCATGCGGCGCAGTATCTCGATGGGCAGGACGACCGGCTCCCAGCCGACGCCCTCGTAGTAGTGGCGGCGTCCGCACCAGGCGGCGATGCGCCTTCCCTCGCGCTCGTACAGGACGAACTCGCCGGTGTGGCCCCGGACGGTCGAGGCTCCAAGGCCTGGTATGTCGGCGTAGGCGATCCTCACGAGTACGTTGTCCATCCTAAGCGCCTCGCCCCATCCGCTGCCGAGCATGATCCCCACGTCGGGGAGCCTCTCGAAGCAGACATCGGGGAGGTACCCCGCGGCGTTGTCGAAGAATTGCGTGTTCATTTTCACCTCCTTATATCTTCGGCCAGCAGACCGATTCCATTCCGTCGTACGGGCAGTTGCGGGAGAGGGACGCGAACTTCGCGACCTCCATCACGCGCCATTCGCCGACCTCCACAGTCGTCTTGCGCGCAGCCTCGAGCCTCTTCGCCGCACGCGGCGAAAGTATCGAGCGCGGCATCTTCCACCACGCCTCGGCCCAGGCTTCGGGCGACATCCCCTCGTCCTCCACCATGGCCATCCACGTGAGCGGAATCGCCGTCTCGAGCCCGATGATTCCGTTTGCGCTCGCCTCGAAGCCAAGCGACTTCTTCGCCGCCGGATGCGGCGCGTGGTCCGTCGCGAACATGAGAACCCCGTCCTTCACCGCCCTCCTTAGCTCCGCGCGGTCTTCGTCGTTTCCGAGCGGCGGCGCCATCTTGTAGTTCGCGTCGTCGCCCGGAAGCCTCTCGCACGAAAGAAGAAGATGGTGCGGCGTCGCCTCGGCGGTAACGGGAAGCCCCTCCTTCTGCGCGGCGCGCACGAGTTCCACACCTTCCGCAGTCGAGATATGCTGGATGTGCAGGCGGCAGCCCGTTGCGCGGCAGATGGATAGATCGCGGCGTATCGCGACCGTCTCGGCGGAGACAGGGATGACCGAGAGGTGGCGCCTGCGCGCGAGGTCGCAGTCGCGGATCACTCCGTCCTTTACCTCTTTCGGATCCATCGCGTGTTCGCAGATGCAAATCCCCAGTCCCGCCGCGCGGCGCATAGCCTCCTCCATCACGCGGTCGTCGGCGACATACGAGCCGTCGTCGGTGAAGAACGCCGCACCCGCCTCCGCGAGAGCCTCGAGATCTGCGACCTCATGCCCTAGCCGCCCCTTCGTTATGCATGCGGAAGGCAGGAGGATCGGCGCGTCGGGGCCGGCGCTCCGCGCCGCGTCGCGCTGGTAGGCGATCCACTCCGGCGAGTCGCAGGCGGGCGTCATGTTGGGCATGGTGACGACCGCGGCGAAACCGCCGCGCGCGGCCGCCGCAAGTCCGCTCGCCGTCGTCTCCGCCTCCGGGACGCCCGGGTCGCGGAAGTGGACGTGTACGTCGATGAATCCGGGGAATGTACGTATCGTTGTTGCCATGCGTACATTATACCAAATCCCGCCCGAGTTGTGTGAACTAGAGGACCTCCATCGCAAAGGCGATGACGGGGGGCATCGTGAAGATGCTGAGGAGCGTCGTGCCGCTGACGAGGCCTACGGACATGTCCACGTCGCCGCCGTACTTCGCCGCCAGCATCGACGTGAGCGCCGCCACCGGCGCGGACGCGGAGACGACGAGCGCGAGCATCATGGTCCTGTCCAGCGCCACGAAACGGCTCGTAAGGGCAAGTGCGCCGATCATCATGAGCGGATAGAGCCCGAGGCGGAAGGCGGCGGCGCCCCAGGCGGCGGGCGTCCTGAAGATCGGACCCGCCGTCGCGCCTGCGAGGTGGTAGCCGATGACGATCATCGCAAGCGGGGTGTTGAGGTCCGCCAGGCACTTCACCGGCTCGTGGAGCACCGTCGGGAGCGAGAACGAGGCGAAGAAGACGGGGAGCCCCAGCGCGAGGCCCACCGTACCGGGGTTGACGAGCATCGTCCTGGCGGCGGGCCCCTTCAGTCCGGAAAAGGGAAGGGAGCGCATCGTGCAGTAGCCCCAGCTCCACATGACGATGTTGAAGACCCCCACGTAGACGACGCCGTAGAAAACGCCTTCGTCGCCCAGGAGCGCGTGCTCGAGCGGAATGCCCATGAAGCCGGCGTTGGAGAAGACGGCGGCGACCCTGAGGACGCTCTGCGTGGCCTTGGCCTTGTGGTGGATGAACGCCGTCACGAGCGCGATGGCGGCGACGTGTCCGAGAATCGCGAAGACGCCGACGAAGGCGAGTCCTCGCAGCATGGACGCCTCGAACGGACGCTGGAAGGCGTGCAGTACGAGAGCGGGCGTCACGACGACGACCAGGAGGTCCACCATGCCCTTCACGGCTGCGTCTCCGAAGAGCTTCGCCTTCCTGGAGGCGAAGCCCACGGCCATCAGCGCGAACAGCACCCCGACCTGAGTTGCGACTGTAAACAGATTCTGCATGGCCGCATATTATACCATATCTCAATCACACGCGTCAGTTTACTTCTGGAGGCGGCATCCCCGACATTTTCCATCTTTCCAACTATCAACCGCCGCGAAAGTTTGATAAAATATTACCGTCAACTCGAACTACAACAGGAGCTTGCAATGGAAGAGAAGAACAACGCCAGGCCTGCGGGGGCGGTTGCGGACCTCATCCCGTCCTTCCAGGTCGACCACGAGAGGATCGTCCCGGGAATCTACGAGTCGCGCCTGGACGACATAGGCGGGGACCACGCCACCACGTTCGACATCAGGATGAAGGCGCCCAACAAGGAGCCCGCCATCCACCCGAACGCGATGCACACGATCGAACACGTGATCGCGACCTTCATCCGCAACGACGCCGAGTGGAGGGACCGCATCGTGTACTGGGGGCCGATGGGCTGCCTCACGGGCAGCTACCTCATCGTCAAGGGCCATCCCAGGCCGCAGGAGCTGCTGCCGCTGATGCTCCGCGCGTTCAGGCATCTGCGCGACTACACAGGCGCCGTCCCCGGCGCGACACCGCTCAACTGCGGCAACTACCTCCTCCACGACCTCCCGACGGCCAAATGGGAGGCGGCGCGGTACGTCGAAATCCTCGAGACGAACCCCTGCTTCGACTACCCGCTCGCCAAACGCATCACCGTCGACGGCGCGACGTTCTTCGACTCGTAGGCCGCCTGGCCCTTCGCGCCGCGCCTCCCCGCCGCCCAGGCTACTTCGCCTTCGGCGCGGGGGCGGGGATCGCGAGGGACGAACCCTTCAGGTCCGTCCAGAGCGTGCCTTCGCCGGAATGGAGGATCCTGATCTTCAGGTCGGGGTTCAGCTCGTCGGCGAATACGAGGTCCGCCCAGAGCGACGAATCCTTGAACGCGGCTGCGCGCCTCTTCACGCCGAGCGCCTGCTCGTTCTTCACGGCGAACTTCGCCTTGACGTCCGCCTCGCCCCTCGTCTCCAGTATCTGCGCGTTCACCTTGGCGCATTCGAGGTCTATCTTCGCCGCCTCCAGGCTCGTCTGCGCGTCGATCAGCGAAACGGCCTTCCTCGTCTCGGCGTCGATCGTAGCCTTGAGCTTCTCCGTCTCCTGGCGAGTCTCCTTCTCCAGCTGCTCTACGTGCGCCATCTCGGCGTTCAACACAGCCCTGCGCTTCTCGGTGTCCTGCTGGGTCTGGTTCGTGAGGTCGCGCTCCTTCGCGACCGCGGCCGCCTGTATCGGGGAGAGTATCTCCGCCGGGACCTCCACGTGGCGGACGATCGCGTTGCGCACGATTATGCTCTTCTCCTTCAGCACCTCGACGAGTTCCTCCGTCATCTCGGTCTGGAACTTCTGCCGCCCCTCGCCGTCGATGAACTCGCGCGCCTTGTAGTCGGACCCCTTCATGCGCGAGATCGAGAGGATCTGCGGCATCAGGATCTTCGAGACGACCGCCGGAAGGTCGCCGTAGAGCATGTATATCTTCGCTATGTTCTCCGGCATCAGCTCGAACTCGACCGTCATGTCGAGCATTATCGTGAAGCCGTCCGAGGACGGGAACTGCACGAACTGGTTCATGCCGAAGGCGACCGAGTCGGGGACCTGCGCGACCTGCTTCGCGGCGGCGGGCTCGTTCCCCCGCTGAGGCGCCCTCGCCTTGCCGCCCCTTGCGGACGAGCCGACCTTGGAGGACGACGGGGCGGAGCTGACGAACGAGAAGCTCCTCGCCTCGTCCTCGTCGACAATTCCGAGATCCGCATTCTGCGTGACGTACTCAGCGCGCTTCTGAACCTGCTTGGCGAGCGTCTGCCGCTGCAGCTCGTCGAGTCCGTTCGCGCTCTGGCTCTGCGCCTTGGTGAGCACGACCGTGCCCGTCTTGCCGACGATGGAGACCTGGTTCATGCCTATCTCCACGACGTCCACCTGGTACGCGCGAGGGTTGACGTAGTAGAGCCCCGGCTGGAGGACCTTCTCCAGGACGCCCTTCTCGCCCGGTCCGGCGAAGAGCCCCTCGGCGGCCGGCTTCCCCGTCTGGCTCGTCACGACGCCCACGTATCCGATCGGGATGTTGATCGCGTTCATTATCTTCACGTCGTACCCCTCGGGATTGAGGCGGTACGAGCCCGGGCCCAGCACGTCCTTCCACACGCCCTTCGACTCGCGGTTCGGCGCGAGTATCTCGCCGGAGGCGAGTTCGCGCCCGGTCTTCGACGTGACGACGCCCACGGACCCCGCCGGAATCGTCACGAGCTTCTCGAATCGCCAGTCGTTGTTTATCGGATTGAGGAAGTGGCGCCCCTCGGCGAGCGGCTCGCGCTGGACGCCCTTCTGCCCGGGTTCGGCGAGAATCGCGCCCGGCGGAAGCGGATCGCCCGTCTTCGCCGTCACTATCGCCATCATCCCGGCCGGGACGTACACGCGGCATCCGAACCATACGAAGCCGAACACGGCGACCGAAAGGACCAGGAGCGGAACCGCCGCTATTGCAAGGAACTTCCTGAAGTCGTTCATTGCACGCCTCCCTTCACCTCATGGTCGCCGTCTTTTGCGGACGCATTCCTCCCCTTCACGGGCAGGCCGAGAATCTCGCCCGGCGAGTCGCCCGTCACGACCTCCTGTATGCGCGGCGCGGTCTTCGCGTAGAGCCTCGCCCTCACGTAGTCGCGCTCGTCCGCGTAGACGCCGACCTCCTGCTTAAGGACGTCGGCATCCGCAGTCGTCTTCGCCTCGACGACCCTGCGCTCGGCCTCCGCCTGCGCAAGCTTCGCCTCGGCCTCCGCCTGCGCCGTCTTGAGGTCCGTCGCGGCGACGGCGAGCCTCGTCTCGGCGGCGATCACCTTCTCCTGGCGACGCTGCTCGGCGGCGATCTTGAATCTTATCTGCTCCGTCTCGGCGGCGACCGTCACCGTGTTGCGGGCCGCAAGCTCCTTCTGGCGGCCGAGTTCGGCGAGGGACTTGGCCTGCACGATCTGCTGGTCGATCTTCTTCGCCTCCTGGACGGCTAGTTCGCGCTCGCGGATTATCGCGGCGACCTCCTGCGGCGCGAAGATGTCGCGGATGAGGACCGAGTTGAGCGAGATGCCCCACGGACGGCACACGTCCTTCAGGTACGCCTCCAGCGAGTTCTGGAACGCCTGCCTCGATTCGCCGACGATGAACTCCGTGGCGCGCTTCTTGGAGCCCTCGATCCTGGAGAACCCGCGCGCCGAGGGCAGGATTATCTTCTGGAGGATGTCGTCCATGTCCCCGACCTCGTGGGAGAGGAGCGCGACCTTGCCGAGCTCAAGGTTGAACTCGAGCGTTCCCTCCGCCTGGACGGTGAAGCCGTCGAGCGTGAGGAAGCTGATCGCATCCGCCCCGCTCAGCTCGAACCGCTGGCTCTGGACGTTCACGATCGTCACGGAGTAGACGAACGGATTGAGGCGGTGGGCGCCCTCCTTGAGGATCTTCGGCTGGACGCCCTTGAAGCCCTCGGATACGAGGAAGCCGGTCCCCGTCTCGGCGGGGGCGTTCTCGCCAAGGATGTCCGCCCCGGTGAGCCGCGTCACGACGCCGACGTGCCCCGGCTTTATGGTGATGTCGTCGTAGAGCTTCACGTCGTAGGCGTACGGGTTGATGCGGTGGCGGCCAGTTCCGAGAACGTCGGCGACGATGCCCTTGTAGGACTCGTCGCGCGCGATGATCTCGCCTGCGGGCAGGTCCCTGCCGAACTTCCTCACGAGGACGCCGAACTTGCCGGCCGGGATGTCAATGGCGCGGAAGCACTTCCACTCCCACGTCCACGGATTGCGGAAGTACCGCCCCTCGGGAAGGACGTCCGCCTGCACCCCCTTGTACTCCGGACCCGGTGCGAGTATCGCATCGGACGGGAGGTTCACCCCCGTCTTCTTCATGAGAACCGCTATCTGTCCGTTCCCGGGCTCGATCCTCCATCCCCACCAGACCCATGCGGCGGAAAGAGCCGCGACGACGGCTCCGGCTGCGACGAGGCCCGCGCCCCAGCCGCCGGAAGGCTGTTCTATCGTTCTCACCTGTTCGTCCTTTCGTTTCAGTCAAACTTGTATGTCTGCCCGGGCTGCGGCGCGACCGCGTTCGGCACGCCCATGTCCTTCAGTAGCTGCTCCATCGCGGCGACCTTCTCGGGCTCCCCGTGGACCGCGAAGGCGTGGCGCACGTTGTCCTTCACCTCGCGTATCCACTCCTCGAGGCCGGCGCGGTCGGCATGGGCGGAAAGCGCGTTGATGACCTCGACCTGAGCCTTGAGCTCCACCTCCTCGCCGAAGATCCTCAGGGGATTTCGCTTCTCGACGATGCGGCGCCCGAGCGTGTTCTCGGCCTGGAAGCCGACGATGAGGATTATGTTGTCCGGGTCGGCCACGCAGTGCTTGAGGTGGTGGAGGACGCGTCCGCCCTCGCACATGCCGCTCGCGGCGATGATGATCATCGGACCCGGCATGTCGTTCAGGGCCATCGACTCCTCGGGCGTGCCGACGAAGGTCATTCCGGGGTATTCGAGCGGGTTCTTGCCCTCCTCGATCATCCGGCGCGCCTCGTCGTTGTAGACCTCGCGGTGCTTGGCGTAGATCATCGTCGCCTTCTGCGAGAGGGGCGAGTCGATGAAGACCCTGACCTCGCGCGGCACCTTGTTGCGCTCCCTCAGCTTGTTGAGGTAGTAGATGATCTGCTGGGTGCGTCCGACGGAGAACGCCGGGATTAGGAGCTTCGCATTGTGGCGGTCTATGTACTTGAGGTAACGTTCGAGCCTCAGTTCGACGTCGTCAGCGCTAGGGTGGTAGCGGTCGGCGTACGTCGACTCGACGAGCAGGATGTCCGCGCCCGACGGATACTCGAAGTGCCTGAGGATAGGCTGGTCAGGCTGGCCGAGGTCGCCGGAGAAGAGGATGCGGTGGTTGTGCCCGTGGTCGCTCTTGATGTCCAGCTGGACCAGGGCGGACCCCAGTATGTGGCCCGCGTTGAAGAACTCGAGCGTGATACCGCGCGATATCTCCCTTGGCTCGTGGAGGTGTGTCGGGACGAACAGCTGCATGAGCGCGTTCACGTCGCTCTCCTCGTAGAGCGGCTCGAAGAGCTTCTTGCCCTCCTTGCGGCGCTTCTTGTTGATGTACTCGAGGTCGCGCCTCTGGAGGAAGCACGAGTCGCGCAGCATTATGTCGCACAGCTCCGTCGTCGACTGGCGCGCGAACACGCGTCCGCGAAAGCCCTGCCTGACGAGCTGCGGGAGGTTCCCGGAGTGGTCGATGTGGGCGTGGGAGAGGATGACGTAGTCGATCTTCGTCGGATCGACCGGGAGGTTCCTGTTCTTCTCGAACGCCTCCTTGCGATGGCCCTGGTAGAGCCCGCAGTCCAGCAAGATGCGCTTGCCGTTCGCCTCGACGAGGTGCATCGACCCCGTAGTCGTCTGTGCCGCTCCGTAGAATGTTATTCTCATGACGCTATTATACCAAATTCCAAACTCGTTGCGGCGAAAAAAATCGCGGGAGGCACGTCAGCCGCCGTTGCGCTCCTCGAGTTCGGCCCAGCGCTCGACTGCCGCCTCCAGCTCCGCCTCGGCGAGCGGCAGGCGATCCGAAAGCGACTTCGCCTTCGCCGGATCGGACCGGTAGATCGCGCCGTCCGCGAGCGCCTCGCGCATCGCCGCGACCTCCCCCTCCAGCGCCTCGATCCTGCCGGGGAGCTGCGCAAGCTCCCTCTGCTCGTTGTAGGAAAGCTTCTTCGGCCTGGAGGCGGACGCCGCAGCAGGCTCCGCCGGCGCGCTCGCGCGCGGGCGCACCGCCTCTGACGGCTCCTCCGCCCTCTTCCTGCTCCCGCGCTGGCGTTCGTAGTCCGCATAGCCCCCCGGATACGACCGCACCTCGCCGTCCCCCTCCAGCACGAGCGTCGATGTGACGACGTTGTCCAGGAACTCGCGGTCGTGCGAGACGAGCAGGAGCGTCCCCTTGTAGGCGAGCAGCTGCTCCTCGAGCAGTTCCAGCGTCTCTATGTCCAGGTCGTTCGTCGGCTCGTCCATGACGAGGAGGTTCGCCGGCTTGAGGAACAGCTTCGCAAGCATGAGCCGTGCGCGTTCGCCGCCGGAGAGCGCCTTCACGGGCGTTCGCGCCCGCTCGGACGAGAACAGGAAGTCCGCGAGGTAGGAGAAGACGTGCTTCTTCACCCCGCCTACGATCACCTCGTCCCTGTCGCTCGCAATGTTCTCCGCGACGGTCAGCTCCGGCTTCATCTCGCTGCGGAGCTGGTCGAAGAACGCGAGCTCCACGTTCGTGCCGGGCGTGACGGACCCTGCATCCGGCTTGAGCCGCCCCGTCAGGAGGTTGAGGAGCGTCGTCTTCCCCGCTCCGTTGCGTCCGAGTATGCCGATCCTCTCGCCCCTCAGGATGTCCGCCGTGAAATCGCGTATTATAGGCCTGTCGCCCCGGGAATAGGAGAGGTTCTCTATCTTCAGCACCCTCACCCCGCCGGGTGCGGCGGTGTCGAGGCGGAGTGTCGCCGTCCCGACGGACTGCCTCCTCGCCGCGAACTCCTCCCTCAGCTTCATCAGCGCGGCGACGCGTCCCTCGTTCCTTGTAGTCCTCGCCTTCACCCCGCGCCTGATCCACGCCTCCTCCTGCGCGAGCTTCTTCGACTTGCGCTCCCAGTAGACCGCCTCGTCCGCCAGCAGCTCCGCCTTCCTCTTCACGAACGTCTGGTAGTCGCATTCCCACCCAGAGAGCTCGCCCCTGTCGAGGTCGAATATCTTCGTCGCAACCCTCTTCAGGAAGCGCCTGTCGTGCGTCACGACGAGGACGGCCATCTCCCTCTGGCGGCGGATCATCCCCTCCAGCCAGTCTATCGCCTCGACGTCGAGGTGGTTCGTCGGCTCGTCGAGGAGGAGGAGGTCTGGACGCGACAGCAGCGCGTCCTCGAGGATCTTCCGCCTCCGCCCGCCGCCCGAGAGGGCGTTGAAGGCGTCGTCGCCCGGACGGTCCGCCGGAACGGACTGCGACACGTACACCGTCTTCAGTCCGGGGGCCCTTACGATTTCTCCGCCGTCCGCCTCCAGTTCGCCGGAGATCACCTTCATCAGCGTAGACTTCCCCTCGCCGTTCCTGCCGGTAAGCGCGGCGCGCATCCCCTTCGAGACGGACAGGGACACATTGTCCAGGACGGCGGGGCCTCCGAACGCAAGCGACACGTCCTTTAGCGACAGCAGAAAATCACTCATGGCCAGAAGAGGTGATGCGGTCGAGCAAGTTGAATATGCCGGCGAGAAGCGCCCCGGAGATGGAGTGCCAGACGCAGGAGACGGCGGACGCCATCGCGGCCTCGGGGCAGGCCGGGAAGTGCGTCCCCGCAAGGACCGTCGCAAGCCCCGCGTTCTGCATGCCGACTTCGATGGAGATCGTCCGCTTCTTCGCGGAACTGAAGTGCGAGAGGAGTCCGGCGGCGTAGCCGAGCGCATAGCCGAGCGAGTTGTGGAGGAAGACCGCCACGAAGATGAGCACGCCCGAGTGCATGAACTTCGCGCCGTGCGCCGCGGTGACGCCGCCTACGATGCAGGCGAGGCCGATCACGGCGACTCCCGGCATCACCTTCATCGCCTCGCCGTAGCCTGGCCGCCTGCCGAATGCGGTGTTGAGGAGGAAGCCGATGGCCACCGGCATGATGGTCACGAGAAGGACGCTCTTGAACATGCCTATAGCGTCCACATCGACCAGCTCGCCCGCGAGGTGGAGCATCAGGAGCGGCGTCATGACCGGCGCGAGGAGCGTCGAGACTGTCGTCATGCCGACGGAGAAGGCGACGTCGCCCTTGCAGAGGAAGCTCATGATGTTCGACGAGACGCCGCCCGGACAGCAGCCGACGAGGATGAGTCCGACGGCGACGCCGCGCGGCAGCCCGAGGACGTGCGTAATCGAGAATGCGAGAAGCGGCATGATCAGGAACTGCGCCGCCGCGCCAATGGCGATGTCCAGCGGACGCGAGGCGAGGATGCGGAAGTCCTTGCCCGTGAGGGTCATCCCCATCGTGAGCATTATGACGCCGAGGACGGCGGTCTGGGTCGTCCCGTGGACCCACGTGAACGCGCCTGGAACGAAATAAGCGAGGACGGCGACGGCAGTGATGAACGCAGGCGTCTGCTTTGCGAGGAAGGCTGATGCTATCTGTAGCGGTTTCATTGTCTATTTTCCCTTTGAGGCAACATATTATACCCATCTCCCCGCGCCCCGTCAAGGCGGTACGAAAAACTGAAAATAACAAACAAACCGAAATGAATCTCTGACGGCATCCCCACAACCCGCTGGCTCAAATTCCACGACCCAGAGGCATAACCACCGCCTCACGCGGCAGGCTGTACAACGTCCACGACTGCTTCATGCGGTCTGCCGCGCTCTTTCGCATCGCACGATAAACGCTCATAAAGCGCGGTTTTCCGCGCATTTCCGTCTCGTCGGCTTTGATTTTGAATGCGAAATATGCTACAATATCATCGTTTTACTCTAGGGGCATTGTACCCAAAAACAGTGGTAAGGAGCAAGGATTGTCGAAAAGAACCAAAACGTTCGGCGACTACAGAGCCGATGGAAACGTGTGGATCACCCTCACGACGGGTGAATACTACCCTGATATTCTCGTAAGTGCTTGCGAACTCTACAAGCCAGTCCTTGTGATGTTCTCGGAAATATTGAAGCGCAGCGAGGATTCAACCGCGCTGTTCAAGGGTATTTGCGAGATAAACGATAGTTGGATGCGAATCCAACTTGCCCGCGTATTCCGCAAGTATGTCAGCCCTGACACCCCTGTTGAGCTTCTGAAAAAAAAGAACTCTGCGCAGAAGATATGCGATAATTTCCAGCATCGCTTCCGCAAGATAAGTGAAGTACAGCGGGCGTTCGATTCGCGTCCACTGCCGGACGAAGCGTTATGTGCCGTTTTGTGGGAATACAAGGATCGCGGCAAAAAAGGTTACGACTTGACAGAAAAGTTCTTTGCGCTGATGCGCCGTAAGTTCCCGCAGTACGACATCAAAGGTCCGGAACGCGCCGGGAAAGACATACTTTTGGGCGACGTGTTCAAGGACTATCCCAATCCGCGCCGTCCAGTAGATTTTCTGATTTCCGACCCTGCAACGAATAAGATCCTTGCCGTTGGCCTTGCTCGCTACGATTCCGACCGAGGCGGTGCGCAAGAGGACGACCGCACTGGCGGCTACAAGAACTGCGCCGACGAGATACTTTCATACTGCAAGGGCAAACGGATGAAAACAAAAGTCGTGTTTCTCAACGACGGGCCGGGGCTTCTGCTCGGTTCGATGTGGCGCGATTATGCGGAAATCGAGAAGCTCGGCAAGGGCAAGATACTTGTCACGACCCTTCGGATGCTTGACGAGCGGCTTACTAAAGACTGGCTGGAGAAGTAACATGGCGACAGGCGTATCTTCAACCAAGTGGAATGGCGGAAGGGAGTCTCTGGACAGGGCTGCCCCCTGTGGGGACATTTCGGTTTCGCTGTCATACGAGGGGAAGAAGCCCGCATCTGAAATACTGGCCGGGGCCAAGGCACAGACATTCAAGATATGGGGCGTTGATGAAGATACCGGCAAAACAGCTAACCGCCTCTACTGGGGCGACAATCTGCCAGTTCTGAGAATGCTGCTGGATGACGAGCACGTTCGCGGCAAAGTAAAACTTGTTTACATCGATCCGCCGTACTCCACGAATAGCGTGTTCCAGTCCCGCGACCAGAAGGACGCATACGCAGACCTGCTTCAGGGGGCGCATTTCGTGGAGTTTCTTCGCGAACGTCTGTTGGTGATCCGAGAGCTCATGGCGTCGGATGCATCCATATACGTGCATCTCGACGACAACATGGCGTTCGAGATAAAGATGATAATGGACGAAGTGTTTGGCAAGGAGCATTTCAGAAATTGGATCACCCGCCGCAAGTGCAGCACAAAGAACACGACCCGCAACCGCTTCGGCAACATTGCCGACTACATACTCTTCTACGCTAAGTCTGACGATTACATTTGGAATCGTCCGTTCGACCCATGGAACGAGGAGCGGATCGCCGACGAGTATCCATACTTGGACGAAAAGACCGGTCGCCGCTACAAGCGCGTACCCATCCATGCCCCAGGTACGAGAAACGGTGCGACCGGCGGCGAATGGCGCGGAATGATGCCGCCCAAGGGAAAGCACTGGCAGTACACGCCCGCGATGCTCGACGAACTGGACGCGAAAGGCGAGATCTACTGGTCGAAAAACGGCAACCCGCGCCGCAAAGTGTTTTTCGATCCCGGCAAGGGCGTTCCGCAGCAGGATATCTGGCTGAACTATCGCGATTCGATCAATCAAAATATGGTCGTGACGGGATATCCTACGGAGAAGAACCTTTCGATGCTGGAGAATATCGTCGCCGCGTCGTCAAATTCCGGCGATCTTGTCCTTGATGCGTTCTGCGGTTCAGGCACCACCATGCAGGCCGCCTACAATCTTGGACGTTCGTGGATAGGGATAGACTGCGAGGAAGCGGCTGTTTGCAGTGTTCTGAAGCGCTTCAACATCGGCAGCGAGAAGATGGGCGACTTCGTCACGGACAAGGCAGCGCGGCACTACAAACCGCACGAGCTGCTGGACGAGCGGAACTTTGCTCAAAGTCTCTTTGGAACATGCCCATTTCAGTTTTTTGTCTCCGAAGACAAGATTGGACAAGCCAAGGCCGATTTCAAGGTCAAGATACCTGAATCGGACAAACGCGCCACCCTGTCAGACATCGCAAAGAAAGCCGTCGAGCCAGCCATCAAGGCGGCTTCTCTCGCCGTACTTGCAAAAGTCATTTCATAAGTATTTGGAAGGAGAGCCAAAATTGCTCCGTTACCACTTCGCATTAGCTTCGCGCCGCGCAACCGCAGTTATTGTCTCCGACTAGATTTTCTGCATCTGGGGGCGCAGTTTGAGTCGGACCGCCAGGTCCGAGCCGCATCTTCAAACACCCTTCCAACATCCCAATCAGCTGGGACAACAAAGTGCTAGCGCTTCTCCTCTTGGGCGCGCCGAAGAAAGATTTCACCTGCCTCGCAGCAGTCTGGGAGGCAGGTGAAATCATCGTCCGGGCCGCGTCAAATCGGGTGATTTGACCAAGGCAAAGAAGGATAATCAGCGCGCTATTATCCTGACACCCATGTATTTCACGGAGTATGTCGACGTCTCCTCATTGAACTTGACGTAGGATTTTGCGACAGTCGTCGTCGGCGCAGGCGAGAGCGTCACGCCCGAAACCGTAATCGACGCACCAGCATCTGTCAGCACAATGCCGCCCGTGGTGGCAGTCACAGTGACATCCGCAGTAGACTTGGTGAGAGTTATCGCAGAACTGACTGTCATCGACGAGACAGACACGTTCGCTCCAACAGTAACGTCAGCCGCCGATGCGAAAGCAACGCTGTCTACGCTACCTGGCGCCCTTGTCGCCGGATTAGGCGTACTCTCAACATCATAACACCAAGGAGCGACGACTGTTGTATCCCAAACACCTGACGCAGCAACCCAAGTATAATCCGTTGATGCGGGATCTATCGTATAGGTTACAACACCATTTTCATCAGTCTCGTCATTAAGCGCATATTCAGACGTTATGCCAAGAACCGAAACCGTAACCACCGCCTCATTCATGGGCTTAATTTTGAGCGTCATTGCCGTAGTAACTGTCGCATTAGCGTAAACAGCTACATATTCATAGGGATCACCAGCATGTGCCTTTCCGTTTGCAGCGTTAACAGCCGCCTGTACGGTGCTGTAGTAATCCGGTTCGTCCTCGGCATAAACAATCGCCGCAGGGCACTTGGCAACAGCAGCATCGCTGATATAGTATCCCGTCGGTGCTGTCGTGCAACCGTTACGCACTGTGATGCCGGCAAGGTTGGCATCACCAGCCTCGGCGATTGCGGCGGCAACCGAGTAATATTTTACGCTATTGTACTCAGCAGCAGCGACATACACGCCATCGGACTCGTAGCAGAGGTCGGAAAGCGACTGCTCTGTTTCACCGACTGTAACCTTGTTTATACTAAGCGGACCTGTGCCCCCTCTTGAAAGAATCTTAGTGCCACCGACGAAGGAGTCGGCAACGAGTTCCTTGATTACGATTGTCGTCTCGGCAGAGCCGGTCGTATTGTTTATGATGGACCCAGTATATCCCGACACCTTGGTGATCCAGAAACTCTCACCATTGGGCTTATTACTGCTCGACAATGAGAAATTGCCAGATCCCGAAATGCCACCAAGAATTTCGTACCATGCGGCCGACAGCCCATTTATGGAAAAGTTTCCATTAAGCTTAAGGTGCGGACGAGGTTGACGGCCATGCGTCCCGGCTCCCGAGTAAGTCTCACCCGTTTTCAACCATCCTGTGAATCCGTTTATCTCAATGGTTGAGCCTTCCTTCCCGTAATAGTGGAGGTCAACACCGTTGCTGCTGGCGTTGAAGTTCTCTGGCAACACCACCGTGCCAGTCCAAGTTCCAAATGCCATCCTTTCGGAAATCGGCGTTGTCTTCGCAACAGTAATCGTAGCGGAAGATCCACCGCTTATAGTGTGATCCGTGGCAATCGAGCCGGTCGAGGTCAAGCGTGTAGTTACACTATCAAGAATCTTGACTGGGGCATTGCCCGCCATGGCTCCGTTGATTGTAATGTTGCCACACTCAACTCTTCCAGGTCCGTTGATGGTCATGGCGCCAAGTGAAGTGGTCTTTGAATCGACACCGAACCACAGCACGCAACCGTTGTCAACCGTCCATGTTACGCCCGTAAAGATATCGCCTGAATTTGCGCCAGAGCACACCTTAATCTTGGACTTCGCCACGCGGATCTTAGTGACATTCGCAGGAAGCGTATTATCCGACCAAGTGGTAGCATTCGGATAATAGGCTGGGATAACGACCGTATCACCAGCAAACACCTTCGTTGTAACACCAGCGGCATTGGTCACGCTAATGGTATTGCCGCTGTCGCTCGACCAATATCCGCCCGTATAATACACATCACTACCCCAGTCATGGTCAGGACCGCAGACATAGTAGTAGGCGGAAGCGTCCGTATCATACGAGAACGTGCTTTCGTAGCAAGCGGCGAGCGAAGATACATCCGAATGTGTGATGACCTGCACAGGCCATGTCGACGCATCCGAAAGGTCGGCAGGAGCCTCGACGCGACCCGTCAGCTTTGCGACAAGCCGAGTTGTACGGGAGTTTATGGCCACACCAGAGAAGTCGTATGTCAGTGAACCTCCCTCGCCGAACGTCACGACGCTGCCGGAGAAATCGACCGCACCGTATTCAATCGTGACAGGGACGTTGACCACGACTTTCGCGGCAGAAAGCGTGCCAGTTCCAGCCTTTATTCTCAGCGCTGCGCCGTCATCTCCAGAATTGATAGTCAGGGTATCAGCCTCGAAATCTGCATTAACCGTAAGGGCCGCAGATGAAGACGAGGTCGTGACTATAGCATCCGCATCCGTGACGGGCAAAGCTACAGTGGAAGAATCCGAGGGCTTGGTCCATGCATCGGAAGACGAAAGGCTCTCGTCGCCAGAAACGGTGCGGGTGTACTGGTTGGGGTTCACCCACGCATAATTGCTGATTAGCGCCGAACGCTGCGCGTCGGTGATTCCGTAGTTGTAAACTTGCACAAAGTCAATTGTTGCCGGGTCGTCGTTGGCAGGTCTATTGAGATTAATATAATCAACGCCACCATGCAAAGAGCCAACCTGGAGCGTACCCGGCAATGACCCGAGGCCGCTTACAGACTTGTCATCAATTAGCGTATCGTCGCAATAGACCTTGATCTTGCCGTCGGATGTCTTGGAGAATATGTAAAGATGCTGGGCGGTAGAACGGCCAGAAACCGTCATTTCGGATATGGTTTCCGCAGCTCCGTTCGCACCTGCCTTGAACAAGATCACCTTGCCGTCGTTTTCGCTCGTCGCCAAGCCTACGCAAGCAGCACCCTGATTACCGAATGTAATGACCATACCCTTGGTTGTCGTCGGAACGGTGCACTTGATGGCAACGGTCCAATTACCAGCCCAAGTCCATGTCCCGAGAGAACCCGAATTGTAATACGGGTGAGTGCGAATATACAATTTCCCGTCGCCATCAAAGGAATTAGCATCAGACATGTCGGTATCGTAGCTCAACGCTGTTGTGTTATAGCCAATAGAACTCAAATCACCGTTGAACTCCCAGTCGTATGTACAGGCCTTGCCTCCAACAACAGCCGTACCATCGCCCATGGAAGCCGTGCCATCCGAGACATCAAGCGTCGTCTCCGTGGTGTCAAGTTTTACAACCGTGACATGCTCAATGGACGAATCAATATTGCAGATTTCTAGCAGACCTTTTCCATAGTCTTCCTCGTTTTGCACTACCTTGATGACAGCATCGCCGCCGTCAGTCATTGTATAGCCGCCGAAATCACGAAGCGAACCAAGATTCCAAGTTCCCGTCGCCAATTCTATATAGCCCGCCTCACGAGTCGGCAATGTACTGCCGGCATTAGTAATCTTAAGTGTTCCCGCTCCCCTCTTGGCGATAGAACCTGCATAGGAACCGAATATCAGCCCAGAGCATGTGAGTGTCTTGCCGCCATCAACAATAATTTCACACTGATTGTCGCGCCTTGCCGCAATTGTAGCAGAAATCGTTGCGTTTCCATATGCATGAATGGTCTTGGTTCCATTGTTGTTGTTCAAGTCAATGTTACCATTGCTAGGTCCATTACCCGAAATCTCGCCATGTTCATATAGATTAATTTCATTGCTTGCGCCAACAGTCCAACGAACATTAGCCATGTTCAATGTCCCATACACATTGACAGTGCCGCTTCCATCATAGTTCAACGAGTCATCATTGCCTGTAAGTGTTACTGTCTTTCCTTCAGCAATGCTTAGCGTGCCAACAATCGACGCGACCTTCATACTCTGCGTATTGTTAACCGTCAAGGTTCCCGTCGATTTGATGCTGAACCCATTCGGGGCCACCCATGTGGAACCATTGGGAATCGTTACCGATGCACCAGAAAGAATCGTTATCTTACCTGTTTCTCTGGCGATTGCAGTCGCACCAAACTGGACATTCATTCCACCCGAGGAATCGATATTTATTACACCTGTAAAATTATCGAGTCCTGCGAATTTGAATAGTGCTTGTACTCCATTATTGTCATAGAACGTTCCACTTCCAGAAAGCATTGGTGACGCAATAGGATTGTTTGAGCCAAATCCATCGACCTTTTTCAAGGCATAATAAGTTGTTGCATCTTCTACCAAATCTTCCAAAACCCAAGCCGCAGGGCAATTTATATTGTCTGCAAAATATCCTGCAACACCATTCCATTTGATTTTGGAATTACTACTTCCCCAATATTGCGGGAACAGCTGACGCTCCGCACCACTAGCAGTGGACTCCTTGTTATATGTAAGACAAAGCGTCCCCTTCCAATCGTCATTTGTCAAAATCAGGTCTGTTCCAGACGTCGTCGGGCGAACTCCAACATATTTCAAGACACCATCACCTTTTACAGTACCTACCAGCATGCCAGCGGTTGTGACTTTTACCGTGCCCTTACCAGTTACGTATATCGTCGTTGCAGTAAGCGAAGTGCCTGAAAGCGTTAGGGTCTTGCCTTCGTCGACATCAATCGTTATCGCCCTAACCGTGGAAGAACCGACATTAAGCGTGGCATCCTGCTCGACTTTAAGGCTATAATCCTTGGTGCTTGCAGGATCCGGAAAGATAGTACTAAAAACATAGCCATCCCCTGCCGCATCAATTGTATATTCGTTGATCTCCCATGCTATCTCGCCAGCATTCTCGCCATTAGCCAGCGTTGCCATATAAGTCTTATCTCCAATCGTTATCGATGTCGGATAAGTTCCAGTTACCGATGCAGCAACTTTATACGGCGATGTCGCGCCAGCGGGGAGAACAAACGTAGTGTTGGCATCTATTGTAAGTGCTCCGTTGATGAACGGAGTGTCGTTTACCCGGCCAGCAAGATCCGAGAAGTCAAGGCTTGCGCCGCTAGCGTTTAAACCTGCACTTGGAACAAGCGTTCCATTACCATGCATCTTCAGTGTACCACCGGCATTAAACATGCTGTCTTCAAGGATGCCATTATCTCTAACACCTGTAACACTCTCACAAACCTTAGCCGCTTGACTCAACGTCAAAGACTTGCCAGTATGTATATTCAAGTTGACTTTTCCCGGGAAGCAAAACGCGCCGCCACGATTTATAGCAAATGACTCGTTGAAATCGAAAAGCGTTTCAGCATTTCCCGTCGGGTCGCCAAGAATTGTAGAACGGTTGCTGTTGCTCGGGTCTTGATTCATATTATAGGTGCTTAGACTATTGTCGTATGCGCCCGGTTCCACAATCATACCGCCCAACGTCAGAGGACCAAATGAGCCACCCATTGAAAGCGTAGCCAAATTGTTGGCAACACGTAATACAAGCCCAGGCGCCTTGTAGGATGTACTGACACTAGCACAACTCAGATTGTACCAGAATTTCTGAGTAGATGTTCCATACGCAGGACTAGTGCTTCCACCGGTGTAAACGGTTGCCGTATCAGTTCCCGTATTCTTGTCGAACAATGCGAATGTGGCATTGCCACCCATGTCTTTGTTCCCCGACGAACCTGTCGTCCATGTAATTATGTCATTGGCATAGTCCCACTGCGAATAATAGGTAGCTTCGCCAGGGAAAATGTATTCGCTGACTTCTGTATTGGAATATGATTTACCCACAAACAATGCAACTTTTTCTATCACCAACCCATTCCATGCAGGATAACGATCGTTATTAGTTCCTGATGTATCATGAGCTTTCCCTGTCGGTCCTCCTAAGCCCACATGCGTCACCTTTCCAGCCCACGTATAGGCTTGGGTAATTCCGGACAACGAAGCAATGGAAGACCCGACATAGCATTTCAGCGTAGAACAATCATACGACAGTAACATATAACCAGATTGACGATTCAAATTCCCCACATTCACATTGTTATAACTGACATTACCACTCTTAACGACCCAACATGGCCAAAGTGTTGTAGAAGATCCTCCTGAAGAAACAAGACCAACATCAGGAGAATTGGCGGATGACCCTCGCTCAGTATATATTACAAGAGGCAGGGCTGATTCCGTAGGTGCTTTTGCAAAAGCATACTTAACAAGAACAGAAACCTGACTCGCCGTAGAATCGCCAATAGAAATCAAGGCTCCTCTTTTGTCTGTTGACCCAATTTTCAAAATGCCATCAGAAACCGTATTGTTTACATCATTGAGGGTAAAAGTATAGTCATGGCCATCTTCTCCTCTCGTAATACTGTTATCAACAAAATTTCGATCCCACACGACCGTTGGTGTCGGTGCCACCGCCCAGGCTGTCGACACGAGGCCGAGGCCAAGTGCGAGCACGAGAAGGCGCGTCGCGCCCTGTGCAAATCTTTGAATTATCGCCTTCATTTTGTTTCTCCCTTTCTGATGTTAAATGGTTGGATGGTGATTGACGGTCTCATCGGACGGAAAGTCATCTCGGAGCGATATCCGGCGGACGCAAGGGCGCCGCGACGCCGGCGCGCGGTGGGGATATAAGCATCCGCAAGCCGGCAAAAAATGCCGGTTTTAGGGCAAAATATGGGATATTTTTAGTCATATTTACTGTTAACCCCTTCCCCAAATCAACAATATAATATCAAATTGCGGTGGGTTTGTCAAAGCCGAGGACGCTACGGGGTGGCCCGCCAGGTCCGAGCCTCCCCTTCAACACTTCCCCTCAAATCATCGACACCAGGATGAAACAACTTTTCTTCTCAGGATTTTGTTTTGGCCGTGAAGAACATGTAGAAACGTGTAGCGCGTCCATGGGGTTCCCATGGACGATCGCATTTGACCTGTGTTTCAATTCCCGCCCTCGACGCCATAAGGGGCGTTTGTCGGCAGATTGTCGTGCGCATCGACGGCGATCGCGTTATGCAGTACATCAACACTCACTTGATTGCCTCATCACGGCCAACGGC
>CAMOCC010000043.1 GCA_946610035.1 uncultured Verrucomicrobiota bacterium
GCGCCGTGGCGACGTTCCAGTTAGCGCCCGTCCAGGTCGCCTGCGTCGTCTGTCCTGCAGTGCCGACCGTCATCTCCGGCGCGGTACTGGTGCCGGCAGGCATGATCTGGATCGCCGAAATGCAGCCGCGCGCATTATTGCCGCTCGTGCCGCCTGCGATGGTTAGCGGGCCGGAAAGATTGTTCACGCGAATCGTGTTCGCGCCGTAGACCGCCTTACCGGCAGCGGCGGAGGCGAGGCCCCAGGTCGCATTGGCATTGTCGGTTGTCACCGTAGCTCCTGCGGTGGCATCCCAGGTGTAGATCGTTCCGTTGACCGTCTTGGCCTTGAAGCTCTTGGAGGAATCGTCCGTCGAGCAGTAGATGATGACGTCGTATGTCGCGTAAGGCACGTTGGACAGCGTGATGCCGACATTATTGCCGTCGTCAAGATAGCCTTGGATGAACGTGCCTGCCGTTAGGCTGCCCGCCTCGGCATAGACGTTGTTCGCCTGCCACGTCAGCTGTGAAAGTCCGTCCGAAAACATTGCCGTGGACGAGCCGGACGGCGAGTAGGCGTCCTTGTACCATGTTCCGATTTCAAGCGCGAGCGCCGTATTGGCTGCACCATCCGTGTTGCCCTGCCCGTTGCGCCCGCCGTTTGCGTTGAAGTTGAAACCCACCACGCCGGGCGTGAGCCACGAACGGAGAAGCGCGCCCTCGACGGCGAAGCTGACGGCAGAGAAATACGAGGCGTCGGGCTGCGAACTTGCAGAAAGCGTAATCGAGCCAGAGGAGGTGATTGTCACAGGGAAGGGAGCTACGAAGGCGGTGTCAACCGAAATCGTCACGCCACTGTCGACCGTAACGGTAGCCGTCTTGTAATTGGCAGAATCGAACTGGGCATTAATGGCAGATACGTTGGTATCGGAAGAAACAGTAATCGGCTGTATTTCAGACGGGAAGTAATACCCTTTCATCTCCGCTTCGGTCAATGTGCCCGAGAACACAGCAATCGACGTAATCTTGAGACCAGTCGCTGGCAGAAGTGTCGTGCTCGTCGTTCCGCGCAGGCCGCCGATGGAAAAACCCTTATACGTCGAACCCGACGAGCGCAGTCCTACAACACTATAAAGGGTCGTTCGAACCACCGTCTCATCCTCGCCTGATGTTGGGCCAAGGGCGTAGCCATAAGTGCCGTTCGTCTGCTGATGATTGTAAATCAGCGTCGTGTAGTTCGCGGGAACCGGGTTCTTCGTCGCCCCAGACTCACTGCTCCAGTCAGCGCCATCCCAAATTCCCTTGGTGTTGCTGTTACCAGAAAGAAGATAATAACCTGTCAAGTTCGCCTGACTGTCACTCACGTATGAGGTAAACAAGACCTGTGCGTTCTCGGCGGCGAGATTTAACCCCGAGCAGCGCATAATCACCGTAAAGACATTGAGCGCTCCTGTGCTCGTGACCGTGATACCGTTGTCGCCCGAGATCTGGAGATACGAATCCGTCTTCGTATTGCCATTCTCACTCAAGGTAAACGTTCCCTTGGTCAGGGTCGTGAAATCCCCGTCCCATACCGCGACTGGAGTAGCGGCTGTAAGCGTGAAAGCTCCTACGATGCCTGCGGCAACTGTTAATGCCAGTTTTTTCATGGAATGCCTCCTTATTGATAGACCCTTATACAAGTCTATGAGAGAATTTTACCATCTAATCCGAAATGTGTCAAGGTGTGGGCCGATTCACGCTTATCCCGATTTTTTCGGGATAATTTATCCCGGATTTTCACGAACCCCCTGAAAACATTGGGCGAAAAATATTTTCAGGGCGGCCGCGACGATGCCGGGACTTTTTTTCCGGCGAGGTCCAAAGTGCGGGAAATGCGCGTTTTCGGCGTCCTTTCGTGCATCGCCGCCGGACTGCGGACGCGGCCCGGAGCGGCGGGGCGTTTCGGCGACGTTGAAGCCGAGCCTCACGCACCAGGAAACGGAGACGCGCGCACTCCGGCGAGGCTTCACCGAGCGCGCGCGTAGGTTCTACAACATGAAAAAGCGCTCACGGTGCGCGCGTTCGCCCGAAACGCCCCGCCACGCAGGGCCGCAACGCGCAGAAAACCGCAGAGTACGCCCATTATTCGCACTTATAAAAAAATCGGGATAAGCGTGATTGGTAGATTGAGGGCGGAAGAATTGTCAACTCAACTGGTTGACTTTCACCCGCCCTGTATGATAAAATACCTTCCCAAGATGAAGATATCAGCCAGGACAAGATACGGTTTGCGGATTCTTCTTGACATCGCGCAACACGAAGGGGACCCCTCGCCGCGTCCCATAGGGGCCATTGCGTCCGCACAGAACATATCCGCCGCTTTCATCAGCAGGCTCGCAGTGCCGCTGAGGCGGTCGAAGCTCATTCACGCCGAGCGCGGGGTCGGGGGCGGACTCCGCCTGGCGAAGTCGCCGGACGACATAACCCTTCTCGACATAATGGAGGCGCTGGACGGTCCGGTGTCTATACTCAAGTGCCTCTCGCAGCCGAAGACATGCAAGAAGACCGGCAACTGCCCAGCCCAGACCATGTGGAGCGATCTCAACCTCACGATAAAGAACGCCCTCGCCTCCATGACGCTGACGACCGTCCTCAGTCGCTTCAACATGCAGCACAACGCGGACTACTGCATATAGGCTACTTGAGCGTCGTCCCCCTGAACGTCGCACCGCGTCCCTTCAATTCGGGCCCGAAGTAGAAACCGGGGTCTGTCGGCATGTTGTAGCCACAGTTCTGCGTGAGGACGCTCTCCCGGTAGACAGGGTCCTCCAGGAAGGTGTGGAAGCGGTACTGCGTAGGCTCCGCGCTCATGTATATCCTTATCGCCCTGTTGTCCTTGCGGCGGAGAAGCAGCTCCTCGCGCCAGTCGCCCAGGATGTCCGCTATGAGGCACGGACATCCCTTGGACCCGTGGTTCGACTCGCACTCGCCGCCGCCGTTCCAGATGTCCGTCGTGACGCGCCCCTTCACCGAGTAGTCGCGTATCACATCCCCGCCGGAATAGGCGCTGCGTGTCATGTCGCCCTTCCACCATATGCCGAAGCGGAGCATACCGTAGTAGTGGGTAGTCGGCTTGGGCTTCGGATTCGGATGCTGTTCCAGCGTCGAGGCCGAGAATATGCCGCAGTGCGCACCGGAGAAGAGCTCCACGCCGGGCGTGGACGGGTCGACGTCCATGGCGTTGCAGCTTCCCGTGTCTATCGGACCGGGCCTGCGCAGCATGGTCCTCCCCGATTGCGCGTCTATGAGCGAAACGCCGAAGGGCTGGTTCTCGTGGCACGTCCAGAGCTGCAGCCCGCGCGTCGTCGGGCTCGCCTGTATGAGCTGGATCGCATCGCCGTGTCCGTACCCCGTCGTCCACAGCGGCTGTCCGTCGTGGTCGACGCACATGTGTCCGTATATTATCTCGTCCTTTCCGTCGAAGTCGACGTCGCCGACGCGGAGGTTGTGGAAGCCCTGTCCGTTGTACCCCCAGTTGCGCTCTGCGTCCGTGCAGAAGTACCACCGCTCCTTCAGCTCCATGCCGTCCCAGTCCCAGGCCGTGAGACACGTCCTCGAATAGTATCCGCGGCAGAAGACGGCGGACGGATGCGCACCGTCCAGGTAGCCGACGGCGGCTAGGAAGCGGAACGCCTGGTTGCCCGGATTGCGCGCACCCCAAAGGCGCTTGACGGCGTTGAAGTCCCTGCGCGCGATCGCCTGCTCGTCCTCGAGGACGGACGGCCTGAACGGCTTCGTGTCGAGCGCCTCGCCGTTCGGCCCGGCGAAGACGGTGATGTAGTTCGGCGCGAAGACCACGTGGCAGTCCTCTGAGCGCCAGTCCTTGAACTTCCCGCCGCGGACGAACCTGCCCTCGGAGAGAATGCGTCCCTCGCCGTCCCGTGCGCCTTCCGCCGTCCTGCACATCACCTCCGCCCTGCCGTCCCCGTCGTAGTCGGCGACCATCACGGGGACGTAGTGCGAGCCGGACCTGATGTTCGGCCCGAGGCACACCTTCCACAGGCTCCTCGACGTCCCGTCAAGCTTTACGCCCTCCAGCCACGTCTCGCCCGTCTGCCCCCACTGCGAATTGTCGAACGCAAGCGTCGGCCACCAGATGACGAGAAGTTCGTACTCGCCGTCGCCATCGAGGTCGCCGATGGACGTGTCGCACGGGAAGTACGTGTATTCGTGTCCGTCCGGCGTCCTCCCCGGCCTGGGCGGATCGAGCGCGATGTCGTTGTAGCCGACGGGCGCATTGCCGGCGAGCCGCCATGTCGCGCTCGTCTTGTAGGCGACCTCGCGTCCGTTCACCACCCCGCGGACGGTGTACACGCGCGCCTTGCCGTTCCACGCACGCCTGTCGATGAAGTATGTTGCGTCCTTTATCGGCGACGGATTGAGCTTCTCCTTGCCGCAGTACACGTTGAAGGCGACGTTCTCGGGATCGGACGACTTGTACCGCCAGCCGACCCACGTCTCGCCGGGCGACGACCTGAACGCGTACACGCCGCGCCCCATCCTCTCGCGCTGCATACGCGTCATGTCGTATGCGGTCGCAGGCTGCGGGAAGGCGTCGGACGAGAGGTCTCCGCGGCGGGAGGTCCCGGACTCGGAGACCTTCACCCCCGCGCCCTTCACGAGCTTTCCCACGACCGAAACGGACGGACACCTGAGCGACGTCCCCGGTTTCATCTCGACCGTCCCCGCCCAGCTCGCGGCGGGCCCCAGGACAAGAGTCCCCTTCTCTACGACCAGTCTGCCCGTCGCTTCGTCGCACGGATACTGGAGGCCCAGGGTGCCTGGTCCGCGCTTCACCAGGTCGCCCGGGCCCGAGAACCCCGCGCGTATCACGAGGGTGTCCTTGGTGACGAGCTTCACCTCGCCATCGAGCCGGATCGGAGCTGCGCTCTTTATGAAGCTCGGCTCGTAGCACGCGAACGCGCCGCCGGTGAAGACGACCTCGTTTGTAAGCCCCTTCGCATAGTTGGAGTCGAAGATGAAACCGCCCGACCCTATCGCGAACGCCCCGCCTTCGTGCAGCTCGAACCGCTTCGCGGCCCCGATGCCGCACTGCGCGAGGATCCCCTTCGCATAAAGCTTCCTCTCGCCGTCCCCTCCTACGACCACGGCGTCCGGCAGTTCGTACCCCAGCCGCAGGACTGCGTTTGTGTCTATTATCGCGCTGACCTTGGCGCGCTCGGCCTTCATCTCCGGCCAGGGTGGATTGCCGTTTGCAATCTGGACTATCTGCTGCTCGGAGAGGGCTGTGTCGTAGACGCGGAACTCGTCCAGCTCGACGCCCGTCTCCTCCCACACGGCGAGCGGCGTCTTGGAGCGGACGGGCTTGCCGTCGATGAACGACTGCCGGCTGCCGCTGGAATGATGCACCACCGCGTAGAGGTGGAACTGCCTGTCCCAGTTGGAGACCGGCTTCTGCGATCCGCCGCGCGCCATTGCGACGATCGTCCCCTCGTCGCCGGGGAGCTTCGCATCGGGCTTGGAGAGTCCGCCGATCTTCTTGAACTTGCGGGGTCCGCCATAGTCCTCGCGCACCACGGGCTTCATGCCGAGTTCGTCGAGGCCCTCGCCGGACGACGCCTCTTCGTCCTCCGCCGCAAACGCGGCGAAGGCGGACAGCGCCACCAATGCAACAATTCTTATCTTAAGGGACATCGTCTCCTCCTTGAGACACTACTGCCCCTCTATTTTACCAGAATCGCACCGGCCCCGCCCTACCCGATTAGGACAATGCGCCCCCCGCTTTCATTTTACCTCGACGGGCAGGACCTCGCCCTTCTCGTTCCTGACCTCGACGTCGACGAGCTTCGGATCGTCTACGTTCACGAGGAGGAGCGGACGGTTCGACGTGATCTTTACGTTCTCCATCATGAGCCCCTTCACATGGGCCTCGGGGAGCCCCCAGATGAGCCCCGCGCGCGACTTCTTTGTCGTCGCCACGGCCGTCAGGTTCTTGAAGGTGATGTCGGAGTAGCGCGGCGTCGTCGCGGTGACGGGCGCCTCGGGGTAGGTGGACAGGACTTCGCCCGTCGCGTTCCAGAGCGAACGGTACGGCTTTTTCGCGTTGTACGCGCCGTATATGAGAATCGGAATGCCCACGTTCTTCATCGTAATGTCGCGGTAGACGATGCCGGACGTCTCCCCGCCCCTGTCGCGGTCGCACTTGATGCGTATCGCCGTCTCCGTTCCGTCGAACGTGCAGTTCTCGACGGTGAAGTTGCGGACGAATTCGCGCTGGTAGCTGCCCATGGAAAGTCCGTGCCCCGTGCCAAACCGGCAGTTTCGAATGAGCACGTCCTCGGTGCGGCCGGAAGTCGTGTAGTTGTCGTCGCCCGTGGAAATGTAGCAGTCCTCGATGAGGATGCGCCTCCCGCTCACGTCGCAGGCGTCCGTATTGTGGCTCACGACGTCCCCCTCCTTCTCCGCGTGGGACGGCGGGGCGAGCACCGTCACGCCCCGGACTGTCACGTCCTCGACGCCGGAGCACGCTATGTTGAACATCGGCGCGTCCACGAACGTAACGCCTTCGACGAGAATGCGGGCCGACGCGGAGACGCCGAATATGACGGGACGGGGGAAGTCCTTCTCCTTGTAGTGCGGCCACCACGGACCGCCCTGTCCCTCGATTCGCCCCTTGCCGACGAGCGCGACGTCGGACAGGTGCTTCCCTCCGAGGAACGGCGCGCGGTGGGACGTGATCGGATACCTCCCGAGCGGCAGGAGCCGCAGGACGGCGCCCTCGTCAAGCCGGATTCGGATGCGGTTCTTGAGCGCAACGGGTCCGCAGAGGTACTCGCCCTTCGGGACGACGACCGTACCGCCCCCGGCGGCGGACGCGGCGTCCACCGCCTTCTGCAACGCCGGGGCGGCGTCTTCGCCGGAGCCCGGCGCGGCCCCGTAGTCCGAAACGGAGTATTCGCCGCCCGGAATGACCGGCAGCGCCGGCGTGAACGCCGACACGCCCGCGGCGAGCAGCGCGGCGCAGCAGCAGATTCCGAATCTCGTTGACATAAATACCGCCGATTTTACTTAAGGGCCTTGCGGATGAACGGAAGGACGAAAAGCGAGAGCACTGCGCCCCAGACGAGCGAGTTGACGACCATGATCGCCCACCAGATGAGGCCTTCGCCGGACGCACCGAGGACATTGGCGACGAGGGTCCCGGGCCAGCCAAGCCAACCGCGGAATATCACGAACAACACGAAGTGAACCACGCTGAGCGGAACATTTGCAAACAGAAACGATTTCATGGTTGTATTTCTCCTTTTGACACAGGTATTATATCATATTTGGACGCCCCGACGCCGGGAATATATTATAATTCCGTATTAAAACCGCTGTCAGATTTTGAGATTTCAACTCCCTAGCAAGCTGGATTCCCGTCAAATAGGAGATGCGAAATGAATAAGATCCTGATAATTGCAGCTGTTGTCGGTGCCACGCTCGGTGCGATGGCGGCGGACGGCAAGGCGACATACCGCGACGCGATGGGGCGGCAGGTGGGGTCCGCCACCACTGACCGCTACGGTAAGACCACATACCGCGACGCGATGGGCCGCACCCAGGGGACTGCCTCGACGGACCGCAACGGAAAGACCACCTACCGCGACTCCATGGGGCGCACCCAGGGGACTTCCTCCACGGACCACAACGGGAAAACCACCTACCGCGATTCCATGGGGCGCACTCAGGGGACTTCCTCCACGGACCGCAACGGAAAGACCACCTACCGCGATGCGATGGGCCGCGTCACCGGAACCGCCACCACCGACCGTTACGGGAAGACGACCTATCGCGACGCACAAGGCCGCGTCCAGGCGACAAGGAAATGACCGCCGCTGCCTGACAATCCCTGCTATTGAAGGAGGATTGCACCGCCTGCCGGACGGAAACGGGCACAAAGCGAATACGTGGTCGACCCGCCCGGGTTCGACGGCTGGTTCGTCCGGACGAAAGGAATCCACATCCCGGCGGCGGACTTCCCCTGCCCTATCTCCGGCAGTTCGCCGGTTATGGGCGTGGCCGACTCAAGTCCCTCGTACTCCGCTGCGGTATCAGAAAGCGCGCCTTCGTCGAGGAACCCCACACGGGAACCCCTTGCAAACGAAACGCCCTTCACGTACGTCCCTGACGTGCATCCAAGAAGCGCAGTGGACGACACGGAGAGCGCCAGCGCATCGTTGGCGTTCCTAAGATTCAGCGTCGCATTGTCCAGCTCAAGCGATGTGTTCACAAGAACGGCCCCCGGCGCGACATCAACCGTCCCGCCCTTTATCCCGGCCTTGAACTCGAACGCCACTCCCTCAAGCGCAAGTTCGCCCGTGAAGCCCGCAAGGTCGTCGTAGAACATCACGTTCCTCAAGCGCGACTGAACCTCCAGCCGACCGCCGCCGGTCACGGCGCCCCTGACGTTGACATGGCATCCGCCCGCGCCGCTTCGCGACTCCGTGTTGCGCCAGACGTTCGTCGTGCAGGCCTTCACCTCGACCGACCCGATATGCTCGTTGTTCGCTCCGCCACGCGTTCCGAAGCGCGCGATTTCGCCGCCTTCCATCCTGATCTTCGTCCCCTCGCCCAGCCCGAAGTACGGCGGATGGTTCCACTCCGCATGAAGTTCCGCATCGTCGTAGAGCCTGCCGCCGACTCCGACGACGATTGTTCCGTTGAAGGCGGCGAGCAGCGACGAGCTGGTCACATGCCAGTCTAGATTCGTGACGAGAATCTCGCCCGTTCCGGCGAGGTCCACTCCGTCCGCCGGGTTGAAAGGCTCTGCCGGCTCGACCTCCTCCGCTTCAGCCGTCCTCACCACCGCCATGAGCTCCATGGAGGAGTTGACTGACGCCTCGGAGACCTCCAGCCCGGACGCGTCCGCCAACACCACGCTCTTCGGCGCCCACTCGGCGCCCTCGACGACTCCGCCGACCGTGAGCAGCTTGTACGTTCCGCTCGACGTTATCCCCGTGGACGTGACGACAAGCCGCCCTTCCCCGCCGACCGCAACCGCACAGGGAAGCGTCGAATTGCGAGCGACCCTGAATCCGCCGTTGCTGACGACAATTCTGTCCAGTCCTGAAATCGCCGCGTTCGAGAACGAGACGTCCCCCTTGCCCAGCTTCAATATGTCCACCCCGGCATTCGCGTCAATCTCGACAAGCGATGCTGAAAACGTGGCGTCAAGCCCGCAGGTGTCGATCTTCATCCCGGACGTCCCGACCCTTACTGCAGAGCCGGAAAGCCACGAGGTTGTTGACGACGACGGGGCGAGGGCTCCGCCGTTCACGATGAACTCGCTCAAACCGGCGCTGGAGTTGAGGATGACGGAATCCGCATGGACCGTTCCGCCTTTCACAGTGAGGCTCCCGCGCGCACCGTTGCCGTCCGCAATCCGAATGGCCCTTCCGGAAGCGATGCGCAAATCCCCTCCCCACACCGTCATCGTCGCCGTGGAACCGGCGGCGCGTCCAAGGATGAAGTCGCCGCCCGAGACGATCTCGCCCTTGGACAATCCTATTTCCGCCGTCGTGTTCGCGCCGCGCCCCGCGTACATGGTCCCGCCGAAGGAAAAGGAGCCGTTGTACACCAGCAGCTGACCAGACCCCGCGCGCTCGGCGATGTAGACGTCCCCGGCTATGTCGACGGTCCCGTAGTTCATGCCGAAGAATCCCTTCGAGCCGGCATTTGCGGACTGTCCCACGATGAACGCACCTCCCGTATTTCGGAACACCCCTCCGTTCATCGCCATCGACCCCGAGCAGAGCGAATTGCCGTAGCCTATGCAGACGTAGCTGCCTACGGTGAAGAGGCCGCCGTTCATGCGGAACGACGAGTTGGTCGACCCGTTCGCGATCCACAGCTCATTTGCGATGTGGTACGTTCCGCCATTCACGGCGAGCGATCCGTCCCTGAGCGCGGTGCCGATATTGAGCGAGTTCTTCGTCGCCCAGGTTATTGCAAGCCCGCATTCGTCCGAAGCATATCGCTCCACGTCCCAGATGATCCCGGGCTTCGATCCGTTCTCTATCCAGACGCCCGTCGTGTTGGTGACGAACGAGGAGAACTCCACCTCCGTGTGCGTTTCGTCGAGCCGTCCCCATTGTCCGCCGCCGAAAACGCGGTTCCCGCCCGATGAATACCAGTTGCCCGCATCGGTCCAGTCCTTCGATCCGGACGCCGCCCCGCCGGTCCAGTAGGTGTCCGCATTCACCGCCCGGATGGCAAATGCAATCGAAAGCACCAACGCCAGTCTCTCGTACATTGGATTCCTCCTTGTCATGGTTGTGCGGCCGACCATGCGCCTGGCGCGTCGCCGCGGACTACGATTCGATAGAACTCCTTAGATGCGGACGACTTCTGCGCCAGTTCGAGCAGGCCCCCGGCCGCAAGCACCCCGCCGTCCCTCCATGTGCCGGCGTCGGGACGGAAGGCCCCCGCCGGAGAATCAGCCCTCTCCAAGCCGTAGTCGAAGCCGGGCCTTACATTCCCGGCGCCTATGCGAACTTTCGAACTGTCCGCGGAAACCGAGACCGCCCTCGGCGCATCCTCCGCACCGAGAACGGTGACGGTCAGCACGCCCGACCCCGAGTCCTTCACCCTGAAGGCGGAATTCCCGCCGACGACGAGCGACCTTCCGTCCGTCTCGAAGGACCTCACGCAACTTTCCGTCGGATTCCAACTCGCGTCCCACAACAGCTTGACGACGCCCGCCGCCTTTGATGCAAGCGCCGATGCAAGCGAAGTGAACTTGACGCCGCCGACCTCTGCGAGATACGTGTCGGCTGCGACCGACTCGTAGTCGCCCTTCATCTCCTCGACGAAGTTCAGCCCCTTGAAGGCGACGGACGAGAGGCGCTTAACAGACGAGTTGAGCGCGAACGGCCCGAACTCCGCGCCGTCAACGTCGTACACGACTTTCGACTTGCCGAAGTCCGCCGTTATCCTGACAGACGACTCGCTGCTCGCGGGCGCGACCTTCGTGCCGTCGACGACTACGCCGTCCGCCGTCTTGAAGGCGTATCTGCAGACCCCGCCAACGCGGACGACTGCGACGCCAGCCTTGGCGTCCGATCCGAAGTCCGCCGAATCGACCGCATTGAGCGACGCCTTGAGCTCGATTACGGCGACGTCCCCCTCGGGCATGGCGACGGACGGCGTGAAGACAGTTCCGTCCTCCACGACGAGCCGTCCGTGCCTGAGAACGGGCGTGGCGGACCACGCGCCCGTCGCACCCGTGCCACCCGCCCCTTCGCGTATCCATCCATCCGTCGTCGTGAACTCGGCCCGCCCCTGCACGAGCGCGACGCTGCGCCTGTACTCCGTCCCCGAGACGTTCACCGTCAACTCGCCATAGAGCGTCGCGCCTGAGCGCGCCACGGACGGATCGACCGTGAACCTGACCAGTTCCGCAGCCGTATCCACCGAGCCGGTGAACGTGCGGCCTCCGACCACAAGCCTGCCCGTGATCGCATCCGACGCGTCGACGAGGAGTCCGTCCAGGGAGACTTCCACAGTCCCGCCGTTGAAGTCCACGCCCGGCACTGCGGCGACAGTCTCCGGCCGAAGCGCCGCGCCGAGCCCGAAGGCGACGGGCTTGAATGAGGAACCGCAGCTCTTGACGCGGAACTTGAAGACGGAGGCTCCCGCCGGGAACGCAGTGGACCCCGCCGAAATCTCGCGCCTGCCGCCACCCGCCGACGGAAGCTGGACGGTCGCAAGCTCCCCGTCGTCGACACCGACCTCCACTACGGCGTCTCCATTCGACTCGTAGGTGATGACGACATTGCGCCAGGAAGTCTCGCCTGAGCCGCCGACGGTGTAGAGGGCCCAGTCGCCTGCGGACCACCTGTCAGCCACGGCATGGTGCGCGGTGCGATCCCCCGCCCCGGGGTAGAAGTCCCAGTCGGACGCCTTCACGACGCACGGCATCTGGTGCTGTCCGGATACGCGCACGCCGTTCTTCCACGTGCACGGGTCGCCGCGCATCCAATCGCCGCGCATTTTCGTGAGCGACCCCCAGCCGGTCCACTCGTAGTGGTGTCCCGAGAATCCCCAGTTCTCGTAGCCGCCCCTGGAATGGACAACCTCCCAGTCCTTCTGGAGCCATTCGCATTTGTCGGGCGATACGCCCAGCCGCGTCTTGTAGTGTACGAAAGCGCATGAAAGCGGTATCGCGCCGCCGGGCGTACCTCGTCCCCACGGGGATACGCCGACACCCTGCCAGCGCCCCGACCGCGTCCTGTTTCTATAAAAGACTCCGTTTCGGAATGTCGCATCCGTCTCTTCGTCCGAGTACCCCTTCGGCTCCCAGTCGCTCATGTTGTAGCGAAGGTTCCATTCTAGTCCTGTAAGGATGCGGTTGTCGAGGGCTCCGTACAGGTCGTCTCCCTGGCTCCAGAACATCTCCGCTATTGCAACGTATGTGAAAAGCCCGAAGATGCAGTGCGACTGGTCGCGGCAGCTCTCCTCGCACTGTCCGTTCCTGTAGATGTAGTATTGAAGCATCTCGTCGAAGCCCCAGTCCGGAATGTTGCCGCGCGTGATGGTCCCGGTGCGGCTTACGCAGAACTCGCCGTAGTCCGCAGGCCACGCCGGCAGTGTCATGGGGCCGGACGGGAACGGATCGTCGTCATCCGGGCGGCGGTCGAGTCCGTTGAGATAGTTCCAGACGCGGTCGTACATCTTCGCGTCGTCAAGGAATATGGCCATCGCCAGGGTGCCGCGAAAGGCCGTAAGCCCCTGGTTCCCCCAGCGCGAGGAGTCGCCGCTGCGTATATGCCGATAGAAGACGTTTCGGAGAGTCTCACCGAACTTGGCCCTGTCCTCATCCGCCCATCCGGGATAGTCGCGCATGAGTTCGGCGGCCTCGACGAGGAGGAATATCTTGCCGTTGTCGAGCGGCCCCGTTCCCGCGCCGCTCGACGATTCCCACTTTGCGTTCTCGTTCAAGATCCTTACTGCGGTGTCGGCGTAGCGCTTGTCGTCGCTAAGGCGCCACATCAGCGCAAGATCATGCGCGCAGCGTCCGTCCCATCCGATCGTGTTGTTGTGCTGACCCTGCGGAATCGTCCCGCCGCGAGTGCGCACACCCTGCCATGGATTCGAGGTCTGTGCGTTGCGAAGAGCGTCGAAGCAGCGCTTCCACGGCTGGCGTCCGGCCGCGATCATCGACCTCATGCGGTCGATGTCGCCCTGGGTGTATGTGATGCCGGGATGGACGAACGGCTTGCCGTCGCGTATCCGCCCCGGCGCACCTCCGGATGCGGCGCAGAGGAGCGCCGCGCATGTTCCTGCGATCAGTGCCTTGTTGATACAGTCCTTCATACGCGACGCCCCTTTCTCAAGCTTGTTGTCGTCTACCTTATGCTGATGCAAAGTCCGCTCGGACGAAACTCCGCGCACACGGAGTATGTCCTGACCTCGACCTCCACCTCCTCGACGAGTTCGACCGACACGTTCTCGCGGACGAACGCCTTCCACCTGCCCTTGCCGTCGTTCTCCTGGGCGATCTCGGGGAGCGCCCCAGCGACAGGAGTGGTCGATGTGACGCCGACGTATGTCTCCTTCGGGTTCGAGAGGGCATCCTCGTCGATGAAGGCAAGCTTCGCGCCCTTCATGAAGACGACGCTCTTGACAAGCGTGTTCGTGCCGCCGCCCAGGACCGAGTCGGCCGCGACCGAGACGTTCATGTTCGGGCTCCTGTTGTCGAGCAGAAGCGTCGCACCGACGACGCCTAGCGCCTCGTTTGAAATGTACGCCCCGCGCTTTGCGACGACCATTCCGCCGGCGATGCCGTTGTTGAACCTGTAACCTGTTCCGTCGAGCTCGAGCACGCCGTCGAAGTCCGCCAAATCGTCGGTGAACACATAGCCGCGTCCATTGGAGTGGAGCTTCAACACACCGGACCCCGTTATGTCGCCCGCGACATTGACATTGCAGCCCGTATTGCCACTTCTAGATTCGTAGTTGTACCACTCGTTCGTGGTTCCGTCGACGACTTCAACCTTGCCGATGTACTCGTTGTTGGAACCGCCAGCCCTGCCGAAGCGCGAGATGCGGCCGCCGGCCATCCTGATCTTCGAGAACTCGCCGAGTCCGTAGTAGGCCTGACCGTTGCCCTCGGCATGGAGCTCCTCGTCGTCCCAGAGGTATCCTCCTTCGCCGAGCGTGATCGTCCCGGCGAAGTCCTTGAAGCGCGAGGAGTGGTCGACGTGGAAGTTGGAATTGGTGACGAGGAGCTCGCCGTTGCCGGACATCGCATGCGTAGGCGTCCATTCGGAGTGGCGGACCACCCTCGCGTTGTTGACGCTGTCGATTGCAAGGGCTCCTTCGAGGACGACCTCGCCGGACTCGATGAGCACGCCGCCCGCCGACTCCGATGCGTTCGTCACGGTCGTCGCAAGGACGAGCGGACCCTCCGCGTCGCCTGCAAGGGCGAGGACGCCGTCAACCGCGATCGTTCCCCCGGTGAGGGTGCCGTGCCCCTTCACCAGCTGGCACGCGCCTTCCCCGCCCGCGTTTACCGTCGCCTCCGAAGGATCGACCGCCGTCGTCACGAGGACGGTGTTTGTCTTGTTGGCTTCGGCGACGTCGAAGCGGACGGGATCGCCGGACGCGAACGTGCGGGGGTCGGATGTAAAGCCTCCAAGCCATGCGTCGGACGTCGTCCAGTCCGCACCGTCGCCGTTCCAGACGAGCGGCTCCATCGTAACGGTGACGACGACCCTCCCGTCTTCGGTGAAGTTGATTTCGCCCCTGGCGTTGTCGCTCAGTCCGGTGAGCGACACGTTGTCCGCCCTGAGCTCGGTCCCTTCGGCGAGCTCGGCGTACGAGATCGCGTCGTATTCGCCTGACTTGTGGACTTTGGAGAAGTCCAGTACGATCGTGGCATCCTCACCAAGTCCAAGCGCGCCATCGATCACGGTTCCGCACGGGAGGACGAGCGTTCCGGCCTCGACAACAGTGTCGCCGCCGTAGAGCGGGACCTCCTTGAGGACGAGCGTCCCCACGCCCTTCTTGACGAGTCCGCCGACGTTGGAGGCGTCGAGCTCAGTCGCGAATTCGATCGTGTAGTCCGATGTGTCGACGGCTATCGCGCCCGTTGAGTTCTTCACCTTCGCGGAGATGTCGCGAGGGGTCTCCTGTCCGGCGCCCCACGTCCACACGCCGCCCATGAAGCGGAGTTCATTGTTCGGGAGGTTGTCGTTCTCAGTAGTGAAGGCAAGCGTTCCGCCCTCGAGTTCAAGGTAGGAGTAGTTCCATCCGCTGAAATCGAGGTTGGCCGCGCCGACCTTGCGAATCGTAATCGTTCCGCCGGAGTTCGAGCGCCAGAAATTGGCGCCGACCGTGGAATCCACGTTCTTCTCGCCGAACACGTAGGTGTACACGCCCCGGTTCTGGCAGCGCAACTGGTAGTTGCCGATGTCGGCGGCCCCGAAGTGGAACTCGCCTTCGGCCACTGTAATACCGGTCAATGCGCGTATTACAAGCGTTCCGTTTGTGAAGCCTGCATTTGCACCGGCGATCAGCGGACGGTTGATGCCCTTGTTGGCGAATGTCAGCGTACCGCCGAAGTCGGGGCAGTCGCATGCAAAGCCCGCACCGCAGTAGCCGGCCGCCGCATTGAAATTGAGCGCACCAGCCCCGGAGAGAGGCCCTGCGAGGACGATGTTCGCATTGTTGCCGTAGACTGACGTTGCGTAGCCTTCGGGGATCTCCAATGCGTTGGAGACAGTGTAGCCGGCGCCGGAATGCGCCCCCAGGTCGGCGCCCTTGAGCGTGATCTTTCCGTTTCCGCCGACTTCATACGGCGTGATTGTGTGCGAACCGCTGAACACGACGTCCGCATTGAGCACGAGGTTCGACGGCGCGATGTCCTGCGTGATCGCGATCTCGGCGGCGTTGGTAAAGAGGACGCTGTCGCGCTCGCCGGGAACCCAGAAGAGGTCCCAGTTGGTGCGCTCGTTCCAGTCGCCCGCATCGCCTCCTATCCACGTTGCGGACTGCGAGTAGTCGGGCTCCTTCCACGGCGGGTAGTTCTCCGCGATGGCGGCGACCTCGGCGGCCGTGAGCGCCGCGTGGTAGAAGCGCCAGTCGTCGTGCTCAAGCGCGGTGCCGGCGGAGTTGACCAGTCCCGCCGGGCAGCCGCTGTACACCGACCCGAACTGCAATGACGCGTTGCCGGGGTTCCCTGCGAATTCGGCGGTCCACGACGGGCCGGTTTCGCCGTCCACATACAGCTTCACGGTTCCGTCCGCGGGGTTCGCGACGACGGCGTAGCAGTGGTACAGCGCGAGCGACTCGTCGACCGACGCGGAGATTAGCGTCTCGACATCTCCTCCGTTGGACCACGTGACGACATTGACCATGTTCGTTCCGCCGGAGACGAGCGCGATTCCGTTGCTGTCGCCCCTGCGGCCGAGCGCCCAGACGACCTGGTTGGTGGTGTCAACGGACCGGAACGACTCGACGACCGTCCATCCGCCGTTGTCTGCGGGGAAGGAGAGGTTCGAGGAGGTCCATGCCTGGCAGTTGTGCGCGGAGCTTCCGAGACGGGTCGGACCGTAGGCGAAGTTCTGCGTGTTCAGCGGGACATCGGACTCGCCGCATTGCGCGGCGCTCCCATCGAATTTAAGCCAGTACTTCGGCGTTGCGCCGTTTTCGTCGAAATCGGCGAATGCGACGCCGCACAATGAGGCAATTGAAGCAAGAAGGACGATTTTTCTGCGTGTTTTCATGGTTTCTCCTAGTTGACGCGGATATTCTACAATTTCGCCACTCAGAGAAACATCCTATCTATGGGGGATCGTCAATACCCATATGGGGGATGGCATTACGTCCCACGAGTGGTCTTGTCAAGACCTGCCACATTGACCCTACGCGGCAAGATGCCGCGTCTCCACAACTCTCACACCCATTCGCTCCCCAATGGAGACGCGGCTTCCAGCCGCGTATAATACAGCCAACTTACAATCCCAACGCGGCAAGATGCCGCGTCTCCACAACTCGCACACCCATTCACATCGCATTGGAGACGCGGCTTCCAGCCGCGTATAATACAGCCAACTTACAATCCCAACGCGGCAAGATGCCGCGTCTCCACAACTCTCACACCCATTCGCGCCCCCATGGAGACGCGGCTTCCAGCCGCGTATATTACAGCCAACTTACAATCCCAACGCGGCAAGATGCCGCGTCTCCATTGTATTCGAAGGGGACTGTCCCCTCGCCCATCTTGACCTCCTGGGGATAGGGAACGAGGTTGAGATCGGCGGCGAGCGCAGCGGACGCGAAGGCGACGAACGCAGCAGCGAGTGCAAAGGTGTGCTTCATGGCTGGTTTCCTTTCCCTATGACAGGAAAAGTATACCAAATGGCCTCTACCGAATCAAGCACCGCAGGCACAAGACCGTCAGTACGCACTGCCAATGACAAAAAGCCGCGCCCCGAAGGAGCGCGGCTTTTCGCTGCGATCGCCTAGGCCTGCGGCCTCGGCGTCGTGTCGCCTATCAGGCCTTGGCGTCGAGCTCGGCCATGGCGGCCTTGCGGGAGAGCTTGATGCGCCCGCGGTCGTCCACGTCCAGGCACTTGACCATCATCTTGTCGCCGACCTTGCAGACGGATTCCACGGAGGGAACGCGCTTGTCGGAGAGCTCGGAGATGTGGCAGAGGCCGTCGAGGCCGGGGAGGATCGTCACGAACGCGCCGAACTCCTTGATGCCGGAGACGGTTCCCTCGTAGATCTTGCCGGGCTCGGCGACGGCGCTCACTGCGCCGACCGCCTTCTTGGCGGCCTCCATCGACTCGAGCGTGGTCGCGAAGATCGAGACCTTGCCGTCGTCGTCGATGTCGATCTGGGCGCCGGTCGTCTCGACGATGGCGCGGATGTTCGAACCGCCGGGGCCGATGAGCGCGCCGATCTTGTCGACGGGGATCTGCATCTCCTCGATCCGCGGCGCGTACTTGTTGAGCTCGGCGCGCGGGGCGGGGATGACGCTCTCCATGAAGTCGATGATCTTGAGGCGCGCGTCGTGCGCGGCCTTGACCGCGCCCTCGACGAGGTCCCACGTGAGACCGCGGAGCTTGAGGTCGACCTGGAAGCCGGTGATGCCCTTGCGGGTTCCGCCGACCTTGAAGTCCATGTCGCCGCAGTGGTCCTCGGCGCCGAGGATGTCCGTCACGAGCACCTTCTTGGAGAGGTCAGGCGTCGTGAACAGTCCGATCGATATGCCGGCGACCGTGCGCTTCAGCGGAACGCCCGCGTCCATGAGCGCGAGGCAGCCGTTGCAGATCGAGGCCATCGACGAGGATCCGTTGGAGCCCATGATCTCGCTGACGACGCGGATCGAATACGGGAAATCGTCGGGGAGCACCTCCGCGATGGAGCGCTCGGCGAGCGCGCCGTGCCCGATTTCGCGGCGCCCGGTGGAACCGAGGCGGCCGACTTCGCCCGTGCAGTAGGGCGGGAAGTTGTAGTGGAGCATGAACCTCTTGGAGAGGTCGCCGCCCGTCACCGAATCGAGGTCCTGAGCATCCTTCTTCGTGCCGAGCGTGACGGTCGCGAAGGACTGCGTCTCGCCGCGCGAGAAGATCGCCGAGCCGTGGAGGCGGGGGAGGACCCCGACCTGTGCGGAGAGCGGACGTATCTCGTGCTGGGCGCGTCCGTCGATGCGAAGGCCCTTCTCGAGGACGTTCTTGCGGACGGTCTCGATCTCGAGGGCGTCGAAGAGGTGGACGAAGCCGACGGCGTCGATCTCGGGCCACTTCTCGGAGACCTTCTTGAGGAGGTCCTCCTTGATGGCGCTGACCTTGCCCTGGCGCTCGAGCTTGCCCTTGATGAGGAGCGCCGCCGCGAGGGCCTCGCCGCCCTCCTTGCGGATGAAGTCCATCTTGTCCGCAGGCTGCGGGACGTCGTGGATGTCCTTGTCGGGCTTGCCGAGGGCGCGGCGCATCTCGATCTGGAGGTCGATGATCTTCTCGACTTCCTCGTGGGCGCGCTTGAGGGCGGCGATGAAGTCCTCGTCGCTGATTTCGGAAGCGGAGCCCTCCATCATGAGGAACTTGCCCCTGAGACCCGCGTAGAGGAGGTCGATGTCGCTCTTCGCCTTCTGCTCGTGGGTCGGGTTGATGACCCACTGGCCGTCGACGCGGCCGATGCGCACGCACCCGATCGGGCCCATGAAGGGAATGTCGCTGATGTGGAGCGCCGCAGAGGCGGCGTTGACGGCGAGGAAGTCGGCCTCGCGGGTTCCGTCGGACTGTATGAGCGTCCCGTTGACCTGCACGTCGTTGTAGTAGCCGTCGGGGAAGAGCGGACGGATCGGGCGGTCGCACATGCGCGCCGTGAGGATCTCCTTGCTGGTCGGACGGGCCTCGCGCTTGAAGAATCCGCCCGGGAACTTGCCCGCAGCGTAGAACTTCTCGCGGTATTCGCACTGGAGCGGGAAGAAGTCGATGCCCTCCCGCGGAGTGTCCGTGTTCGTGACGGCCGTGAAGACCGTCGTGTCACCGTACGACACGGTGACCGCCCCCGCCGCCTGCTGCGCCAGGAGTCCGGTCTCGATCACGAGGTCAGTCCCCGCGATGTCGACCTTGAATTGCTTTGCACCTTGCATTGCTTGTCTTGTTCTTTCTTGGTTTTCCTGTTTGTCAATCGTCTGTATCGCTGACAACCACCGGGGCCTCATGCGGCCCCGGGCCCCGGTCGCGTGGAACGGGAGGCGACGCCTTAGCGGCGGAGGCCGAGCTTCGCGATGAGCGCCTTGTACCCTTCCTCGTTCTCGCGCTTGAGGTAGTTGAGGAGGTTGCGGCGGTTCTGGACCTTGCGGAGGAGGCCGTAGCGCGAGCTGTGGTCCTTGTGGTTGGCCTTGAGGTGGGCCGTAAGGGCCTCGATCTCCTTCGTGAGGAGAGCGACCTGCACTTCGCAGGACCCCGTATCACGGTCGTGACGCTGGAACTCGTTCTTGATTGCGGCCTTGTCGATCTTCATTATCTTCGTTCTTTCTGTTTGTTTCTGCATACCGGGAAGCCGAATCCCCGCCGACATTTCCGACATCGGAAACGCCAAAAGCCCGCACTCGCGGACCTCCGCGGCAGGGATAACCTCCTGAGACAGTCGCAGATTGGCCCATATTGTACCAAATCTTCCCCCCGGAAATCAAGTGCCCCGACGATGTTTTTGCTTAAGTGAAACAACAATTTGACAAAGATGTATATCACCTATCGCATAGTCAACAAGCGCCCTCCTCCCGCTCGATCCAGGCCATGAGGAAGTCGACGATCCCCTGTTGGCGCTCGGCGGGAATCGGCGTGCCGCGAGGGACCTTCCACCACTTGGCAAGGCAGTCGCGGCAGCAGCAGGCGCAGGCGTGCTGTGCCTTGAACACGGGATGCCCGCGCATCGGCGTCTGCTTCCCGTCGTTCGGCGGGTTCGCGGGAGCGAGTCGCGTTCGGATGAAGCTCTCGCAATGGGAGCGGATCGTCTCAATCCCCTTCTCTGCGATGTACTTCCTGTCTGCTTCCGACAAATGAAACCGGGAGCGGAACTTCGACTTCGCCAGCCGCGCAAAAGCCGCATCATAGCGATCCATCAGACATCCCCCCATGTTGGCTCGTAGGCGATTTCGTATCGTTCGTCGAGGCGGGAGACGTTGTAGACGCGAGTAGACTCGAAGTCGACGCCACCGTGATGCCCTGTGTGTATATGGCCGCAGAATATAGACTGGTCGTTTATGTGCCACGGTCCGCGCCCGCGCAGCGGAGCGGTGTCACCCGCCAGCGCCACGATGTCCGCGCCCTTGGGGTCAAGCCCCTCAAAGTTGCCGTGCAGATCAGATGTCGCCATTATTCGCATGACCGTCCTCCGTTAGACACACAAGGTTCCCCGATGCGAATCGCATTTTCGGGCTATCGGGATTGCAACAAGGCCTCGGATGACCCAAAACCAGTCACATCCTTCGACCATTCCCATGCTATCCTTTCTTTTCAGACCTGGACCTTCAGTAGATCCAATGCCGCAAGTTCAACTGCCTGCTTTTATCCTTTTGAGTTCCTTGTAGCGGAAGCAGTAGCGGGCGTGGTCGTTGACGAGACCGACGGACTGCATAAACGCATAGACGGTCACCGAGCCGAGGAACTTGAAGCCGCGCGACTTGAGTTCTGCGGCGATTCGGTCGGAAAGCTCGGTTCGCGCGGGGGCGGTCCAGTCGTCCGACTTCGCGTTGTCGGGATTGAACAGCGTCTTGCCGTCCGTGAACGCCCAGAGCCACTTCGAGAACGTGCCGCATTCGCGGCGCAGCGCGATGAAGCGTTGCGCATCGTGGATGATGGCATCGATTTTCCGGCGCGAGCGGATCATGCCCGGCACGGCGAGGATGCGCGCGATGTCGCGCTCGCCGTAGCGGGCGATCTTCTCGAAGTCGAACCGCTCGAACGCGACGCGGAACGCCGCGCGCTTCTGGATGATCGTGTCCCAGCTCAGGCCGCACTGCAGCACCTCGTACATCAGGTACTCGAAGAGCTTGCGGTCGTTCCGGCACGGCGTTCCCCACTCCTTGTCGTGGTACGCGCGCTCCAGGTCGTTCAGCTCGAAATATGGGCAGCGTATCTTTTTCATTGTTTTTAGCCGCAAAGACCGCAAAGACCGCGAAGGAGGTTCTCTTTCATGATTGCATTGTTTCTCCTCCCTGTCATACAAGGTGATCGTCTACTGCTCGTCTTCCGGCTCAAACTTCCGCAAGAGAGGCCACCAACTCTTCACTGAAGCCGTCAAGGTCTGACATCGTGATGGCTTTTTCGAGGAGAAGGCAATGCAAGTTGAAATGCATTCTCGAACGTCTCATTTCCGCCTGGACACCGACGCGACTGATGTCCTGCTTCAGCCGCCTCTCAAGTTTCCAGAACTTCGTCGAAGGGCTCTCTGCTGCGGCGATTATTGCGGAATACTCATCAAGGAGTGACTGCATGCAGCGCTCTTGCCATTCAGGCAGTCTCTTGCGAAACAGTTTCCAGTCTCTTTCACTTGACATGATGCCTATCTCCTTCTTAATGCTATTCGCAATCACAATGGAATTTTAATCTGTAGCTATCTCTTTCCCACAGTGAATACACTGAATCGGCAGGCGGTTTGCTATTCGCCTGGCGCAATTGCGGCCTGTGGCGTCGCGTCCCAGCCATTTTGACATGACAAACTTACCGCAGTGCGGGCAGCGTAGATTTTGAACGACATGAAGGGAGATGAGATTAATGATTACCACCAGCAGGCAAATTACTCCTGCAATTCGACGAACATCGCGCTTCCCAATGTAGGCAAAATCCGAACATGTCGATAAAATGGCGGCAAGAAGAAGAACGGCCAGCAAACCACATGCGATCGCCACACAACAGCGACGCCATCTCCTGAACATGTCAAAACCGGTTTTCATATTGCTTGCATCCCTTAATCTTGTTGTATCGTGCGCTCCGCCTCG
>CAMOCC010000044.1 GCA_946610035.1 uncultured Verrucomicrobiota bacterium
CCCGCCACCACGCCCGGACCCTCGACCTTGAACTCCGGCGCGGGCGACGGCGCATCCGGGTCGGACGGCAGGGCGCGTCCGTCCTCGTCCACGACCTCCGCAAGGACGAACGCCGTCTCCCCGTTGCCGAGGCGCTGGCGGTCCGCACTGAGCTTCAACGCGAACGCCTTTCCCGTCGTCAGCACCTCGCGCTCGCCCAGATAGCGTCCGTTCTTGTACACTATCGCCTTCAGGCTTCCAGCCTCGAAGGGAACATCCCACGTGTACGGGCCAGCCCCCGAGCGGCGTCCCTTGGACTCGTTGTTGACGAACAGCTCCGCCTCGTCGCCGCTCGTCGCGCAGACGACGCGGACCGTCTCGCCCTCCTTCCAGTTCCAGTGCGGGCCGAGGTCTATCGTGTCGTCGTCCTTGTTCCAGACGGACCGCATCTCCATGAAGCGTCCGTTCGGCTCGTCCAGCGTATCGAAGAGCTGCCCCTCCGTCGGAAACGACTCCCCGCCTTCGCGGAGGACGAGGAATCCGAGCTGGTCGCAAAGCCCACGGAGTATCGCGTCCGCCTCCGCGACGAACACGGTGTCGGCCCCCATCTCCTTGAGCCTCATCAGCTTGAGCCGCATGCCGTCCGCCCCGCGCCACGGATCATTCTCGTCCGCAGGGCCTTCTAGTCGCACGCCCTTCGGCTCGAACCTGCCGCCGTTGAGGAGGACGCCGCCTTCGTCCGTGCGCACCACGGTGCGGACGGGGAAGGCGAACTCCTCGCCGGCGAGTTCGACGTGGTGGAGGAACGGACGCGAGGGCGTCCACGCTATCGGCAGTCCGACGGCGAAGTCGTTCGTGACGACGCCCTCCTTCGTCGAGTAGACCGCGCGCATCGCCGCGGAATCATCAGTCATGCCGAGCGTCGTGAACTCAAGGCTTCCCGGTATGACGCGCTTCGCCTCCTCCACCGAATTCGTCTCGGGGTTGAGTATCGCGTCCACGTCGTGGAGCAGCGACGCCTTGTGCGCCTCGTTCTGGGCGACGACGTATCCGCGAAGGTACTGCGGCATCCACCCCTTCGTCCATGACGTGTCGCGAAACGGCGCGTCGAAGTCCGCAGGGTCGGCGATTATGTCGTCCGTTGTGCCGGCTGCGCCGTCCGGCCCCTTCGAATAAAGCGTCGGCGTCTCGCCTTCGCCGTTGTCGACGTAGACGAACGCGTTCCTCCAAGGATCGTCGACAAGCTTCTTGATGTAGGGCCCGTTCCACCCCTTGACCGGCACCTTCTGGAGCTCGGGCCTTTCGAGCTTGAACGCGAGCGCGGCGAGCCCCTCCTCCGTCGACGGGTAGACTCCCGTATGGTAGCGGTAGCGTCCGAGGGCCGTCGCAAGCGCCTTGACCATTTTCTTTGCGTCCGCGATGCGCTTGCCGCCGATGTCGAAGGCGACGTCGCCGCGCTGCATGAGCTGCGGCACGACGAGCGCGCCAACGACGAGCATGCCCAGGATTATCGCCATGTAGTACGGGAAGCCCCGCCGCATCCCCGGCGCGCCGCCCAGCTCCGCGCGCTTCATCTCGTACTCGCGGGCTATCGCCTTTATCGCGGCGCGGCTCTTCGCCTTCTGCGGATTCTTGGTGGGGAACTTCTTCCTGAGCTTGTTTACATCGACCATTTCAGTCCATCCTTTCAGCAATCAGGCTCCTCGGCCCGGGGTCGGTCTGCGAGAAGGAGAACGCCGCAAGGAGGTCCGCCGCCGCGCGCTCGAGTCCGTCCGGCGCGCCGGACTTCTCCAGCGTCGCGAGCGGGGAGCCGACGGACACCTTGTCGCCGATCTTGACGTCGAGCGTGACGCCCGCCCTAGGGTCTATCCTGTCCGCCGTCGTCATCCGCCCCGCGCCGAGCTGAAGCGCGACCTTCGCGACCTTCTCGGCGTCTATCGCGCACACGTAGCCGGACCTCATGGCCTGGATCCTGAACTTGAACGTCGGCTTCGCGAGCCTGTTCTCGAACTTTGCGAGGTCCCCGCCCTGCGCCTTGACCATCGCCTCGAACTTCGCAAGGGCAGACCCGTCCGCAAGCCTTTCGCGGCAGATCGCCCGCGCCTCGTCGAGCGGCTTCTCAAGCGCAAGCGAGACCATGAGCGCGGCAAGCTCCACCGAAAGCGCGACGAAGTCCTCGTCCGCCCTCTCCGCGCCGCGCCTCAGGACGTCCAGCGCCTCGACGACCTCGTTCGCGTTCCCGACTGCGTAGCCGAGCGGCGCGTTCATGTCCGTCACAAGCGCGGCCGCCTTCCTGCCTGCGGCCCTGGACGCCTTGACCATCGCCGTCGCGAGTTCGACGGCCTCCTCCTTCGTCTTCATGAAGGCGCCCGAGCCGAACTTCACGTCGAAGACGAGCGCGCCCGCGCCCTCGGCCCACTTCTTGGAGAGGATGGAACCGCAGATGAGGGGTATCGAGGCGACGGTGCCGGTGACGTCGCGCAAGGCGTAGAGCTTCTTGTCCGCCGGGCATATCTCCGCCGTCTGGACGGTCATCGAGACGCCGACCTCGGCGACGACCTTCCTGAACTCCTCGAGGGAAAGCCCCGCGTTGTAGCCCGGGATCGTCTCCAGCTTGTCCGCCGTCCCGCCGGTGATGCCGAGCCCGCGCCCGGTGAGGGAGGGGACCGCCACTCCGCACGCCGCCGCGAGCGGCTGGATTATGAGCGACAGCTTGTCGCCGACGCCTCCGGTCGAGTGCTTGTCCGCCGTGGGGACGGCGAGGTCCTTCCAGTCGAGGCACGCGCCTGAGCGCATCATGGCGTCCGTGAGGTCCGCAGTCTCGCGCTCCGTCATCCCCCGGCAGCACACAGCCATGGCGAGCGCGCTCATCTGGTAGTCGGGTATGTCGCCCCGCGTGAAGCCCTCGATGAATTCGCGGATTTCGGCGGACCCCAAGGCCCGTCCCTCGCGCTTCTTGTCCAGGATGAGTTTTGCTATCATGGATTCTTCCTCCAGTAGGAAAGGTACTCTATGTTGCCCATCTCGCGTCCGAGTATCGGCGACTCGGCGAGTCCGAGGAGTTCGAGCGACAGCTCCTCGCGGGCGAAGCGGACGATTTCATCGCGCGCCGCAAGGCGCAGCCTCTCGTCCCTGACGAGTCCGCCCGGCGCGTTCCCCTTCCCCACCTCGAACTGCGGCTTTATGAGGGCCACCGCCTCGCCGCCGGGGGCGAGGACGTCGCGTATCGGCGGGAGGATGAGCTTGAGCGAGATGAACGAGACGTCCGTCACCGCAAGGGTCGGCGTCTCGGGGAGGTCCGCGGACGTCATGTACCGCGCGTTGAAGTTCTCCCTCACCCACACCCTCGGGTCGCTCCTGAGCTTCCACGCCAGCTGGTTCGTGCCGACGTCGACAGCCATCACCTTCGCGGCCCCGTGCTGAAGCAGGCAGTCCGTGAAGCCGCCCGTCGAAGAGCCGACGTCGAGGCATGTCCGCCCTTCGGCGGAAAGGGCCGGCCAGCAGTTGAATGCGCCCTCGAGCTTCTCGCCCCCGCGCGAGACGAACCGCTGTGGCGCCTCTATCTCGACCGGGACTTCGTCGTCGACCTGGCGGGACGCCTTGCGCTCGACCTGTCCGGCGACGCGGACCTTCCCCTCCATCACGAGGGCCTGCGCCCTCGTGCGACTCTCGCAGAGCCCCTTCTCCACGAGGAGGATGTCGAGCCGCCTCTTCACAGCTCCGGGAAGATAGGCTCCATGTTGCGGACCGAATCGCGCGGTATCGGACGGTTCGTGCCGAAGGACACCTCGACGATCACAACCGAGGGATCGTTCCTCACGAGGATGCCCTCGATGACCTCGCCGCTCGTCGTCGTGATCCTGATGTCCGGGAGGAATATCTTCTTCAGGCGCACCCTCGTCTGCACCGCCTCGGACGACTTGACGACGATGTGCCTCGTCCACGGCGCGAAGCCGTCCTTCTCGATCTTGACCTCGTGGTCGCCCTCGAGGAGATCTCGTATGACGAGCACGTCGCTCGTCTCCGCGTTCGGGTCGGCCGAGACGCTCGTGCCGCGCTTCTTGCCGTCGACCCACACCGTCGCGCCGACGGGCGATGTCTTGAACTCAAGCGAACCCATGACGTTCTCGAGCCGGAACTCCTCCACGGCCTCCTGGCCGTTCGCGATCTTCACGGACCTCTCCATCGTCCCGTAGCCCTTCAGCTCTGCGCGGACCTTGTACGTCCCCGGCTTGAGGTCGCTCGCGACGCACGTGTCCCCGCTCGGGAGCGGCAGGTCGTCGAGGTAGAAGCGCGCGCCCGCTGGAACGGACGATAGGCGCAGCGACCCGGGAAGCGCCTCAAGCCGCACGAACAGCTGCTGCTCGTCGCCCGCGCTTACGGAAAGCTCGCGCGTCTCGGGCTTGTAGCCGTTCTTCCTCAGCTCGACGGTGACGCGGCCCTTGCGCACCTCCTTCGCGACAGTCGGCGTCACGCCGCACGTGATACCGTTCACCGTCGCCTCCGCGCCGGCGGGCTCGGACTTGATCTCGATGACGCCGGAGTCGAGGACGAGCTTCACGTTCTGGACGAGCGGACGGCGTCCGTCGAACTTGATCGCGAGCTTGGAGTCCTGGTAGCCTGTCTTCTTGAGGACAAGCGTGTGGAAGTCCTTCGCATTGAGGTTCGTTATGAGGCGCGGCGTCGGACCGAGCGAGTAGCCGTTCTGCGAAACGTCCGCGCCCTCGGGGTCGGACGTCACGAGCAGGAGCCCCTTCACCGGCTGCATCGAGTAGTCGCGGCGTATCGCCGCGCCGTCGTCCACCTGGACGAACTCCTCGACCGTTTCGTAGTCCTTCAGCTCGATGCGCACCCTGTGCGAGGCGGCGGTCGCGAGGTCCGCCAGCTGCAGCGGGGTCGTCCCGCGGCGTTCCCCGTCCACGTACACCGAGGCGCCGGAGGGCTGGCTCGTGAACTCGACGAAGGCCGTCGCCGCCGTCGCGGATACCGCCGCAAGTGCGGCCAAGGCTGCAAGAAGAAGAGTCTTTTTCATCACCTGTTTCCTTTCCTGGCGGCTTCCAAGCGCCCTTCTATGTCGCGGAGGTACGCCTCGGCCTCGGCCGAGCGCGGGTCTATCGGGTCGGGGATCATCGCGCGGATTTCGCGATAGGCGATGAGGGCCGTCCGCCAGTCCTCGATCTGCCGCGCCTGCTCGGCGCGTCCGCGCAGGTCGTCGTAGCGCTCCTTGAGCTGCGCCTCCGCCTCCTCGATCTTCTCCTGGATGCGGTTCTGGTCCTCGAAGTACGCCGAAAGCCCCTTCAGCTCGTTGCGCGCGCGCTTGAGGCTCTTTATGCCCTCCCAGAGGTTGCCCTCCTTGACCTCCGCCTTGCCGACGAGCTCGTCGCCGAGCTCCTCGGCCTTGTGGCTCGCCGCGAGGCACTCCTCGGGCGACCTGAGGCTGAGCTGGACGTTGAGGTCGTTGTTGATCAGCGTCTCAAGGTCCTCGCACACCTTCTTGAAGGCGACCGGCATCGTCGTGTTCTCGACGACGACCTCCTTTACCCTGCCGTTCCTCACGAGCTTTATGCGCCAGCTCTTGAGAGCGTTGGACGCCTGCGCGTTAGGCCCGAGCGAGGACTCGAGCCCGAGCCAGTCCGCCGAGTCGAATATCTCGTCGAAGCGCTTCCTGGACCACTCCGTTAGCTGTCCGCGCTCCTCGACCTTCTGTCCGTCAGCCCTCTCGGCCGTCTGGGCGTCGTACGCGAGAGAGAGGCTGTCGCCGTCGATCGTCGCGTAGTAGCGCGATATCTTCGCCGGACCCGCGTCGATGCGCTCGTAGACGAGCGACGCCGGGAGCTCCGGGACCTTCGCGACGGGCGCCGCCTCGCGGGAAGACTTCTTCCCGCCGTGCGCGATGCGCCTGCCGAAGCCGCCCTGGTTCGTGAGGAGAAGCACTATCGCCGTGACGAGCGCCGCCGCCGCGCCCGCCCACAGGAGGTTCGCGATCTTGCGGCTGTTCGGTACGGGGGCCGGCTCGGCCGCCGGCTGCGCGCCCGCCTGCTGGGGAGCGGTGCCGAGGCCGAGGTCGACGGACGCTCCCTGGTTGAGTACCGTGGGGGCGGTGTGCGACGGTGCGGCCTGAGGCTGCGGCGGCGGGAGCGATCCCTCGCCGACGACCATGATCGCCGTGGACCCGGCCTCCACGCGGTCGCCCGCCTTGAGCGTAACCGGCGCGGAGCCCAGCGCCGTGCCGTTCACGTACGTGCCGTTGGCGCTCGCAAGGTCGATGACCCTGATCGCCTCCGGTCCGTCGGGCTCGAAAAGACAGTGGTTCCTCGACAGCTCCTCGTCGAGGAGGTGCAGGTCGTTCGAGGACGAGCGGCCGAGTCTCAGGCCGCCGTCCGGGACGGCGTAGCGACGGCCGGACTGCTCTCCGGACATCACCATCAGTTCAAGTCTCTTGGACATTACAGCATTCCTTTCATGGCCTGGGCCAGGACAGGCCCGAGCAGGATGATGAACACGGCGGGGAAAATGCACAGCATGAGCGGCCCGAGCATCTTCGTCGGGGCCTCGTTCGCCAGCTTCTCGGCGCGGTCGAAGCGGCGCGCGCGGAGCTGTTCTGACTGTATGCGCAGAATCGAGCCGATCGAGACGCCCAGTTCGTCCGCCTGGATGAGCGCGTAGGCGACGGACTTGAGATCCGGCTGCTGCGCCCGGTCGCTCATCGCCTTCAGCGCGTTCTTGCGCGATGCGCCGACCTGTATCTCCTTTGTCATGCGCAGGAGCTCCTCGTTCAGCGGATCCATCTTGCGCGACTCGCAGTTCCTCTGGAGCGCGCTTATGAAGTCCATGCCCGCCTCGACGGACAGCGTCAGTATGTCGAGGACGAACGGCAGAGCCCGCATTATCGCCGCATGGCGCCTCTTGACCGCGTCCCTCAGCCACATCGTCGGCTGTAGGGCGAAGAGGATGAAGCCCATGAGGCAGAGCGGGAGCCGCATCGAGACGAACAGGGAGTCGGGCAGGACCTCCCCGAAGAGGAATATCACGAGGCTCCATATCGCCCCCATCGCAATTGGGGTGAGCAGCCTGAGGGCCACGAACTCGCGTCCGTCGAGAAGCCCCTCGTAGCCTCCCGCCACAAGCTGGACGTCTGCCTTCTCCACCTCCTTGACGAAGGAGGGACGCGATACGACGCCGTCGAGGTTCCCGACGAACGGCAGGAGCATCTTGAACGAGAGCGGGAGCGAACGCTCCTGCTTGCGCCCGTCAGCCAGCGTCACGTATGTGACCTCCCTCGCGATGGAAACGGCGTACCACGCAAAGCCCGCCGCCGCCGCCGCCCAGGCGATCATGATTCCAAGCTCGAGGGGATTCATCGTGCAGACCTCCTTGTCAAATCACGTCACAGGTGTTCCCGCGCCCGCAGCATCCGCCGGCGACAGGACGCCGCCGCACGCGCCGGGCTCGCCCGCGAAGAGGATCATGCCCTCCGAAACGCCTACGGACATCTTCCTCGGAGCGAGGTTCGCGACGAACACGACCTCCCTGCCGACGAGCTTCTCCGGCTCCGGATACGCCCCGCGTATCCCCGAGAAGATCGTCCGCTTCCCGAGCGACCCCGCGTCGAGGACGAACTTGAGGAGCTTCGACGACTTCGGCACGGTCTCGCAGCTCTCGACGACGCCCACTCGAAGATCGAGCTTCTCGAATTCGGGGAATGCGATTTCGGGCTTGAGCGGTACGACAGGAGCATCGGCCGAACCAGATTTGATGGCCGAACCAGATTTGATGGCCGAACCAGATTTGATGGCCGAACTATGTTCGGCCAATTCCTCCTTATTCTTGCTCGCGCGCGACTCGTGCGCGACTTCGCCGGAGTCAGCGGGCTTCACCGTAGCCTGCGCGATCATAGCGTCGACCTGCTTCGTCTCGATGCGGCTTGCGAGGTACTCGTAGACGCCGAGGGCGCAGTTCTCGCGCGCGGAGAATATGGAGTTCCACGTCCACTCCGCCTCGCCGAAGAGCTTCATCGCCTTCTCTGCGTAGACGGGGAGTATCGGCTTCAGGTAGATGGCGAGGATTCGGAACGCGTTGAGCGCGGCGGTGAGCGTCGTGCGCGTCGCCTCGGCGTCCGTCTTCACGGTCTTCCACGGTTCGCGGCGGTCGAAGTATTCGTTCGCGGCGTCCGCAAGGCGGCAGACCTCGACGACGACCTGGTTGAAGCGGCGGTCCTCGTAGAACTTCGCGATCGTCTCGGAGGCGGCGCGGCACTTCTCGACAAGCGCGCGGCCCTCCTCGTCGAGCGACCCGAGGCGGCCCTCGAGCCTCTTCTGGAGCATCTGCCCGCCGCGCGAGGCGATGTTCGTGATCTTGCCGACGAGGTCGGAGTTCACCCTCTGGACGAAGTCCGCGAGGTTGAGGTCCATGTCGTCCGCCGTCCCGCCCAGCTTAGCCGCGTAGTAGTAGCGAAGCGCCGCGGCGGGGAGGTTCTCGAGATACGTGCGGGCGTTCACGAACGTGCCCTTCGACTTGGACATCTTCTCGCCGTTCACGGTGAGGAAGCCGTGGACGAATATCTTGTTCGGCTGCGCGAAGCCGGCGACGTTGAGCATCCCCGGCCAGAAGAGGCAGTGGAAGCGTATGATGTCCTTGCCGATGAAGTGGTAGCGCTCGGACTTCGGGTTCTGCCACCAGTCCTCGAAGCGCTCGCCGTGCGCCGAGCACCAGTTCTTGAGCGAGGCGAGGTATCCGATGGGGGCGTCCACCCAGACGTAGAAGTACTTGTCGTTAGTCCCTGGAATCTTGAAGCCGAAATACGGGGCTGAGCGCGAGATGCACCATCCGCGCAGAGGTTCGGAGAACCACTCGAGGAGCTTGTTGGATACGTCGCTCGTCGTATGGCCCGTTATCCACTCCCTCAGGAACTCGTGCTGCGGTTCTAGCTCGAAGTAGAGGTGCTCCTCGTCCTTCACGATCGGCGTCGCGCCGCATGTCGTGCAGACGGGACGGCCGAGCTCTTCGGCGGCGTAGGTCGATCCGCACTTGTCGCAGCTGTCGCCGTACTGGTTCTCGGCGCCGCACTTGGGGCAGACGCCCTTCACGAAACGGTCGGGGAGAAACATCCCGCAGCGCTCGCACCAGAGCTGAGGGGCGGACTTCCTGGTGATCCCGCCGGACTTCTCCATCGCGGCGAAGAACAGTTCCGAGAGCTCCTTGTTCTCGGGCGAGTTGGTCGTATAGTAGTTATCGAAGGAGATTTCGAAATCCGAGAAGTCCTTCAGGTGGATCGCGTGTGTGCGGGCTATGAGGTCCTCGGGCTTCACGCCCTCCTTGCGCGCGCGGATCATCACGGGCGTACCGTGCGTGTCGTCGGCGCAGACATACACGCAGTCGTTTCCGCGAAGCTTCTGGAAGCGCACCCAGAAGTCCGTCTGTATGTACTCCACAAGGTGCCCGAGATGTATGTCGCCGTTGGCATACGGCAACGCACTAGTGACTATAATTCTTCTTTTTTCCGACATGTCTATCCTCGACTGTTTCTGATATTATATCAAAAAACGCCCGTAAGCGGGGATAAAGTTTACGTAGTCGGTCAGTGAACCCGCGCAGCGTTGTTTACTGACCGACTACAGGAATCTTCGCCTCCGTGGGCTTCCCCGCGTAAATCGGCTGTCGTGGAGCCCTGCACCTACCGGCGGATGACGCGTTTCGCCTTGCCCTCGGTGCGCGGGAGCGAGCCGATCGGGAAGACGTCGCCCTTCGGCAGGAACCCTAGGCGCTCCCTGAGGTGCTTCGCGACCGTGTGCCCCGTGACTCCCGGCTCAGCCTCGACGTTCACGGTGACGTCCGTCATGCCGTTGTGCTCCTCGAGGATGATCTGGAACTCGCCAGCGACGCCCGGTATCTCCATGAGCGCCTGCTCGACCTGGCGCGGATAGAAGTTCACGCCCTTCACGATGAGCATGTCGTCAGTCCTGCCGGTGATGCGGTCGATCCTGAGGTGGGTCCTCCCGCACGCGCACTTGTCGCGCGAGAGGATGCGCGTGATGTCGTGCGTCCTGTAGCGGATTATGGGCATCGCCTCGCGGGTGAGCGAGGTGAAGACGATTTCGCCGTATTCGCCGTCCGGCACGGGCTTCCCGCTCACGGGGTCGATGATCTCGGTGATGTACTGGTCCTCCCAGACGTGTATGCCCGCATGCGCCTTGCAGTCCTGGCCCGTCGTGCCTATCCCGCCCGTCTCCGTCATGCCGTAGATGTCGAAGCACTCGATGTGGAGCCTCGACTCGATGCGGCGGCGCAGCTCGTCGGAGAACGTCTCGCTCCCGAAGACGCCGACCTTGAGGGACGGGATGTCGCGGTCGCCCGAGGCGTCCTCGTCGAGCTTCTCGATGATCCTCGGGACGTAGGACACCACGCTGCAGAAGCCCTTCACGCCGAAGTCGCGCATGAGCTTGATCTGGCGCTCGGTGTTTCCGCTCGACGCCGGCACGCAGAAGAGCTTCGCCTTGCGGCAGCCGTGGTAGCAGCCGAAGCCGCCGTTGAAGAGGCCGAACGTCGGCATGATCTGGAAGGCGTCCCCGGCCTCCAGCCCCGCCATGGTGAAGCAGCGCGCCATGCACTCCGCCCACTGGTCGAGGTCCGCCTCGGTGTACGCCATGACGACTGGCGTACCCGTCGAGCCGGAGGACTGGTGGAACTCCAGGATCTTCTCCCTGGGGACGGTCAGCATCTTGAGCGGATAGGCGTCGCGGAAGTCGTCCTTCGTCAGGAACGGAAGCTTCGCTAGGTCGTCGAGGGACTTGACGTCGCCGGGGTCGGAGAGCCCGCCCTTCTTCAGGAGCGCACGGCTCCACTCGCTCCTCCACGCCCTTTCGAGCGACAGTCTGAGGCCCTTGAGCTGTGCCGCCGCGATCTCGTCGCGGCTCATCGTCTCCGCAGCTTCGTTGAAGTATTTCATGTTTTCTCCGGTTCGTTTTCGGGTTCAAGCCGGAACACCACGCCCCGACTCTCGCCAAGATTATACTCCATCCACCCGCCCGCAGTCAACCGTTCAGCTCAACTGGAGTTTTTCAGCTTCTACAGATCAAACCCTCGACAAAGCCGCCGAATTCAACTCCGATCGGCAGAGCTCTCGATGGTGCCGATGCACCCAACAGAATCTACACGCAGAGGGGGCAGACCTTGAAATCAGGCGAGGAGCATCCGGGACGGGCCTCGGGGCAGCGTGGATGGAACGCACAGCCCTCGGGCCAGTCGGTTGGCGGGGGGACTGTCCCCGGTATGTCCGCAAGCGGCGCGTCCTTCGGCGCGTCAAGGCGCGGAACGGCCGCGAGCAGTCCGCGCGTGTAGGGATGGCGCGGATGGCGCAGAATGGTCGCGACGGGGCCGGACTCGACGATTTCGCCCGCGTACATCACGTAGACATGGTCGGAATACCGCGCCACAAGCCCGAGATTGTGGGTTATCAGCAGGACGGACGTCCCGCGCTCCGTCGCCACGCGGTCGATGAGGTCGAGGACATCCCTCTGCGTCGTCACATCCAGTGCCGTCGTCGGCTCGTCCGCGATGAGGAGGTCGGGGGCCGCCGCGAGCGCCATCGCGATCATGACGCGCTGCTGCTGTCCGCCTGACATCTCGCACGGGTACTTCTGCGCGACCGTGCGCGGGAGTCCGACGGATTCCAGCAGTTCCGCCACGCGCTCCTCCGCGCGGTCGCGGCTGACGAGCCCCTCGGCTATCTGCCGCCCGGTGCGCATCACCGGGTTCAGCGACTGCATTGGATTCTGGAAGACGTAGGATATGCGGGGCCTGCCGCTGACGACGCCCGATATCTCCGCACGGTCGACGAGTCCGCCGACGGCGAGGGAGGTAAGCGACTTGCCACAGCCCGATTCGCCGACGAGGGCGACCCTGCCGCGCTCGGGGATCTCAAAGGACACGTCGCGCACCGGCACTGAGCGGCGTCCGCCGCCGAGGTTGAACGCAACGCGAAGGTGTTCGACTGCAAGTATCATTCGCGGCGCCCCATTGCGAGTTTAGAAGCGAGGAAGTAAAGTCCCACGAGGACGAGCGCCCCGAGAACGACCCACGGCAGGTGGCGTGACGCCAGCTCCTTGCCGCGCGTGACCAGATCGATGTATGTAAGGTCCGCCGAGGATCGCCCGAGCCCCCAGCCTACGGCGGCGAGTATGGCGGACCATATCCCGGCGCCGAGCGCGGTGAAGAGCGTGAAGGAGCCGAGCTTCATGCGCGATATGCCGGCGGGGATGGAGATAAGCTGGCGTATCACGGGGACGAGACGGCAGACGAACGTCGTCGCCGCGCCGTACTTGTTGAAGACCTCGCACGCGCGCTCGAGCGGCTCAGGCTTCACGAAGAAGTACCGCCCGTACTTGAGGAGGAACGGCTTGCCCACCTTCAGCGCGAGGTAGTAGTTGACGTATGCGCCGAGGAGCGAGCCGAGGACGCCGACGGAAACGGCCGCGGCGAACGCGGTCGCCGGGGCGAGCCCCAGTTCCCCGCGCGCCGCGAGGAACCCGGCGGGGATCATTACGACCTCGCTCGGGAACGGTATGAAGCTCGATTCCACCGCCATGAAGACGAAGACGAGCACAAGCCCCCACGTCGGCGCAACGGCCGCGAAGGCGTCGAGATGACCTGCAAGTGTTTCCAGCATGGGAATATTATACCAAATCCTGCGCCGCGTTTCAGCGCGAATGACGAGCGACGAAAAAGGCGATCGCGCCGTCGAGATCGGAGAATCTGCCGTCGAGCTGCGCCTCGAAGCATTCGGATAGCCACTTGCCGAACTGGACGCCGGGCTTGTAGCCAAGGGCGATTAGGTGTCGGCCCTGGAGAATCGGCTTCGGGGCCTCGGAGGCGATGCGAAGCCGCTCGGCCTCGCGCGCGAGCCATTCCAGTTCCGGGGCTGATTCAACCCGCCGGGGCGCTGGGGAGCAGCCTTCCATATCGGCCTGGGCGACCCTGAGGAGGCGGTCTATGCGGCCGACCTTCAGCGCAAGGCGTCGTATCGCCGAATCGCCCGCATGGCTCCTGTACATCGCATACGGCTGCATGTGGTACTTGACGAGCGGCGGAACCTCCTTCAGAAGCCGCTCCTCGTTGGTGAAGCGCCTGAGGAACGAGAGCGTCGGCTTCACGCCCGCCACGTCGTGCCCAAGGCTCCTGATGCGCCTCTTCACCGGATCGAACGCCGTTGTCGCAGGCTTGCCGAAATCGTGGCACAGGACGGCGAAGCCGACGAGCACGTCCTCGGCCCTGTCGCCCGTCCTGTGGCGCGCGAATGCGTCGAGGCAAAGCCCGGTGTGGGTCCAGACGTCCCCTTCCGGATGCCACGCCGGATCCTGCCTGCAGCCGATCAGGGCCTTGAGCTCGGGGAAGTACTCCACCCAGCCGACGTCCCGCAGGAAATTCAGCCCACCGGACATCGCGACGCCCTTGGCCAGGAACTTCGCCCACTCCTCGAAGAGCCGCTCGGGCGGGAGGTTCTCCATCGTCATTCCGCGGCAGATTTCGATCGTCTCGGGCGCGGACGCAAGACCGAAGCGCGCGACGAACTGCATGCCCCTCAGGACGCGCAGCGGATCCTCCCTGAAGCGCTCCGAGACGTGCCGCAGCACCTTCGCCTTAAGGTCGGCGAGTCCGTTGTACGGATCCTCGAACTTACCGGCGAGCGGATCGTAGTACATCGCGTTGACCGTGAAGTCGCGCCGCCTCGCGGCCTCGGCGACCGACATGGAGGGATCCGATCCTATCAGGAACCCGCGATGCCCCTCGGCGACCTTCGATTCACGGCGCGGCAGCGACACGTCCATGTCGAGGTGCTTCACCTTCAGGACGCCGAACGACACTCCGCATTCGTCGAACGCGAAGCGCGAGCCGACGATGCGCTTCAAGTCGTCCGCCTCGACGCCGAACACCTCGATGTCCACGTCCTTCACATCGGACGCGCCGAGCGCGAGGTCGCGGACGGAACCGCCCACCATCAAGGCGCGACCGCCGGCCTTGCGGACAAGGTCGGCGATCGTCCGGACCGCCTCCAGGAGGTCCGGGCCAAGGACTGACAAGTCCAGCGTCACTTGCCGGTCTTCTTCATCACGTAGCCGTTGAAGCGGTTCGTGTTGTAGAGCTTCTGCTTCGGGTCGACGGCGAGGCCCATCGCCTTGCGGATCGCGAGGAAGTCGCCGACGGACTTCTTCCCGACCTGCTGGAGCGGGGCGCCGTGGCCCGCCGCGAGGAGGAGCACCTGGCAGTAGGCGTCCGCATTCTCCGCGAACCACTCCGCCTCCTCCACGTCGCGTCCGCCGCAGACGATGCCGTGGTTCTCCATGAACACGACGTTGCACTTCTTCGCCGCCTCGGCGACGTTCGCCGCCACCTCGTCAGTCCCGGGCGTCCCGTAGGGGGCGAGCGGAATCTGGTTGAGGAAGATGTCCGCCTCCGGGTTGATCCCGTTAGGCGGCACGATCCCCGCGAAGAGGAAGGCGTTGCAGTGCGGCGGATGGCAGTGCATGCACGCGTTCATGCCGGACGCCTTCATCATCGCGATGTGGACGCGCACCTCGCTCGTCCTCGGCCTGTAGCCGCAGAGCTGCCCCGCGTTCATGTCGACGAGGCAGATGTCCTTCGGCTCCATGAAGCCCTTGCAGCACAGCGTCGGGGTGCAGAGGATGAGGTCCTCGCCGACGCGGACGGATATGTTGCCGCCGTTGCCGTCGGTGTAGCCCTTGTTGTAGATGCGCCTGCCCATGTCGCAGATCTGCTCCTTCACCTTGCGGATCGGGGCGGACTCGAAGAACTTGTCCAGTTCCCTGCGGGTCCTGGGCTGGGGGCCGTTCCTCCAGTCGTAGGCCCTGTTGACGAGCGGCGGATTGATGTATAGTTTGCTGTCCATTTCCCTCTTGTCTCCAAATCAACGCTTGAGCAGGACGTCCTTCTCGTACTTCTGGACCGTCTTGAACCACTCCTCGCCCGCATCGACGCCCTGGCGCGCGCAGAACTCGTCCCAGACCGCCTCCCACGGGTAGTCCTTGTACTCCTCCTGGAGGACGAGCTGGGCGGTGAACTCGCCCGCGTCCTGCATCGCCTTGAGTTCGCGGTTAGGCATGAGCATCGCCTTGAGGAGCTCCTTCTGCATGTTGCGCATGCCGAGGACCCACGCCGCGACGCGGCAGATGGACGCGTCGAAGTAGTCGAGCGCGATGATGAAGTTCTCCGGGCCCATGCGGACGATCTCCTGCGCGGCCGCGCGGAGGTCGTCGTTCTGGCGGATCACGTGGTCGGAGTCCCAGCGGACCGGGCGCGAGATGTGGAATGCGACCTTGCCGAAGAACATCAGGAACGAGCTGATCTTGTCCGCGACGTTCTCGGAGATGTGGAAGTGGCCCATGTCGAGGAGGGCGAGGATCTTCCGGGACTGCGCGTAGCCCATCACGAACTCGTGGGAGTTGACGGTGTAGCTCTCGACGCCGATGCCGAAGAGCTTCGACTCGAGGAACGGAATGACGCGCTTCCTGTTGAACTTCGCCTTCTTGAAGATCTTGTCGAGCGAGTCGGCCATACGCTCGCGCGGCCCGAGACGGTCCGAAGGCTCGTCCTTGAAGCCGTCAGGGCACCAGAAGTTGATTCCGCACGTGGAATTGAGCTCCTTCGCGAAGTAGTCCGCGATCTCGAGGCAGCGGACGCCGTGGTCGATCCAGAACTTGCGGATCTTCGGGTCGGGCGAGGACAGCGTGAGGCCGTCCACGACGTTGGCGTGCGAGAAGAACGTCGGGTTGAAGTCGAGCTTGACGCCGATCTTCTTCGCCCACTTCACCCACGGCTCGAACTGCTTCCAGCTGAGCTTGTCGCGGTCCACGACCTTGTCCTCGTGAATGCCGTAGCAGGCGTGGAGGTTGACGCGGTGCCTGCCGGGGATGAGCTTCATCGCGAATTCGATGTCCGCCATGAGCTGCTCGGGCGTCGTCGCCTTGCCGGGATAGTTGCCGGTCGTCTGGATGCCGTTGGACGCGCCGCCGACGGACTCGAACCCGCCCACGTCGTCCCCTTGCCAGCAGTGCATCGAGATCGGAATGCCCGCGAGGTCCTTGATTACCTTCTCAGTGTCGATGCCGAGCTTGGCATACTTCTTTTGCGCTTCCTTGTAGCTCATGGTTCTCCTTATGTTTGATGGTTGGTTAAGAATTGCGTTGGCGGAGGATTTCGTAGAGCGTCACTCCGACGGCCACGCCGGCGTTGAGCGATTCAAAGCCGCCCGGCATCGGAAGCTCCGCGATGAAGTCGCAGTTCTCCCGGACAAGGCGCGAGATTCCCGCCCCCTCCGCGCCGACGACGAGCCCGGCGCGTCCCTTGAAGTCGATCTTCGTGTAGGGCTTCGCGTCCGGCCCCCAGTCGAGCCCCGTGAACCAGAGCCCCGACTCCTTGAGCTTCTCCATCGCCCTGACGAGGTTCACGACGTGTGCGACGCGGATGTGCTCCGCGCCGCCGGCGGAGGCGCGAACCGCCGCGGGCGTTATCCCGCACGCGCGGTCCTCGGGGATGATGACGCCCGTGACGCCGACCGCACAGGCCGTCCGCAGGATCGACCCGACGTTCTGCGGATCCTCCAGGTGGTCCAGGACGACGACCGTCGCGTTCTCGTCCTCCTCCACGTCCTTCAGTATCTCCTCGAAGCCCGCATACGGATACCCCGTCGTCTTCAGCGCGACGCCCTGATGGTGTCCGAAGCGCGTTAGCTTGTCCAGCTGTTCGCGCTCCATGGTGCGGATGACGAGCCTGCGCGCGTGCGCCTCGTCGCGGATTCTCTGGAGCTGGTCGTCTTCGTCGGGGAAGGCTGGCGGGAGGATGATTTCGCTCGCTGTCCGCCGTCCGGCGGCAAGAGCCTCCTCGACGGGGTTCCTTCCGTATATCCATTCGCCGCCCGTGACCATTTCACGGGGACCCTTGTGATGTCTTGCGTTCTGGTAGTTGCCCATTTGAGTTGACAGTTTGTATTTGGCGGTGGGACTCGGTAGTTGGCGGCTGGTCGACGCCGCCAACTACAACGACTTGGCCACGACTGCGATGCCGATGGAGGCGGCGAGGACGAGAAGTCCTGCGACAAGCGCGCCCCTGGTCTTCGCGCCGGTCCCCTTCCACTCTCCGAGGATCACGCCGAGGATCGACGAGAAGAGGACGCAGCTGCCCATGACGACCGCAAAGGAGATGTAGCTCATGTCGCCCATCGCGGGCTCTCCGATCTTCTGGCAGGCGAACTGGCACGCCCAGACGACGCCCGCCAGCGCGGCGAGCGCCCATGCGGAGACGCCCCTGGTGTAGTCGCCGAACGACTTGTTCTTCGCGTTCTGCCAGAGGCACCAGGCGGCGTTCACGATGAAGCCGCCCCAGAGGACGACGACGAGGACTGGGATTCCGACCCAGTTCGCGCCCGCCCCCGCCTTCGCCGCCGCTTCCTGGAGGGATGCGCCGGACTGCAGGCCGAAGTTCATGCCGGCGGATGCGATGCCGCTGAAGACGGCGACGATCATGCCCTTCTTGAAGTCGAACTCGGCGACCGCCTTCTTCTTCGCCTCCTCGTCGAGCTCCCCTTCCTTGAGCTTGCCGGCAAGGCCGACGAGGACTATGCCGAGGAGCGATACGACGACGGACGCGAGCGTGACGACCGCGGCGGTGTCCTTCACAAGGTCGGCCGCATGGCCTGTCGCAATCGGCGGGATGAGCGTTCCCGTCGCGGAGCAGAGTCCGCACCCGATGGCAAGGCCGAGGCCGATGCCGAGGTAGCGGATCATGAGGCCCCACGTGAGCCCGCCAAGTCCCCACAGCGCGCCGAAGCCGATGCAGCGCGCAAGCGTGGCGCCGTCCGCGTCGCCGATGACTTTGAAGAGGTCCGGACAGGTCGCAAGGCCCAGCGCGAGCGGGAAGAGGACGAGGCCGGCGATCGCGTAGACGAACCAGTAGGATTCGTACTTCCAGCCCTTGATGCCGCGGAACGGCAAGGCGAAGACGGCTCCGGCGAGACCGCCGAGAGCGCAGATCAATGTTCCGATTGTCGTGTTCATATGAAAGTATTATAGCCAAAACGGACGCCTCCGTCACTACCCTTTCGGGTCTGCGGCGGCGTCCGCCCGGCGATTCAGTCGGCGAGGATTTCGTCCGCAAGCTTCTCCAGCTGCGCCTCCGAGTCGGCGTTGAGCGCCCCGCGGATCGTGACGACCGTGTCGCAGAAGGTGATGCCCTTCGACTTCGCGAAGAGGCCCTTCATCACCTTCGCGGCCGAAGGCGCCCACGAGCCGTTCTCGACGAGCCCGACCTTGCGGTTCTGGTAGTTGCGCTCGGTGAGGTGGTCGATGAAGTGGCGCATCCACGGGAATATCTCCGTGTTGTACGTCGTGGTCGCGAGGATGAGCTTTCCGTAGCGGAAGGCGTCCTCCACCGCCTCGGGCTGGTCGTCGCGCGCGAGGTCGCTCACGGCGACCTTGGGGCAGCCCTTCGCCTTGAGGATTTCGGCGAGCTTCAGCGCGGCGGCCTTGGTGTGTCCGTAGACGGACGTATACGCGAGGCACACGCCGGGCGATTCGACGGAGTAGCTGGACCAGGTGTCGTACTGCTTGACGGCGTGGGCGATCTCCTCGGTCGTCGAGAGGACGGGGCCGTGGAGCGGACATATCGTCCCTATGTCGAGCGAGGACGCCTTCCTGAGGAGCGCCTGCACCTGCTGCCCGTACTTGCCGACGATGCCGATGTAGTAGCGGCGCGCCTCGCAGTCCCAGCCTTCGGGGTCGACGACGTCGTTCGCGCCGAACTTGCCGAAGCCGTCCGCGGAGAAGAGTATCCTGTCCGTCGAATCGTACGTGACGACGACCTCGGGCCAGTGCACCATGGGCGCGGCGACGAAGGTGAAGGTGTGCCGCCCGGTCGAGAGCGTGTCGCCCTCCTTGACGATCCTGCGGCGGTCGGGGTAGTCGGTGCCGAAGAAGTTCTTCATCATGCTGAACGCCTGGGCGCTCGCGACGACGACCGCCTTCGGGTAGGCCTCCATGAACCTGGCGATGTTCGCCGAGTGGTCCGGCTCCATGTGCTGGACGACGAGGAAGTCGACCGGGGCGTCGCCGACCTCGCCCCTGAGGTTCTTGAGCCACTCGTCGCCGAAGCGCCGGTCGACGGTGTCGAAGACGAGCGTCTTCTCGTCCTTTACGACGTAGGAGTTGTAGGCCATCCCCTGCGGCACCACGTACTGCCCCTCGAACAGGTCGATGTCGTGGTCGTTCACGCCAATGTACTTCACATCTGCTGATACTGTCATCTTTGCATCCTTTCTAGTAGCGGATATTATACCATATCTCAATCACGCGCGTCAGTTGGAAATTGTCCAGCCTCGGCGAAAGATTGCACTGCATGAGATTATACCATATCTCAATCGCGCGCGTCATCTGGCGACCGTCCACATCATTCAGGCAATTGACAGTCGTCTGCGACTTCACTTGACCGGGAACGTGCTCCAGAGCGGAACAGTGGAGTTCTTCGTCTCGCCGCCCGTCTGGAGGAACGCCCCGCCCGGGACCGGACCCGCGTCGACGGTCTTGAGCGCGTTCGCATCCGCAGTGAACCATGCGGCGGACGCCGGGACGAACTTCGCATCCGCCGATTCGCGCGAGGCGTAGCCGGTGAAGGCCGCCCTGCGGACGAGCTTGCGCGACTCCCCGTTGCGCCAGAAGTCCTCGACGAACGAATTGACGTCCGTCAATGCCGGCGAACGACCGTGGCTCAGAGTTGAGATGACGCCTATCTTCATCTCCGTCTTCCCATCCCCGATGTAGGCGGTGAACGCCGTCCTGTCAGCACCGTCCGGCTCGACAGTCACGCGGAAGCGGACCGGTTCGCCTACCTTCCACGGATACGGGAAAAGGAGCTTCGCACCCGTCCCCTCCCCGCCGAAGCGTGACACCTCCACTCCGGGCGCGGAGTACAGGACGCGCGCACGCAGGCTTTCGGCTATGGCCTCCTGGCGGGCCGTGGGGTCGTTGACGTTGCCGACGGGATCCCAGAGGGAGAATATCCCGACATGCCTGCCCCCCACGTTCTGGATGCCGGCGTACCCGTCGTCGAAGCCTATGGCCATGTAGTAGCTGTTCGGCTGCTCCTCCTCGACGGTCAAGTTGCCGACGACCTCGCGCGCACCCGGCACGATTCCGCGCCAGCGGAGGTGGACGCTCCGCGCCTGCCTTTTCGCATCCTCCCTGCCTTCGTCCGTAATCTCGTCCTTGATGCGGACCTCCGCGAGAGACGCGAACTCGCGTCCGTTGTGCTCGTTCAGCGCCGTGATGCGCCAGAACCGCATCGGCGCCAGTCCGTGAAAGCCGAAGAACTGCTCGTCCGTCACGGGCTTGAGCTGCGAATCGACGACCTTGCGCCAGTTCTTCCCGTCCATCGACACCTCGAAGCGGAAGTCCTTTACGTATCCGTTCACACCCGACTGACGCTGCCAGATGCTCACCCCAGTTCCGGCGACGGGACGGTGAAGGTCCACAGTCACCGAATGCGGATGCTTGGTCAGCGTGACGCCGTACTGCGAATGCCATATCGTCGAGAGATCGCCGTCGAACAAGTGGTCCGCATCCCCCTCGCCCGGCTCCGCCGAGGAGCACGCGACTACCGTCGGCACGATGTCCTCGCCGGTGCGCACGTCCTCGGGCAGCCCTTCGTGCGGCAGGTACGGGAGGAGGTTGCTGTCGAGGGGCTTCCCGATTATGAAGTCGAGCACGAACGCCTCGTTGTTCCTGACGATATCGCGTCCCATCGGCCCAGGTCCGCACGACGCGCCTCCAAGTCCGCGCACAGCGGCGTATACGCCGAACTCGACCTTCTCCGCCTCCGGCAGCTCCTGCGGATGCATAGTCGTCACAAGTTCCGTCGGCGAATACGGAATCGCCGAGAACGCGAACGGCCCGCCGAGCGACATCAGCATGAACATGCCCCTCTCGCCCATGAGCGACGCCCAGGCGGTGTCGCACCGCATTCCCATGTCCTGCGGCTTCGCGTAGCCCTCCACCATTGCGGAGACGCCTGCGCTCCACCATCCCGCGAACGCGCCGCTCTTGCGGTCAGGATAGTTCTCGTACGGCCCCGCGCCGAACCAGCTGACCTGGTCGAACGATTTGTCGAGCGTAAAGCGGTAGCCGACGCGCGCAAGCTCCATCACGCGTCCGCGCGAACGGATCTCCGACTGGCACGCAACGTTTCCGTCTCCGAACACCGTCCACTTCTGCGCAACGACGAAGTGCGGGTCGTGCTGCGCGACTGCTCCCACAGGAACAATCTCGCACTGCTTGCCGTTGTTGCCGCCGAAGCCGACGATGCGCTCCTTCTGCTTCCCGCGAACGTCGGCAACCACGACAAACGACTTCGAGCCGTCGGGATTCGTCGTCACTTCCGAAATCGACGTCGCCTTCTGGACGAGTTCGCGCAAGCCAGCCTGCGCCCACCTGCCGCCGAGTCCGACTTCGTTGGAGCTGGGCGCGCGGAACGCATCGACTGTCATAGGAGCGAGAAGGCATTCCTTCCCCCCATTGACATACGAGACGAGCGCACCGGAAGCGCGGTCGAAACGCACCTCGACGCCGCTCGCCCTGAAGCCGAGTGAAGAGGCGTCGGAAATCTCGTCCACCTTTCCTTCAGATGTGACGGCGATCCTGTTGGCCGCGTCGAAGATGTCGCGGGTGGCGAACTGCCCGTCCGCAACCACATGACCCTTCTTGAGAATCCCTTCGTCTGCGTCCAGCACGATTTCGCAGCGCACGAACACGGACTCTGCGTCAATGCCTTCGACCTTGTACGTCCTGCTCTCGCGCGGCGGGATGTCGAGCGCATACGAAACCCTTTGCGGACCCTTGACTCCGAGAACCGCGATGTTCAGCGTATATCCCGCCGCCTTTCTGAAGTAGTTGAGGTTCTTGACCGTCACCTTCTTTCCGTCTTCGGAGAACTCGAACGCGAAAGGCTGGAACACGTGCTTCACCTCCCAGTAGCCCGGCTCGGGCGTGCGGTCGGAGAGAACAGTCCCGTTCATCACGAACTGCCCGTCGTTCGGCTTGTCCCCGAAGTCGCCGCCATACGCGATAATCAACCCGTTCCCCATTCCCCGTTCCCCGTTCCCCATTCCCCGTTCCCCGTTCCCCATCTTGTACAGCCCCTGATCAACCCAGTCCCAAATCGCCGCGCCGAGGATCACGTCCGACGACTCGATTGCGTCCTGGTAGTCCTTGAGGTTGCCCATCGCGTTGCACATGTTGTGCGCGTACT